>NZ_JBMPIU010000013.1:0-543 GCF_049341865.1 Curtobacterium phyllosphaerae | reverse complement strand
GGTGCTGAAGGTCTTGTTCAGCAGCGCCGCAGCGTCGGAGGACACGTGCACGGTGGTGCCGGTCAGGATCGCGTCGTTGCCGTCGAGCTGGAGGGGCTTGAGGGTCCCACCGTGCAGCGAGAACAGGTACGCCTGGCTGACCGCGGTCGTGCCGTTCACCGCGACATCACCGTAGAGCTTGCTGTTGCCCGGGTTGACGGTGAAGTTCGACAGCGTGACCGTCGTGGACCCAGCCGTCAGCGTCAGGCCCGAACCGTCGTGCTCGAGGATGCCCTGCACGTAGGGGCGGTAGCCGGAGTCCGGGGACCAGTACACGACGCTGCCGCCGGTGATCGGGAAGTGCACCGAACCATCGGTCAGGGTCGCCGACCCCGACACACCCGGCGTCAGGCCCAAGCTCTTCAGCGCCGCAGCGAACCCGGCGTCGAGCTTGACGGCGGTGTTGCCGCCGAGGACCTCGGGCACCGCAGCAGCCGGCGCGGGGATCTTCGACGACGACGCCGCAGCGTAGTGCGCCGGAGCCGCGTTCGCAGCCGTGAGACC
>NZ_JBMPIU010000012.1:0-1085 GCF_049341865.1 Curtobacterium phyllosphaerae | reverse complement strand
TGTACTGAGCCATCAGGTTGGTGACACTCGGGCTGCGGGAGTGAGTCCGTGGCTTGAGTGGATCCGGTCAGTGTTGTAGTGCTCGATCCAGGGCGCAAGGGCGTCGGCTCGTGCTCGGTTGCTGGTAAAGGGCTGCCGGTAAGCCCATTCGGTCGCGAGGGTCCGGTTGAAGCGCTCGACTTTCCCGTTCTGCCATGGGCAGTGCGGCTTGATGAACTTCTGCTTCGCGCCGAGCGCTGCGACGGCGTCCTTGAACGCGGTCGAGTGGCGGTAGGCGAACGCGTTGTCTGAGATCACCCGCTCGATCCGAGCGATGCCGTGGCCGGCGAAGTATGCGGCGGCGCGGGTCAGGAACCCGGCAGCGGTCGCGCCTTTCTCGTCCGGGTGGATCTCCGCGTAAGCGAGGCGGGTGTGGTCATCGACGGCAGCGTGCACATAGTCGAAGCCCGGCCCGTTCTTGCGGTGCCGCGTCGTCGAGGTCGCTTCGCGGCCTAACGACCGCCACCCGCCTCCGTCGGGGATCCGGCCGAGCTTTTTCACGTCGACGTGGACCATGTCGCCGGGACGGTCGTGCTCGTATCGGTTCGTCGTTGCTCGGGTGGCGCGGATCGGCGCTCCGGTGATCGGGTCCAACCACGCCAACGGCGGCACCTCATGCCGGCGGAGGATGCGGGAGATCGTCCGCGCCGGGACGCCGGTCTCGGCGGCGAGCCTGGCGGGACCGAACCGGAGCCGAATCCTGGCAGCAAGGACCAGGGTTTCGCGTTCCGGACTGGTCTTCGTCGGCATCCTGCGTGGACGGCTCGACCGATCCGACAAGCCGACGACACCTTCGGCGCGGAACCGGCGCACCCACCGGTGCGCGCACTGGCGTGAGACGCCGAGCTCTTTCGCGACGTGCGCGACGGGACGGCGATCCTCGACGACGCGCGCGACGAGCAGTCGTCGTCCGTGCAGCGTCAATCGAGCGTTAGCGTGGGACACCGAGGCCTCCTGGCGATGGTTGAACTAGACAGCTCCATCAAGCCAGGAGGCCTCGCCGCGTCACAACCCCCGAAGTGTCACCAACGTCACGGCCAGGTACA
>NZ_JBMPIU010000011.1:0-5519 GCF_049341865.1 Curtobacterium phyllosphaerae | reverse complement strand
GTGCGTCTGGTCCTTGAGAACTCAACAGCGTGCACATTGTCAATGCCAATTTATTGACCTCGTGCGATGGGTGTTTCCTTTTCTGGTTGCGTCTGTCGTTCGGAGACAATTCCTTTGGATTGAATGATTGTCAGTAGACAGTCTATCAGTCAGCATCAAATTCAGCTGCCGTCTTCGGATGGTGGTGAACGTTTTTTACGGAGAGTTTGATCCTGGCTCAGGACGAACGCTGGCGGCGTGCTTAACACATGCAAGTCGAACGATGATGCCCAGCTTGCTGGGTGGATTAGTGGCGAACGGGTGAGTAACACGTGAGTAACCTGCCCCTGACTCTGGGATAAGCGTTGGAAACGACGTCTAATACTGGATATGACGGCCGATCGCATGGTCTGGTCGTGGAAAGATTTTTTGGTTGGGGATGGACTCGCGGCCTATCAGCTTGTTGGTGAGGTAATGGCTCACCAAGGCGACGACGGGTAGCCGGCCTGAGAGGGTGACCGGCCACACTGGGACTGAGACACGGCCCAGACTCCTACGGGAGGCAGCAGTGGGGAATATTGCACAATGGGCGAAAGCCTGATGCAGCAACGCCGCGTGAGGGACGACGGCCTTCGGGTTGTAAACCTCTTTTAGTAGGGAAGAAGGGGACCTTTGGTTCTTGACGGTACCTGCAGAAAAAGCACCGGCTAACTACGTGCCAGCAGCCGCGGTAATACGTAGGGTGCAAGCGTTGTCCGGAATTATTGGGCGTAAAGAGCTCGTAGGCGGTTTGTCGCGTCTGCTGTGAAATCCCGAGGCTCAACCTCGGGCTTGCAGTGGGTACGGGCAGACTAGAGTGCGGTAGGGGAGATTGGAATTCCTGGTGTAGCGGTGGAATGCGCAGATATCAGGAGGAACACCGATGGCGAAGGCAGATCTCTGGGCCGTTACTGACGCTGAGGAGCGAAAGCGTGGGGAGCGAACAGGATTAGATACCCTGGTAGTCCACGCCGTAAACGTTGGGCGCTAGATGTAGGGACCTTTCCACGGTTTCTGTGTCGTAGCTAACGCATTAAGCGCCCCGCCTGGGGAGTACGGCCGCAAGGCTAAAACTCAAAGGAATTGACGGGGGCCCGCACAAGCGGCGGAGCATGCGGATTAATTCGATGCAACGCGAAGAACCTTACCAAGGCTTGACATGTACCGGAAACTTCCAGAGATGGTTGCCCCCTTACGGGTCGGTACACAGGTGGTGCATGGTTGTCGTCAGCT
Source organism: Curtobacterium phyllosphaerae (assembly GCF_049341865.1). Classification (NCBI taxonomy): domain Bacteria; kingdom Bacillati; phylum Actinomycetota; class Actinomycetes; order Micrococcales; family Microbacteriaceae; genus Curtobacterium; species Curtobacterium phyllosphaerae. Next base: position 4,268 of record NZ_JBMPIU010000011.1, on the reverse strand, counting down.
CGTGTCGTGAGATGTTGGGTTAAGTCCCGCAACGAGCGCAACCCTCGTTCTATGTTGCCAGCGGTTCGGCCGGGGACTCATAGGAGACTGCCGGGGTCAACTCGGAGGAAGGTGGGGATGACGTCAAATCATCATGCCCCTTATGTCTTGGGCTTCACGCATGCTACAATGGCCGGTACAAAGGGCTGCGATACCGTAAGGTGGAGCGAATCCCAAAAAGCCGGTCTCAGTTCGGATTGAGGTCTGCAACTCGACCTCATGAAGTCGGAGTCGCTAGTAATCGCAGATCAGCAACGCTGCGGTGAATACGTTCCCGGGCCTTGTACACACCGCCCGTCAAGTCATGAAAGTCGGTAACACCCGAAGCCGGTGGCCTAACCCTTGTGGAAGGAGCCGTCGAAGGTGGGATCGGTAATTAGGACTAAGTCGTAACAAGGTAGCCGTACCGGAAGGTGCGGCTGGATCACCTCCTTTCTAAGGAGCATCTGGCACCGTGAACATGCTGACCGGATGGTTGGTGTGGGTGTCCAGGCGCCGGATCGAGGCGTACGTCCTCGCCGGTCGCTCATGGGTGGAACGTTGACAGTGGATGCAGGTCGGTCAGAGCTGGTCCTAGTACGCGCTTCGGTGTCTTCGGGCATGGGGTGTTGGAACGGGTCGGGTGTGGTTCGGGTTTGTGTTGTGCACGTTGTTGGGTCCTGAGGGACCAGGCTGTCCGGTGGGTCCCTGCTTGTGGTGGGGGATCATCGGGTGGCACGCCAGCTGGTTCGGGTGGGAGTCGTTGCGGCTTCCGGTCGGATGGGGTGGTGTTCCTTGTCGGGTCAGTGCCAAGCCAGCGGATGCTGGGGCGGGCTGGTGCCGATCGTATGTTGAGAACTACACAGTGGACGCGAGCATCTTTGATACTCGTTGGGATCGTTGCCGGTCGGGCTGCTCTTCGGAGGGGTTGGGACGGTGGTGGGACTGACGGGTGTCGTATAAGAGTGCGATCGCCACCTCTGCATGGGCGGGCCTTCGGGTCGGTGTGTGTGGGGGAGACGATTCCAACACTGATATGGCCGCGATGGTCCGGGTTCCCATGTGTGGGGGTTCGGGGGTGTCGTGGTCTTCTTTGTGGTCAAGTTTTTAAGAGCAAACGGTGGATGCCTTGGCATCTGGAGCCGAAGAAGGACGTAGAAATCTGCGATAAGCCTCGGGGAGCTGATAATCGAGCTGTGAGCCGAGGATTTCCGAATGGGGAAACCCCGCCAGGCGTTTTGCGACCTGGTGACTCCCGCCTGAATGTATAGGGCGGGTAGAGGGAACGTGGGGAAGTGAAACATCTCAGTACCCACAGGAAGAGAAAACAACATGTGATTCCGTGAGTAGTGGCGAGCGAAAGCGGATGAGGCTAAACCGATCATGTGTGATAGCCGGCGGGCGTTGCATGGTCGGGGTTGTGGGACACGTCGCTCAGTTCTGCCGGACTGGGGCGGTTACAGCGCATCATAGTCGAACCGGTTTGAAAGCCGGGCCGTAGTGGGTGCCAGCCCCGTAGACGAAATGGTGTTATGGCCGGATGTGTATCCCAAGTAGCACGGGGCCCGAGAAATCCCGTGTGAATCTGTCAGGACCACCTGATAAGCCTAAATACTCCCAGATGACCGATAGCGGACAAGTACCGTGAGGGAAAGGTGAAAAGTACCCCGGGAGGGGAGTGAAATAGTACCTGAAACCGTTTGCTTACAAACCGTTGGAGCCTCCATGGTAGGGGTGACAGCGTGCCTTTTGAAGAATGAGCCTGCGAGTTAGCGATATGTGGCGAGGTTAACCCGTGTGGGGTAGCCGTAGCGAAAGCGAGTCTGAATAGGGCGATACAGTCGCATGTCCTAGACCCGAAGCGAAGTGATCTATCCATGGCCAGGTTGAAGCGACGGTAAGACGTCGTGGAGGACCGAACCCACTTCAGTTGAAAATGGAGGGGATGAGCTGTGGATAGGGGTGAAAGGCCAATCAAACTTCGTGATAGCTGGTTCTCTCCGAAATGCATTTAGGTGCAGCGTTGCGTGTTTCTTGCCGGAGGTAGAGCTACTGGATGGCCGATGGGCCCCAAAAGGTTACTGACGTCAGCCAAACTCCGAATGCCGGTAAGTGAGAGCGCAGCAGTGAGACGGTGGGGGATAAGCTTCATCGTCGAGAGGGAAACAACCCAGACTACCAACTAAGGCCCCTAAGCGTGTGCTAAGTGGGAAAGGATGTGGAGTTGCACAGACAACCAGGAGGTTGGCTTAGAAGCAGCCACCCTTGAAAGAGTGCGTAATAGCTCACTGGTCAAGTGATTCCGCGCCGACAATGTAACGGGGCTCAAGCACACCGCCGAAGTTGTAGATTTCGTACAGTGACAAGCCTTCGTGGTTCAGTCGTACGGAGTGGTAGGAGAGCGTCGTGTGGCGAGTGAAGCGGCGGAGTGATCCAGCCGTGGACGCTACACGAGTGAGAATGCAGGCATGAGTAGCGAAAGACGGGTGAGAAACCCGTCCTCCGAAAGACCAAGGGTTCCAGGGCCAGGCTAATCCGCCCTGGGTAAGTCGGGACCTAAGGCGAGGCCGACAGGCGTAGTCGATGGACAACGGGTTGATATTCCCGTACCGGCGAACAACCGCCCAAGCTAATCCAGTGGTGCTAAGAGTCCTAACCCGGTGTATTCGGATCCCTTCGGGGTGATGGAGTGCCGGTCTAACGCTCGACCCCATGCTGGTGCGGTTAGCGTAGTAACAGGTGTGACGCAGGAAGGTAGCTGAGCCAGGCGATGGTATCCGTAAGGTGAACCTGGTGTAAGGATGTAGGGCTGACGATAGGCAAATCCGTCGTCTGTATGCCTGAGATCCGATGCGTACCCGTCAAGGGGAAATCAGTGATCCTATGCTGCCGAGAAAAGCATCGACGCGAGGTTGCAGCCGCCCGTACCCGAAACCGACTCAGGTGGTCAGGTAGAGAATACCAAGGAGATCGAGAGAATCGTGGTTAAGGAACTCGGCAAAATGCCCCCGTAACTTCGGGAGAAGGGGGGCCGGACACGTGAAGACACTTGCTGTCGGAGCGTGAAAGGCCGCAGAGACCAGTGGGAAGCGACTGTTTACTAAAAACACAGGTCCGTGCGAAGTCGCAAGACGATGTATACGGACTGACGCCTGCCCGGTGCTGGAAGGTTAAGAGGAAGGGTTAGCCTCACGGCGAAGCTCAGAATTTAAGCCCCAGTAAACGGCGGTGGTAACTATAACCATCCTAAGGTAGCGAAATTCCTTGTCGGGTAAGTTCCGACCTGCACGAATGGCGTAACGACTTCCCAGCTGTCTCAACCGCGAACTCGGCGAAATTGCACTACGAGTAAAGATGCTCGTTACGCGCAGCAGGACGGAAAGACCCCGTGACCTTTACTATAGTTTGGTATTGGTGTTCGGTGTGGCTTGTGTAGGATAGGTGGGAGACTGTGAAGCGGGCACGCTAGTGTTCGTGGAGTCATTGTTGAAATACCACTCTGGTCACTCTGGATGTCTAACGTAGGACCCTGATCGGGTTCACGGACAGTGCCTGATGGGTAGTTTAACTGGGGCGGTTGCCTCCTAAAAAGTAACGGAGGCGCCCAAAGGTTCCCTCAACCTGGTTGGCAATCAGGTGTCGAGTGTAAGTGCACAAGGGAGCTTGACTGTGAGACTGACAAGTCGAGCAGGGACGAAAGTCGGGACTAGTGATCCGGCAGTGGCTTGTGGAAGCGCTGTCGCTCAACGGATAAAAGGTACCTCGGGGATAACAGGCTGATCTTGCCCAAGAGTCCATATCGACGGCATGGTTTGGCACCTCGATGTCGGCTCGTCGCATCCTGGGGCTGGAGTAGGTCCCAAGGGTTGGGCTGTTCGCCCATTAAAGCGGTACGCGAGCTGGGTTTAGAACGTCGTGAGACAGTTCGGTCCCTATCCGCTGCGCGCGTAGGAAATTTGAGAAGATCTATCCCTAGTACGAGAGGACCGGGATGGACGAACCTCTGGTGTGTCAGTTGTTCTGCCAAGAGCACCGCTGATTAGCTACGTTCGGACCGGATAACCGCTGAAAGCATCTAAGCGGGAAGCCGTCTTCGAGATGAGATTTCCATGCCCCTTCGAGGGTGAGAGGCTCCCAGTAGACGACTGGGTTGATAGGCCGGATGTGGAAGCGGGGACCAACGACCCGTGGAGCTGACCGGTACTAATACGCCGATGACTTGATTACACCACCCACCCGGGGAGACCCAA
>NZ_JBMPIU010000010.1:0-50874 GCF_049341865.1 Curtobacterium phyllosphaerae | reverse complement strand
TCACATTCCGAACCCGGAAGCTAAGCCTCACAGCGCCGATGGTACTGCAAGGGGGACCTTGTGGGAGAGTAGGACACTGCCGGACTTCACGTCGAACCGCATGGTTCCAGAAAGCCCCCGAACAGGACGAGAGTCCGGTTCGGGGGCTTTTTGTCGTTCCCGGGTGTCGCCGGGTCGCACGGACGGGGTGCGGAGCTGCCCGTCGGGTGGGGGAGCTGACCGTTGGGGGGAGCTGCCCGTCGGGTGGGGACAATCCGGGGGACAAGTGCCGTCAACTGGGGCCAAGGATGCCCCGATGGGGGGCGTGTTGCCCGGGGCGGCGCATGGTTAGCGTGGAGCCGTTCGGGGTACTGATCCCGACACCGCCGTGCCATGGAAGGCCGGCGCCCACCCAGCTCTGGAGTGCTCGAATGCCGTATCGCCGCCTCGCTGTCGTCGTCGCCGCCACTGCATCCGTGGCAGCGGGAGCGCTCGGACTGTCCGGTGTCTCGTTGGCCGCCACCACCGCCTCCAGTCCGGCGAGCAGTTCCGCCACCGGGGGAGCCGCAAGCGTCCAGGCCGGCCCCGGCGAACTCGCGCTGACCGTCGTGCTGAACCCCTCTGATCGCGCCACCCTGCGCGGCCTGGTCGAACGAGCACCGCAGCTCACCGACGACCAGCGTCAGGACGCCCTGGCAGCGGTGGCCCCATCCATCGCGACGCGGGCGCGCGTCGCCGGCGTCCTCCGCGCCGCGGGGTTCGCCATCACGAACACCTCATCGTGGCAGATCGACCTCATCGGGACCCCTGCGGAGGCGGAGTCGTTCTTCGGCGTCGACCTGGTCGGTGGCGGCGACGACATGCACCCCGCCGCGGCGCCGGTCATCCCGTCGTCCATCGCGAGCTCGGTCACGACCGTCCTGGGTCTCGACCGGCGACCGGTCCTCTCGAGCCGGGTGCTCCCGGCCGGTGGGAAGTCGTCAGCCGACCTCGCGAGTGCGTACGGGGTCGCCGGCACCGGCGGCGACGGCAGCGGGACGACCGTGGCGACGGTGCAGTTCTCCGGCTGGCACCGGAACGACCTGTCGACCTACGCCTCAGCCGCGGGGATCGCGATGCCGTCGGTGACGGAGATCCCCGTGGGTGGCGCATCGGCGACGTCGATCGACGGCAACGGTGACGTCGAGGTCGCCCTCGACCAGGAGCTCGTCCTGGCCGCAGCACCGAAGGCCGCCCAGCGCATCTACTTCGCGACCAACGACGCGCAGGGAATGTACTCCGTGTGGTCGCAAGTCGCGGCGGACGTCAAGCCCGCCGGGATCACCGCGGTCAGCACGTCGTGGGGACTCTGCGAGAGCTCGACGCCGTCATCGGTCCGGAGCGCCGTCCAGGATGCGATCGCCCGAGCGGTCGTCGCCGGCGGAACCGTCTTCGCTGCCTCCGGCGACTACGGCGCCTACGACTGCGCGGACTCGGTGCACCCGGAACGCGCCACGCCGGCGGACGTCTCGTTCCCGGCGTCGTTGCCCTCCGTGGTCGGTGTCGGTGGGACGTCGCTGACCAAGAGCGGATCGGGGTGGTCCGAGACCGCCTGGAGCGACCAGTCCCGGTACCGCGGGAGCGGCGGCGGACTCTCCCAGACCACCCCCCGTCCCTCGTACCAGAACGGGATCGGCATCTCGGGGTCGACCCGGGCGGTGCCGGACATCAGCGCCACCGCGGACCCGACCCAGGGCGTGACGTTCTACACGCAGAGCGCGAAGAGCCCGACGTCGTCCGGTTTCGTCCTCGGCGGTGGCACGAGTGCCGCGGCGCCGATCATGGCGGGCCAGCTCGCGGCGACGCTCTCGAGCTTCGGGTGCGTCTCCGGCGTCGGTGACATCCACGCGACCCTCTACGGGAACCCCAAGGACTTCCGCGACGTGACGTCGGGCAACAACCTGCTGTACAACGCCGGTTCCGGCTACGACCTCGCGACGGGGCTCGGGTCGCCGAACTGGTCGGCGCTCGTCAACGACCTCCGGCCGTCGTGCACGCGGGTCGCGACACGCATCAGCGGCAGTGACCGGTTCACGGTGGCCGCGATGGCGAGCCAGTCGTTCCCGACCTCGACGGACACCGTCTTCGTGGCGAGTGGCACGAACTTCCCCGACGCCCTCGCGGCAGGTCCGGCGGCAGCGGCGCTGAAGGCCCCGCTCCTGCTCGTCACCTCGACCTCGGTGCCGGACGTCACGCGGGCGGCGATCCAGCGGCTCGCGCCGGAACGCATCGTGGTCGTCGGCGGCCCGGTCGCCGTCGGCGACTCCGTCGCGGCGCAGCTCGCCGGCATCGGCGGCGCGACCGTCACGCGCATCGGTGGCGCGGACCGGTACGCGGTGTCCCGCGCCATCGCGCAGCAGGTGTTCCTCGACCCGACGTCACCCCTCTATGCGGGCATCACGCCGACGGGGGTGTACGTGGCGAGCGGACGGGGCTACGCGGACGCGCTGTCCGCGGGTGGCGCAGCGGCGAAGGCCGGCGATCCGCTCCTCATCGTGGACGGGCTCGCCGCGGGCGCGGACGACCAGACGAAGGCGCTCGTCACGTCGATGGGCGGCTCGACCAAGGTGTTCGGTGTCGGCGGGCCGGTGGTGCTCGCCCCGCAGATCCTGAACGACCTCGGCGGGCCGTCGGCGGTCCAGTACGCGGGGACCGACCGGTTCGACACGTCGCACCTGGTGAACGCGGGGGCGTTCACGTCCGCCGGCACGGCCTACCTCTCCGTGGGGACGAACTTCCCGGACGCCCTGAGCGGTTCCCCCCTCGCCGCGAAGTCTGGCGCCCCGCTCTACATCACCCCCGGGACCTGCGTCGCGAAGTCCGTCCGAGCCGACCTCGACACGCTCGGCGTCACGACCGTCACCCTGCTCGGCGGCACGTCCGCGTTGTCGATGGACGTGCAGGGGCTGCGGACCTGCAGCTGACGGTCCGGCCTGGAGGCCCGGGGCACCTCCGTCACGCGGCCTCAGTTCTGCACGGTGCAGGTCGGGGTGTTCCCGTCGGAACTGCTCATCGACTACGCTGCCGCCACACGGTGCCGACCCGCACGGAGCGCACCACCGACGATCGGAGTTGACATGGCTGGCAAGTTCGAACTGTACGCGGACGGCAGGGGCGAGTACCGCTTCCGGCTCAAGGCGGGCAACGGCGAGACCATCGCGGTGTCGGAGGGCTACTCCTCGAAGGCGAGCGCACGGAAGGGGATCGAGTCCGTCCGGAAGAACGCCGGCGACGCCGACCTCGTCGAGATCTGAGCGGGGGGCCGGTTCAGCCGGCCAACAGCGTGAGGAGCCGGGCGGTCTCCGCCTCGATGGCCGCCCGGCCCGCACCGACGTACTTCCGCGGATCCACGACGTCCGGCTGTGCGTCGAGCAGTTCCCGCACCGACCGGGTGAAGAGGCCGTTCAGGTGCGTCGAGATGTTGATCTTCGTCATGCCGCTGCGGACCGCTGCGCGGAGTTCATCGTCGTCGAGCCCCGATGACCCGTGCAGCACCAGCGGCACCGGCACCGTGTCGCGGAGGCGTTCGATGAGGGCGCGGTCGACCGCGCCGTCGCGGGACTGCATCGCGTGCGACGTCCCGACCGCGACGGCCAGGGCGTCGACCCCGGTCGCACCGAAAAACGCGGCCGCCTCCTGCGGGTCGGTGCGGACGCCGGGAGCGTGCACGCCGTCCTTGCCGCCGACCTCGCCGAGCTCCGCCTCGATCGCGATGCCGGCCTCGTGGCAGCGAGTCGCGAGGCGTCGCGTGGCCTCGACGTTCGCGGCGTAGTCGAGGTGCGAGCCGTCGTACATCACGCTGTCCACGCCGAGGGCGATGCCGTCGAGCACCAGCGACTCGTCCTCGATGTGGTCGAGGTGCACGAGGACCTCGACACCGGCGTGCCGGGCGATCTCGAGCGTCGCGAGGGTGATCGGCGCGAGGCTGCCGTGGTACCGGACGCAGTTCTCGCTGATCTGGAGGATCACCGGCAGCGCCGCGAGTTCGGCGCCCCGGACGATCGCCTCGGCGTGTTCGAGCAGGACGACGTTGAACGCGCCGACGGCACGGCCTGCGGTCCGCGCGGTGTCGAGGAGGCCCGGCAGGGCGAGGTCGTTGGTCATGGTGCGTCTCCGAACGGGGTCGAGGGGGTGGCGTGCGAGAGGTCGTCCCGGAACCGGTGGAACGCCGCGAGGTCGATCTCGCCCGCGACGGGACGCAGGACCGCGGCGGCGCCGGCGGCCGCGGCCTGCCGCAGGGCGACGTCGAGCGACACCCGGTCGAGCGGTGCCCCCTCGGGCCGCGGTGCGGCGCGGAGGGCGCTCACGAGTCCGGCGGTGGCGGCGTCACCCGCTCCCGTCGGGTTGCCGTGCACCCCCGGGACGGCTGCGACCCGGACGATCGGGTCGCCGTCGCGGTACGCGACGATGCCCTCGGCGCCACGGGACACGACGACGGTGCCCGCACCGCGGCGGAGCAGGTCGGCCGCTCCCGCCGCCTCGGTCGGCGCACCGGTCGCCTCGAGGAGTTCGTCGCGGTTCGGCTTCACGACGTCCGCGCCGGCGTCGGCCGCGGCGAGCAGTGCAGCGCCGGACACGTCGACGACGGTCGGCACGCCGTGGCTGCGGGCGAGGTCCACCCACCGTCCGACGAGGGCTGGATCCGCCCCGGCGGGGAGCGATCCCGCCACGACGAGTCCGTCGGCACCGGGGAGCACGTCCGCGAGTTCGCCGTCGAACCGGGTCCACTCCGCCGCGGTGAGCACGGGACCGGGTTCGCCGAACATGGTGGGGTGCGCCCGGTCGTCGACGACCGTGACCGTGGTGCGCGTCGGGCCGCCGATCGGGACGGCTCGGTGGGTGATGCCGAGGGCGTCGAGCTCCTCGCCGACCCATCGACCGGCCGACCCGCCGAGTGGTGCGACCGAGATCGCCGGGGCGCCGAGCGCCTCGAGCACGCGGACGACGTTGATGCCCTTGCCACCCGGCCGACGGATGACCTCGAGCACGCGCTGGGTCTCGCCGATGCGCTGTTCGGCGACGCGGTAGGTGACGTCGACGGCGGGGTTCGGCGTGATCACGACGACGGGAGCCATCGGCCGCCCTTCATGACGGTGCCGCTCGGGCACAGGTGGGAGTCGAGGACGACGGCGTCCGCGGGCGACCCGACCGACAGGCCGGTGCGGAGGCCGAGCGCGCGTGCGGCGGTGGCCGAGGATGCGGCGACGAGTTCGTCGGGCATCGCGTCTGTGGCGAGGCGCTGCACGGCGTCGGCGATCGTGATGGTGCTGCCGGCGAGGGACGACCCGTCCGCGAGCATCGCCACGCCGTCGGCGACGACGACGTCCGAGCCCGCGATCTCGTACGCACCGTCCGCGCAGCCCGTCGCCGCCATGGCATCCGACACGAGCGCGAACCGGCCCGGGGCCGCGGCACGCACGAGGTCGACGACGGTCGGGTCGAGGTGGTGGCCGTCGACGATGAGCTCGACGGTGACCCGGGGGTCTGCGAGCACCACCCCGACGGGCCCGGGGTGTCGGTGGTGGAGGGGCGGCATCCCGTTGAAGAGGTGCGTCGCGACCGTCGCGCCGGCGTCGATCGCCCGCATCGTCGTCGTCGTGTCGGCGTCGGTGTGACCGATCGCCACCGTGACCCCCTCGGCCACGAGGTGCTCGACGACGGCGATCGCTCCGGGGAGCTCCGGGGCGATCGTCACCATGCGGACGGCTCCGGGATGCCCGGCCGCGAGCATGCGCCGGACCTCGTCGACGTCCGGCGTGCGGAGGAGCTCGGGCGCATGCGCACCACGGCGCGCGGGTGACAGGTACGGGCCCTCGAGGTGCAGTCCCGCGAGCGTGCCGTCCGCCACCAGCGGTGCGAGCTGTCCGATGGCGGCGAGTGTGGCGGCGAGGGTGCCGGTGGCGATGCTCGCGACGAGGGTCGTCGTGCCGTTGGCGCGGTGGTGTCCGACGGCGCGGCGGGCGTCCTCGGTGGAGCACCGGGCGAAGTCGACGCCGAGTGCGCCGTGCGCGTGGACGTCGACGAAACCGGGGACGAGGGTGCCCGCGACGTGCTGGACGGGCAGCGCCGCGAACTCCGACGGCACCGACCCGGTACCGCGTCGGTCGACCGTCCCGTCCACCACGACGAGCCATGCGCCGGCCCGGTCGTCGGGGGCTGCCGCTGCCCGTCCGTCGACGATGCGGTCCGCGGTGACGACGTGCGCGTCGGTCGGTCCGGTCACGACGACACGTCCGTCGGTGCGTCGCGGGGGCGGAGCAGGAGGTCCGCGGCCATCGCCGCCGCGCCGATCGCTGCGGCACCGTCGCCGTGCACGGCGACCACGACCTCCGGGACGCGGACGCCCGGGAGGCGCTGCTCGAGCCCCGCCGCGAGCGGTCCGGTGAGCAGGTCGTCGGCACCGGCCAGCCCACCGCCGACCACGATGGTGGCGCACCCACCGACCACGGTCGTCCAGGCGAGCGCGTCGGCGAGGACGTCGACGCACTCGTCCCACACCGCGCGTGCCTCGGCGTCGCCGGCACGCACGCGGTCGGCGACGGCTCGTGCGTCGGGCGCACCGGCTCGACGGGCGACGGCGGACGCGGAGGCGATCTCCTCGACGCGGCGACCGGCGTGCGGACCGACGGTGAGGACGACCTGTCCGATCTCGCCGGCCCACGCGTGGGCACCGACGACACGGCGGTCGGTGACGAGCGCCGCGGCGAGTCCGGTGCCCACGGCGACGAACGCCACGGTCCCCCCGTGGTCCGCGGCGGCCCCGGAGCGCGCCTCGGCGAGCGCGCCCGCGCGGACGTCCTGACCGAACGCGATCGGCACGCCGATGCCGACCGCCGCGAGTCGCGCCGCCACGACGTCGCGGACCGGGACGTCGCGCCATCCGAGGTTCACGGCGAGCAGGACGGTGCCGGACGGGTCGTCGACGACGCCCGGGACGACGAATCCGATCGCACCGAGGTCGGTGCCGGAGGCCCTTCCGCGGGCGATCGCGTCGACGGCGATCGTCGCCACGACCTCGGCGAGGACGGACGCGGCGTGGTCGTCCTGCGGTGTCGGTTCGCGCCACGATGCGAGCACGACGCCGTCGGGCCCGACGAGGCGGGCCTTGACGGTCGTGCCGCCCACGTCGATGCCGAGCACGCCGGCGTCAGCACCATCGGTCATGAGGGCGCCGCTCAGGTGAGGATGACCGAGCGGGTGAGCGACCTCGGGTTGTCCGGGTCGAGGCCCCTGCGCTCGGCGAGTGCGACCGCGAACCGGTGCACCACGACGAGTCCGGCGAGCGGGTCGAGGTCGTGGTCGACGAAGACGGCTCCGGTCCGGTCGACCTCGTCTCGCAGCCCCTCGGGCACCGGCCCCAGCGTCCAGACGAGCCGGCCGGGCTGCGCGATCGCGATCGGCCCGTGCCGGTAGTCCATCGCCGGGTAGGACTCGGCCCAGAACTGGGCCGCCTCGCGGGTCTTCAGTGCCGCCTCGGAGGTCAGGCCGATCGCGGCGCCGAGGCCGATGAACGTCACCTGGTCGGCGTCGAGCAGGTCGTCGATCGGGATCGTCAGCGCCCGCTCGGCCTGCACGGCGAGGGCGTCGACGTCGTCGCCGAGGGAGGCTCGGAGGAGCGCCAATGTCGTCGTGGCGAACCGCGTCTGGACCACGGACTGCTCGTCGGCGAACGGCATGGACACCAGGTGGTCGGCCTCGGCGGCCGCCGGGCTCCCCGGGACCGCCGTGATCAGGACCGTCGGCGCGGCGACGCCGCCGAGCAGGTCGACGATCTCGGTCGTGGTGCCGGAGCGGGAGATGGTGACCACGCGGTCGTACTCGCGGCCGCTCGGGTACTCGGACCCGGCGAACGCATCCGTCAGGCCGTGTCCGGCGCGCTCACGTGCGACCGCGTAGCTCATGGCGATGAACCAACTCGTCCCGCACCCGACCACCGCGACGCGCTCGCCGCGCTGCGGGAGGACGTCGGCGAACGCGGGGAGGAGTGCGGCCGCGGCACGCCAGGTGTCGGGCTGGGACGCCAGCTCGGCGGCGACGAAGGGTTCGGACATGGGCGCCTTCCGTGAAGATCGATCCCCGTGATCGATGGTGGGAACTATAGCGATTGTCGGTGATCGATGCGAACGCAAAGCGTCAACATCGATCATCGATTCATGCCGCTCAGACCCTAGGATGGGTCGCGACACCCGGAGATCCGCGGAACGACAGGAGCATCGGCCGCCCATGACCCCGCAACAACGTCTCAACGCGCTGCTCGAACTCGTGAGCGATCGCGGCAACGTGACGATCGCCGAGATCAGCGCGGAGCTCGACATCTCGGCGGCGACCGCCCGGCGTGACCTGACGTCGCTCGCGGAGCAGCGTCTGGTGACCCGGACCCACGGCGGGGCCGCCGCGCTCGGCGCCGGCTACGAGCTCCCGCTGCAGTACAAGATCGCCCGGCAGGCCGACGCCAAGGTCGCGATCGCCCGCGCCACCGTCCAGCTCGTCCGCCCCGGCGACACCGTCGGCGTCAACGGTGGCACGACCACCACCGAGGTCGCCCGCGAGCTCGGCAAGAGCGAGCGGTTCATCCGGACCGACGGCGAGTTCGGCATCACCATCGTCACGAACGCGCTCAACATCGGCTACGAGCTGTCGGTGCGGTCGAACGTCAAGATCGTCGTCACGGGTGGTGTGGCGCGCCGACAGTCCTACGAGCTGGTCGGCGCGCTCGTCTCCAACGCCCTGTCCGAGTTCGCCCTCGACGTCGTGATCCTCGGGGTCGACGGCCTGAGCGGGCAGTACGGAGCGACGACCCTGCACGAGGGCGAGGCCGAGGTCAGCCGGCACTTCGCCTCGGTCGGGCGGCGGGTCATCGTCGTCGCCGACCAGACGAAGCTCGAGCAGAGCACGTTCGCGCGCATCTGCCCGCTGGACCGGATCGACGTCCTGGTCACGGACCAGCCCGTCGGGGAGTCGTTCGCAGCGGAACTCGCCGCTGCCGGCGTCCAGGTCGTCGTCGCGAACTGACCGACCGCCGGGTCCGGACGTTTCCATCGTGTAAAACCCTCGCATCTCGCGCCGTGATCGAAGTTCGCGTCGCTTATTGTGCATTCATGATCGATTGGGCAGGATGTAGGTCAAGATCACGCAAGGGAGCGAGATGAACGACGTCAGCACAGCGACCGCCACGAGCGGGGCACCGCGCACCAGTGACCGGACCCTCCGCATCGCGGTGATCGGGATGGGACAGCGTGCCTACATCGCGCACCACGTCGCGGACTCGGGCGTCGACGCCGCCGTGGTCGCGATCGCCGAACCGACCGAGGCCGGCCGTGCACGCGCGCTCGCCGAGTACCCCGACGCCCTCGTCGTCCCGAGCCACCAGGACCTCGTCGCCCTCGCGGGGACGGGTGACGCCCTCGACGCGGCGATCGTCACCACGCCGGACTGGACCCACGCCGCGATCGCGATCGACCTGCTCCGGGCCGGCATCGCGGTCTACCTGGAGAAGCCGCTCGCGATCACCGTCGAGGACGCCGACGCCGTGCTCGACGTCGCTGCCGAGACCGGCACGCCCCTCTACGTCGGCCACAACTTCCGGTCCGCGGCCGTGGTCCGGCTCATGCACGACGTCATCGCCCGCGGTGAGATCGGCGAGGTGAAGGCGGTCTGGTGCCGGCACTTCGTCGGCAACGGCGGGGACTACTACTTCAAGGACTGGCACGCCGACCGCACCCGTGTGAACTCGCTGCTGCTCCAGAAGGCCAGCCACGACCTCGACGTGATCCACATGCTCGCCGGTGCGTTCACGAGCCGTGTCGTCGGGATGGGGACGCTCGCCGTGTACGGCGACGTCGAGGACCGCCGCGACCGCAGCGCCGCCGGCGAGATGATGGGCGACTGGTTCTCGTTCGACAACTGGCCGCCCCTCGCCGCCGAGGGTCTCAACCCCGTGGTGGACGTCGAGGATGTCTCGATGGTGATGATGACCCTCGAGAACGGCGTCATGGCCAGCTACGAGCAGTGCCACTTCACCCCGGACTACTGGCGGAACTACACGGTCATCGGCACCGAGGGCCGCCTCGAGAACATCGGCGACACCGGTGGCGGGGTCGTCAAGGTGTGGAACCACCGGCGCGGGTGGGACGTCGACGGAGACCGCGAGTACCCGATCGACGGCGTCGAGGACGGGCACGCCGACGCCGACCTGCTCACCATGACCGAGTTCGTCCGGTACATCGCCCTCGGTGAGCGCACCTCGCTCTCGCCGATCGCCGCCCGCCAGGCCGTCGCCGCGGGTGCGCTCGCGACCCGCTCACTCCGGAACGGTTCGGTGCCGATCGACATCCCGCCGCTCCGCGCGGAGACCGTCGCGCACTTCGCCGAGATGACCATTCCCGCAACCGCAACTGCAACCGCACCTGCCGCCGCATCCACCCCCACCCCGACCGACACCGCCCGGTGACGGCCACCCGAAAGGACCGCGTCATGCCCGCTTCCCCCCGCCTGCACACGCCGTCGCGCGCCGCCCGACGGATCGCGGCCGGCATCGCCGGTGCCGCCGTCGGCGCCCTCCTCCTCGCCGGGTGCAGCTCCAGCTCCGGTGCGTCGTCGTCCTCGTCGTCGTACAGCAAGCCGGACAAGGACGTCTCCGCGAACCTGACGTACGCCGTCTGGGACCAGAACCAGGTCAAGGCGATCAAGGCCAACCTCGACGGCTTCAACAAGCTGTACCCGAACATCAAGGTCAACGTCGACGTCACCCCGTACGCGACGTACTTCACGAAGCTCCAGACCGAGGCGTCGTCGAGCACGCTGCCGGACCTGTTCTGGATGAACGGCCCGAACTTCCAGCTCTACGCGGCGAACGGCAAGATCGCGCCGATCACGGGCGAGGTGAAGGCGGGCGCGATCGACCCGTCGAACTACTCGAAGTCGCTCGACCAGCTGTACACGTACGACGGCACCCAGTACGGCGTCCCGAAGGACTTCGACACGATCGGCGTCTGGATGAACAAGGCGCTGTTCGACCAGGCCGGTGTCGCGATGCCCTCGAAGGACTGGACCTGGGACGACTTCCAGAAGACCGGTGCCGAGCTGTCCGAGAAGCTCAAGGCGCAGGGCGCCTACGGCGCCGCCGCCGGCATGGACGGCCAGACCACCTACTACGACACGATCTTCCAGGCCGGCGGCAGCGTGATCAACGCCGACGGGACGAAGTCGGAGTACAACACCCCCGCGGCCCAGCAGGGCATCGAGTTCTGGACGGACCTCATCAAGTCGGGTGCCTCCCCGACCATCAAGCAGCTCACCGACACCACCGCCGACCAGTTCTTCACCTCGGGCAAGCTCGCGATGTACCAGGGCGGCAGCTGGTTCCGCGCGGCGCTCGAGGGCACCGACCTGGAGAAGGACGTCGTCGTGTACCCGCTGCCGAAGGGCAAGGAGCGGGCGACCGTGATCCACGGCGTCTCGAACGTCGTCGCCGCGAACAGCAAGCACATGCAGGCCGCGCAGGCGCTCCAGGTGTACCTCGCCGGCAAGACCGCGCAGCAGCAGCAGGGCGACATGGGCGCGGTGATCCCCGCGTACGAGGGCACGCAGTCCGCCTTCACGAAGTCGATGCCGGACGCGGACCTGCAGGTGTTCCTGGACAGCGTCGCCTACGCCAAGCCGCTGCCCGTGTCGAAGAACACGGCCGCGTGGAACACACTCGAGACGAACCTGCTCCCGTCGGCGTTCGACGGATCCGAGCCGGTCGCCGACGTGACGAAGCAGCTCGCGTCCCAGATGGACGCCGCCCTCGCCAAGAAGTGAGCCCCGCATGACGATCGACACCTCTCGGGAGGCGACCCCCGGTTCCTCCCCGGCCGCGCGCCCGGTCCGGTCCGGACGTGGCGCCGGGCCGGGTCGGGGTGACCCCGGCGCCGCCCCGCCTGCGCGCAGGCGGACGGACGGCTTCTGGCCGTGGCTCTTCGTGCTCCCGCTCCTGATCGGCGTCGGCACCTTCTACATCTGGCCGATCCTGCAGACCTTCTGGTTCTCGTTCACCACCTGGGGGGTGTTCGGCGGGGCGACGTTCACCGGCCTCGCGAACTACGCGCAGCTCCTCACGGACCCGCAGTTCTACCAGTCCCTCGTCAACACGCTCATCTACACCGCGATCGTGCTGCTCGGGATCCCGCTCGCGGTGTGGCTCGCGAGCCTCCTGAACACGCCCGGCCTCCGGTTCGCGCAGTTCTACCGCGTGCTGTTCTTCCTGCCGTACGTCGCGATGCCTGCCGCGATCGCCCTGGTCTGGCGGATCATCTACAACGGTGACTTCGGGATCCTCAACTGGGTCCTCGGCCGGTTCGGCATCACCGGCCCGTACTGGATCTCCACCCCGGGCTTCGCGCTCGTCGCGGTGGCGATCGTCGGGCTCTGGTCCTCCCTGGGCTTCTCGATGATCATCCTCGGCGCAGGTCTCAAGGACATCCCGCCGGAGCTGTACGAGGCGTCGGAGCTCGACGGCGCGAGTCGAACCCGCCAGTTCCGGTCCATCACGGTCCCGATGCTGACCCCGAGCATCTTCTTCGTGGTCATCATCACGACGATCTCGAGCTTCCAGCTGTTCGACCTGCTCTACGCGCTGCTCGGCAGCACGAACCCGGTCATCCCGAAGACGATGTCCCTCGTCTTCTACTTCTACAGCGCGGGGTTCATCAACAACGACAAGGGATTCGCCGCAGCGATCGCGATGGCCATCTTCGTGCTCATCGGCATCGTCACGCTCGTCCAGTTCCGAGTACAGCGACGGTGGGTGCAGGCATGACCGGCATCATCCAGGCCCGGGGCAAGGGCATCGCGGTCGCCACCACGGCGACGCGCCGGACCACCAGGACGGCGTCGACCCGTCGGGGTCGGCGGGGCGGATCCCATGTCTGGATCCACGTGGTCCTCGGCGTCGGTGGGTTCCTCATGGCGTTGCCGTTCCTGTGGCAGATCATCATGTCGCTGTCGACGAACGCGCAGGTGCAGTCCGTCACGCCGACCTTCTGGCCCGGCACACTGCAGTGGGACAACTACGTCCAGGTGTTCCAGCGCCTGCCGTTCCTCAGCCAGCTCTGGACGTCGGTGGTCATCACGATCATCCGGACGGCCGCGCAGATCGTCCTGTGCACGCTCGCCGGGTACGCGTTCGCGCGGATGCGGTTCAAGGGCCGGATGATCCTGCTCGGGATCGTGTTGTCGATCCTGCTCGTGCCGAGCCAGGTGTACCTCATCTCGCAGTACCAGATCGTGCAGGGCCTCGGGTGGCTCGACACCATCATGGGGATCGTCGCGCCCGGCCTCTTCTCGGCCTTCGGGACGTTCCTGATGCGGACGGCGTTCCTCAACATGCCCGTCGAGCTCGAGGAGGCCGCCCGGGTCGACGGCGCGAACCCGTTCCAGACGTTCTGGCGGATCATGCTGCCGCTCGCCCGCCCGTCGATCAGCGTGTTGGCGATCACGACCGTGCTGTTCTCGTGGAACGAGCTGCTCTGGCCGCTCGTCGTGTCGACCCGTGCCGAGGACATGCCGCTCGCGGCCGGCCTGGCGACGCTGTCCGGCGACCGGACGATCGACTACCCGGTGCTCATGGCGGCGAGCCTGATGGCGATGGCGCCGGTGCTCATCATGTTCGTCGTGCTCCAGCGACGCGTGATCGACGGGCTCGCATCGTCCGGGTTGAAGTGACGCCGACGCCGACGCCGGTGTCGGCCGTGCTCGACCGTCTGCAGGCGGTCGAGCCACGGTCGGATGCGGTCCTCCGCCCGCTGGTCGAGGGAGCGCTGGTCGAGCGAGCGCTGGTCCCGGGTGCGCTCGCTGGAGCGGACGCGACCGGCCGGGAGGAACGGCGCCGGTTGGTCGCGTCCCTCACGGCCGCCGTCGGTGCGGGTCCGGAGGCCGGGTCCGCGCTGCAGACGTCCGGTGCGGAGGAGTCCGGTGCGATGGTGGTCGCCGCGCTGGTGGAGGCGATGCCGACGACCGTTGCCTGGCTCGTGGACCGTGGGGTGCCCGAGGCCGACGCATGGCGGTCGATGGCGGACGTGCCACGGAAGATCGCCGCGTACGGCGTGGCCGGGACGGGTGCGGACTGGTTGGCGGCCGTGGCGACGGGGTCCGTCGTGACGGTCGGGCGCCTGCAGTTCGAACGTCCGGGCCAGGCTCCCGGACGTCCGGACGGGGAGCAGGCCTGGGGCGTGCACATCCCGGAGCTCGGGCCGCTCGACCCCAGCCGTTGCGACGAGGCCTTCGCCGCCGCGCCGACGGTCCTCGAACGGCTCTGGGGTGTCCGCGCCGGGTGGTGGAGCTGCGACTCGTGGGTGCTCGACCCGCGGCTGCCGGCGATCCTCGGCGCGGAGTCGAACCTCGTCCGCTTCGCGGCACGGTTCGCGGTCCAGCCGGAGCCGGACCGCGGGGCGTCGACGGGTGCGGCCGGGGAGCGGCCCGCCACGGGGGACGCGTCGATCGCGAAGTTTGTCTTCGGCTCGAGTGTCGACGCCATGCGCACGGCGGTGCCGAACGGGCGGCTGCAGGTCGGGCTCCGTGCGGTCCTCGACGGGGGTGACCACTGGACGGAGCGCGTCGGCGTCGCCGAGGTCCGTCGTTGACCGGGTCTGCCGCCGCGTCTGCCGCCGCGGGTGCGCCGTGCCCGGTCGTGCATCAGTCGGCCGGTGGTTCGCTGGACGCATGACACCCACCACAGACCGCTCGACCGCACTCGTCGTCGGGGCCACCGGCATCGCCGGGGGAGCGATCGTCGACCGTCTCCTCGCGGACGGCTGGTCCGTCACCGCCCTGTCCCGTCGACTCGGTGCGGAGCGCGACGGCCTCCGCCAGGTGTCGGCGGACCTGACGAGTCCGTCATCGGTCGCCGAGGCTCTCGCGGACGAGCACCCGACGCACGTGTTCTTCACCGCGTGGGCCCGACAGGACACCGAGGCGGAGAACATCCGCGTCAACGGCGGCATGGTCCGCGATCTGCTCGCCGCCCTCGCGCACGCGCCCGTCGAGCATGCCGCGCTGATGACCGGGCTGAAGCACTACCTCGGGCCCTTCGAGGCCTACGGGCAGGGGCCGGTGCCGGACACCCCGTTCCACGAGGACGAACCGCGCCTCGACGTCGACAACTTCTACTACGCGCAGGAGGACGAGCTCGTCGCGGCGGCTGCGCGTCAGGGGTTCACGTGGTCCGTGCACCGTTCCCACACCGTCCTCGGGTACGCCGTCGGCAACGCGATGAACATGGGGCTGACGCTCGCGGTCCAGGCGGCGATCTGCAGGCACCGCGGGCAGCCGTTCGTGTTCCCCGGGAGCGAGACGCAGTGGAACGGACTCGTCGACGTGACGGACGCCACCCTGCTCGCGGAGCAGATGATCTGGGCGTCGACGGACCCCGCGGGCGCGGACGAGGCGTTCAACACCGCGAACGGCGACGTCTTCCGGTGGCGCTGGATGTGGCCGCGCATCGCCCGGCAGCTCGGCGTCGAGCCGGAGGGGTTCGACACGGTGCCGCGCCCCCTCGAGGAGCAGATGGTCGACGCGGCCACGGTCTGGGCCGAGATCGTCGCCCAACACGGCCTCGTCGAGCCGGACCTGGCGCGCGTCGCGTCCTGGTGGCACACGGACGCCGACCTCGGCCGCGACATGGAGGTCCTCACCGACATGTCCAAGAGCCGTCTCGCGGGGTTCACCGAGCACCACCGCACGATCGACTCGTTCACGGCCCTGTTCGACCGGTACCGCGCGGAGCGGCTGATCCCCTAGATCGCGACGACCATCTTGCCGGTGTTCGCACCGCGCATGAGGTCGAGGAACGCGTCGACCGTGCCGTTGATGCCGTGCCGGACGGTCTCGTCGAACACCACGTCGCCGTTCGCGAGCCACGGGCCCATCGCAGCCGCGAACTCCGGGAGACGGTCGAGGTACCCGCCCACGGTGAAGCCGCGGAGCGTCAGGGCCCGCGTGATGAGGTTGCCCATGTTGTCCGGGCCCGGTGCGCGACCGGTCTCGTTGTAGGCCGAGATCGCGCCGCAGATCGCGCCGCGGCCACCGTCGTTGAAGACCTCGAGTGCGGCCTCGAGGTGGTCCCCGCCGACGTTGTCGAAGTACACGTCGATGCCCTCGCCGTCGGTCGTGCCGGTCGCGGCGACGAGCTGCTCGCGGATCGGCCCGGCCTTGTAGTCGATGCCGACGTCGTACCCGTACCGGTCGGTCAGGAGCGCCGCCTTCTCGGGGCCGCCCGCGGACCCGATGGTGCGGCTCGCTCCGAGGAGCTTCGCGATCTGCCCGACCGCGGAACCCACGGCCCCGGCGGCCCCGGACACGAACACGACGTCACCGGACCGGAGCGAGGCCATCTCGGTGAGCCCGAGCCAGGCGGTGAAGCCGGTCACTCCGAGGACGCCGAGGTACGCCGACGACGGCACCCCGGGGATGTCCTCGACGACGCGGAACCCGGCGGCCGGACCCTGGGCGACGTCCCGCCATGCCTGCTGGGAGGTCACGAGGGCACCGACGGGGTGGGCGTCCGAGGTCGACGCGACGACCCGGCCGACCGCGGCGCCGGTCATCGTCTCGCCGAGCGCGTACGGCGCGACGTAGCTGCGGGTGTCGTTCATCCGACCGCGCATGTACGGATCGACGGAGATGAACTCGTTCTGCACGCGGACCTCGTCGGGCCCGAGGTCGGGGAGCTCGACCGTGACGGTCCGGAAGTCCTCGTGGGTCGGCCATCCCTCGGGGCGGGCGGCGAGCTGGATCTGGGTGCTGCTGGTGGTGGGCATCGGACCAGCCTAGGAGGGTCGACCTGGGCGGGGCGGCGGTACGCTCGAGCATGCCCTCCCGCGTGTCCTCGATGCGATCCGTCCCCGACGCACTCGACGCCGACGTCGTGTCGGCGATCGACCGGCGGCTCGATGGCGTCGAACGCGACCACGACGTCGTCATCCCGTGGGCGATCGAGAGCGGGAGCCGGGCGTGGGGGTTTCCCTCACCGGACAGCGACTACGACTGCCGCTTCTTCTTCCTGCGCCGACCGTCCGACTACACGGCACTCTGGCCGCCGCGAGACGTGATCGAGACGCCGCTCGACGCGGTGTTCGACGTCAACGGGTGGGATCTCGCGAAGACGCTCCGCCTGCTCGTCGGCGGCAACGCGACCGTCGTCGAGTGGCTCCGGTCGCCGATCGTGTACCGCGGCGATCCGACCTTCCGGGTCGATCTCCTGGCGCTCGCGGACGTGGTCGCCGACCCGGCGAAGATCGGTCGGCACTACCTCCACGTCGCGCATGCGCAACGCCTGCGGGCTGCTCCGGATGCGCCGCTGAAGCGCTTCTTCTACGTCCTCCGACCCGCGGCGGCACTCCGCTGGATGCGCGTCCACGAGGGGTCGGGAGCTCCGCCGATGGACCTCGCGACCCTGCTCCGCGAGGGGGACGCCGACGATCGGACCATCACGGCCGCTGACGAGCTCGTCGCCAGGAAGGCCGTCACGCGTGAGCTCGGGACAGGGGACCGTCCGGCGGTGCTCGAGGACTTCGTCCGCGACGAGCTCACCCTGGCCGAGGCCCGGCTCGAGGGTCTGGAGCCGGCCCCGACGGCAGCGGCACGAGATGCGGCGGAGGCGTTCTTCCGGCGGAGCATCGGTCTCTGAGCAGGCCCCGCGGCCGGGGTCTGCTCCGTCGCGACCGGACACCGGACTGGAGGCTCGGGGCGGGCTCGACCCGCGCCTCCCGGCCGACACGTGGCGGCGCTCGGACGCCGTCAGGCGGTCCAGGCCTCCGGCGCGACGGTCACCGTGGTGCCGGACGCCGCGGACTCCGCGAAGGCGAGCGCGATCGCGGTGTCCTGGAGTCCCTCCCGGAGTGGGTACGGGCCGTCGGCGAGCCCGCGGGCCCAGCGGCCGGTCTCGTGCAGGAGCGTCGCGGTGGCGATCTCGTCGTCCATGAACCGCGCGCCGACCCAGGGGTTCCGCCAGACGACCCGGCCCTCGAACTGGATGTGGTCGAGGTCGGCCCCGTCGAGGTCGAGGTCGACACCGATCTGCCGCCGGACGAGCTCGGAGTCGACCACCGTCCGCGGGTCGACGAGGTGCACTGCCCGGTCGTCGCTGATCTCGCCGAGGCTGCCCCGGACGACGACTCGGCGGTGCCGCAGCGGGTTGTGCCACTGGTTGTCGGTGAAGTCGTGGAGGCCGGTACGTCCGTCGCCGAGGTCGAGGTGCACGCGGAGCTGTCCGATCGGCACCGGCTCGGCGTGGCCGGTCCCGCCGCCGCGGTCCTGCGGGTCGGCGAGCTCGAAGGCGCTCCGGTGCGCGGTCACGGCGACCGGGCCGGCACCCCGCGCCGGGCTCCCGAGCAGCGAGCGGATCAGGGCGACCGCGTGGTAGTCGTGCGTCGACGAGACCTGGACGTCATGCGGCGTGCCGATCACGCCCTGCTCGACGATCGCGCGTCGTGCCGCGTGGCCGGGGTAGGACGGGTACTGCTCGGCGACCTGGACGAGGTCGTCGGCGCCGACCGTGTCCCAGAGCGCTCGGAGTCCGTCGAGGTCCGCGGCCGGGGGCGTCTCGGTGAGGACCGGCACCCCGAGGCGGACGCACTCGCGGATGACCCCCGGCGCGACGGCGCGCGGGACGCTGACGATCACGAAGTCCGGGCGGCCTGCGTCGATGGCCTGCTCGAGGCCGGACACCACCGGGACGTGCTCGCCGACCGTGGTGCGGTCGAATGCGTCGGGGTCCCGGGTCACGACCGAGGCGACGACGTGCGTGTCGGGCAGCGCCCGGGCGATGCGGAGGAAGAACTGCGACCGCCAACCGGTGCCGACCACCGTGTACCGGATCGGTCCGTCGGTGTTCATGCCCGTCCGGGGGCGGGGCTGGTCGTCGTCGTCCATGCGTCCGACGCTAGCCGGGTTCTGGTCGCGCCGGTCAGTCGGCGTCGCGCGGCCAGGTCGGCGGGTGGATCGGCTCGCTCGTCGTCGCGGCCCCGACGGCGTCGAGCGCGGCCGTCGCCCGGTCGTCGAGGTGCACGTCGGCGATCGCCATGTTCTCCTCGAGGTGGCCGATGCTGCCGGTGCCCGGGATGAGCAGGGTGTTCGCGGTGTGGCCGAGGAGCCACGCGAGACCGACCTGCGACGGCGTCACGCCGATGCGCTCCGCGGCCTCGATCACGGACGGGTCGTCGGTGACCTTCGGCATGCGAGGGAACGCTGAGCCGAGCGGGAAGAACGGCACCCAGGCGATGTCCTCCTGCACGCAGAGGTCGAGCATGTCCTCGAACCGGCGGTCGAGCAGGTTGTACGGGTTCTGCACGCAGGCGACGCCGACGGGCAGCGCGTGGCGGAGCGTCTCGACGGTCACGGCGCTCAGGCCGATCGCACCGATGAGACCCTCGTCGCGCATGGCGACCATCTCGGCGAGCTGGTCGTCGACGTCGACGACCTGGTCGCCCTGCGCCGCGAGACCCGGGCCGATCTCGAGACGACGGAGGTTCACCACCGGGATCCTGTCGAGTCCGAGACCGCGGAGGTCCTCGTGGACGGCGGCGCGGAGCTCCTCGGGGCGCTGCGCCGGCTTCAGCGGGAACGCGCCGCCCGGGTCCGGCGTCGCCCCGACCTTCGACACGATCGTGACACCGGCGTCCACGGGGACCGCCCGGCGGATGAGGTCGTTGACGAAGCCGTCGCCGTAGAAGTGGGCGGTGTCGATGTGGTCGATGCCGAGTTCGAGCGCGTGCTGCAGGACGGCGACACCGGCATCGGGGGTGTCGTGGTGCCGCTCGAGCTGCATCGCGCCGAACCCGATGCGGGCGACGGTGTGGCCGGCGAGCGATGCGGAGGTGGTCGTTGTCGACATCGATGACTCCTGTCATGGTGTACTTGTCCGGACGAAACGGAGGCACCTCCGCTTCACCGGTACCGTACACCTGAAACGGAGGGTCCTCCACTTTGTCGCCCCGAGCCGATGCCACACGCAACCGGACGATGCTGCTCGAGACCGCTCGTGACGCATTCGCGGCGGGCGAGGGCGACGTGACCTTCGACGCCATCGCGAAGCGTGCCGGAGTCGGCGTCGGGACGCTCTACCGGAACTTCCCGACCCGGCAGGACCTCGTCGAGGCGGTGTACCGCTCCGAGCTCGACGAGGTGGCCCGGAGCGCGGACACGCTCCTCGGGTCCGGGCCCGCCGACGTGGCGCTCCGGCGGTGGATCGATCGGTACGCCACGTTCTTCGCGGCGAAGCACGGCATGGCCGACGCGTTCCGGCAGGCGGTCTCCGCCGGTGCCGTCGCGCCGGAGGAGACCCGCGGGCGCATCCGCGGCGTGGTCGGGATGTTCCTCGCGGCGGGTGTCGCGGACGGCACGCTCCGGGCTGACGTCCTGGCGGACGACGTCACGAGTGCGATCCTCGGGACGTTCCTCGTGACGGCGGGGTCGACGGACGCCGGGCAGCGCGAGCGGATGCTCGACCTCGTGGTCGACGGGTTGCGCATCCGCTGAACCGGTCGGGCCGGAGCTCTCACGGCACCAGGACGACCTTGCCGCGGATCGTCCCCGACTCGGCGAGCTCCACCGCCGTGGCGATCTCCTCGAGCGGGAACCGTGCAGCGACCGCCGGGGTGATGACACCCTGGGCGAGGAGGTCGAGGACGGCGGACAGGTCCTCGTGCTGGCGTCGTCGGAACATCGTCGGCCGGACGCGCTTGCCACCCCAGAAGTCGTAGAACGAGGCGCGCCGTCCGTTCGGCACGACGTTCCACAGCACGATGCGGCCGATCATCCCGACGAACACCTGCAGGATGCTCTTCGACGAGTCGAGGTCGAGCGCCGTCCCGTAGACGACGAGGGCGCCACCCCGCGCGAGGAGGGTCCACGACCGCCGCGCGCTCTCCTCGCCGAGGTGGTCGAACACGGCGTCGACCCCATCCGGTGCGAGTGCTCGCACGGCGCCGACGAGGTCCGGAGTGGCGTAGTCGACCGGTTCGACGCCGAGTGCCCGGAGCGCGTCGTGGTTGCGCGGGGCCGCCGTGCCGATCACCCGGATGCCGGCGTGGACCGCGAGCTGCACGAGCACCGTCCCGACGCCGCCGCTCGCGCCGTGCACCAGGATCGTCCCGCCGCGCCGGACCCGTGCGCTCCGGTGCAGCATCTGCCAGGCGGTGATGCCGTTGACGATCACCGTCTCCGCGTCGGCCGCGGCGACACCGTCGGGGACCGCCACGAGGTCGTCCGTGTCGACGACGGCGTGCGTCGCCCACCCGCCGGTCTTCGTGGCGACGGCGACCCGCTGCCCGACCCATCGCTGGTCCGCAGGCGAGCCGACCTCGAGCACGGTCCCGACGAGGTCGTACCCGGGGACGAACGGGAACGGGGGCTGGCCCGGGTACCGGCCGCGACGCATCGAGCGCTCCGCGAAGGAGACGCCGGACGCCTCGATGCGGACGAGTGCCTGCCCGGCTGTCGGCGCGGGACGCGTCCCGACCGTGACGTGCAGGTCGGCGGGGGAGCTGAGACCGCGGAGGACGACCTCGCGGGCGGTGGTGTCGGTCATGGGGGTTCCCTTCTGAGGTTGAGTGTTTGGTCACTCACTTCTCGTGACACGCGTGCCGACAGCACGCGGGAGGAGGCCGGCGCAGGACCGCGTCGGCGAGAGGTCAGGGGTGGCGGATGCCCGCGGTGAGGATGCCGACCCAGGGCGCGGCGTCCGTCGGTGCGGCGTCGAGATCGGTCGTCACGATGAGGTGGCAGAGCTGTCCGTACGCGATGAACCGCTGGACGGCTTCGTCGCTGCCGCCGGAACGCTCCTTCGCGAACGAGGTGACGCGTGCCAGTCCGCGCCGGAGCGCGTCCCCGATCTCGGGGACGTCGGCCGCGGACTGCGCGTGCACCTGGAGCATGAGCAGCGAGCGGTCCGCGATGAGCTCGGCGTAGGCCCCACCCATGGCGGAGAGGACGAGGTCGCCGTGCGCGCCGGGGGCCGTGGACGACGCACCGACCTCGAGCGCGTCGACGATCCGGTCGAAGCAGCGGTCGAGGGCGGCGACGAACAGCTCCTCTTTCCGGGGGAACAGCTTGAACACGTACGCAGGGGAGATGCCGGCGGCCGTGGCGACCCGGGTCACCGGGGTCCCGAGGTAGCCGGTCCGCGCGAACTCGACGATCGCGCCGTCGACCGCGGTACGTCGCCGGGCATCGGCGGTGGAGAGGCTGATCGACATGTGAGTGACTGTACACTCACTCTCTGGCCGGACGCAAGCCCCGGTACCCGATCGCCGAGGTCGGCTGCATGCGGGAGGATCGATCCGTGCACATCGTCCTGGACCGCGTCGACGGCGGCAGCGGTGCCGGGACCGTCCTCGTCCGGCG
Source organism: Curtobacterium phyllosphaerae (assembly GCF_049341865.1). Lineage (NCBI taxonomy): Bacteria > Bacillati > Actinomycetota > Actinomycetes > Micrococcales > Microbacteriaceae > Curtobacterium > Curtobacterium phyllosphaerae. The sequence goes on along the minus strand of NZ_JBMPIU010000010.1, from coordinate 28,476 downwards.
GACGACGGACGCCGGGGAGCCGGACGGCGAGCCGATGCGGACGACCCTGGCGAGCCTCCCCTCCGTCGTCGCGGAACTGGAGGGTCCCGGGGTCCGCTGGGTGTGGGACGACACGAACCGCTGGTACCCCCCGGTGCTCGCCGCGGGCGGACGCGTCGCGCGGTGCTTCGACCTGCGGCTGAACCACCGGATCCTCCGGACCGCACTCGCCGCGGCCCGCTCCGCACTCGCGACCGCGCCGGACGGACCATGGGACGAGACCGCCGCCCCCGCGGCCGCGCCCCGGCCGGACGCGCTGTTCGACGAGTCCCTCTTCGACGACCCCGTCCCGTCCGGTGCGGCGCCGGACGATCGGACGGGAGGCACGGCTGACGACCGCGCGCTCGTCGAGTTCCGCTCCCAGCTCGACGCCGTCGCCGGCTCGGACGACCCCGGGGCGCTCCGGCTCCTGCTCGCCGCCGAGTCCGCGGGGGCGCTCATCGCCGCCGAGATGCGGTTCGCCGGGCTGCCCTGGCGGGCGGACGTGCACGAGGCGCTCCTCGAGGACGCGCTCGGACCCCGCGTGCCGTACGGCGTCCGGCCGCGGCGGCTCGAAGCGCTGGTCGGCGTCCTCCGGACCGAGCTCGACGACCCGCAGCTGAACCCGGACTCGCCGACCGACGTCCTGCGGTCCCTGCGGCGGGCGGGGCTCGTCGTCGAGTCGACGCGGAAGTGGGAGCTCGCCGAGCTCCAGCACCCCGCGATCGAGCCGCTGCTCGAGTACAAGCGGCTGTACCGACTGCTGACCGCGAACGGGTGGACCTGGCTCGACGAGTGGATCGCCGACGGTCGGTTCCACCCGGACTACGTCGTCGGCGGGGTCGTCTCCGGGCGGTGGGCGACGAGCGGTGGTGGCGCGCTGCAGCTGCCGAAGCAGATCCGGTCCGCGGTGATCGCCGACCCCGGGTGGAAGCTCGTCGTCGCCGACGCCGCCCAGCTCGAACCGAGGGTCCTCGCCGCGCTGTCGGGCGACCTCCGGATGGCCGAGGCCGGTCGCGGACGGGACCTGTACGACGGCATCGTGGCTTCCGGGGCGGTCGAGACGCGGCAGCAGGCGAAGGGCGCGATGCTCGGGGCGATGTACGGCGCGACCCAGGGCGAGGGCGGCCGGCTCGTCCCCCGGCTGGCCCGGCAGTACCCCCGCGCGCTCGCCCTCGTCGAGTCCGCGGCGCGGATGGGCGAACGGGGGGAGCTGGTCCGGTCGCGGCTCGGGCGGACCTCGCCGTCGCCGGGCCGGGACTGGCTCGACGCGCAGGCGCTGGCCCACTCGGCGGACGGCTCCCCGGCGCTCGAGCGGGCGGCACGGTCCCGAGGACGGAGCTGGGGGCGGTTCACCCGGAACTTCGTCGTGCAGGCGAGCGCGTCCGAGTGGGCGCTGTCCTGGATGGCCGGGCTCCGGACCCGGCTCGCGGCGCGCTTCCCCGGCCCCGTGACGGACAGCGCGCACCTGGTGTTCTTCCTGCACGACGAGATCATGGTGCACACGCCGGAGGCCGACGCCGACTGGGTGGTGTCGCAGGTCGAGGCCGCCGCCGCGGATGCGGGGCGCCTGCTGTTCGGGTCGTTCCCGGTGGACTTCCCGCTGAGCGTCGCGGTGGTCGACGACTACGGGTCCGCGAAGTAGCCCGTCAGGGCCGTCTGGTTGGGTGGTCCGATGACGGAGCCGAGCGAACCTGCCACACGCGCCCCAGGCCTCCCGTCCGATGCGCGGGACCCCCGGCCGACCGCGGAACGCGACCGGAGGATCGGCACGGTCGACCTGACCGTGTGGCGGACACCCGTCGGGCGTTCCGTGGCGGTCGCGGCACACCGACTCGGCGACCGCTTCGGCGCGTGGCCGGTGCTCGGCCTGACCCTCGCGATCGGCATGGTGCTCGCGAGCGTGTTCGCCTGGCTCGCGTCGGAGGTCTACGAGGCGGTCCTCGAACGCGGTGACGTCGCGGTCCTCGACCGACCGGTGCTCGAGGCCGTGCTGCCGCTCCGCTCGCCGGCGCTCGACGCGGCCGTGACCGGGTGGACGGACGTCGGCGGGACGATCGGGATGCCGATCGTCGCGGTCGTGTTCCTGGTGGTGCTGACCGTCCGCCGCCGGTCATGGACGCCGATCGTGCTGCTCGTCCCGGCCGCTGCGGGGTCGCTCCTGATGACGGTGGCCGGCAAGCAGCTCGTCGGCCGGACCAGGCCGCCGCACGCCGACGCGGTCCCGCCGTACGAGCACTCACCGTCGTTCCCGAGCGGCCACACGCTGAACGCGACGGTCATCGCCGGCACGCTCGTCTACCTGCTGCTGCTCCGGCAGTCGACCGTCGTGGCGCGCGTCCTGACGATCGCGGGCGGGACGGTGTTCATCGTGTCGATCGGCCTGAGCCGGGTGTTCCTCGGGCACCACTGGCTCACCGACGTGCTCGCCGCGTGGGTGCTCGGCCTGGCGTGGCTGTCGCTCGTGGTCACGGCGCACCGCCTGTTCCTGACGGTGGTCCGGCACCGGCACGCGGGCGGGGACGTCGACGGGCAACGACCGGCGACGTCCGGTTGACTCGACCCATGCCTGATGCTCCGCTCGCCTGGGTCGACCACGTCATGTGGTGGCACGTCTACCCGCTCGGGTTCGTCGACGCCCCGATCCGGCCGTCGTCCTCGTCCGAGCGGGCGCTGACCCACCGCCTCGGCCGCGTCGAAGCGTGGCTCGACCACGTGGTCGAACTCGGGTTGAACGGGCTCCAGCTCGGGCCGGTATTCGACTCGGCGACGCACGGGTACGACACGATCGACCACTTCCGCATCGACCCGCGACTCGGCGACCAGACCGACTTCGACCGCCTGCTCCGCGCGGCGCACGACCGGGGGATCCGCGTGATCCTCGACGGCGTGTTCAACCACGTCAGCCGGGAGCACCCGGCGTTCGCGGCGCTCACCGGCGGACCGTCCGCGCCCACCGCCGGACTGTTCCGGGTCCGGTGGGACGACTGGCAGCCCGGGGACCCGATCGACGCGGACGTCTTCGAGGGGCACGAGTCGCTCCCGGCGCTCGACCACTCGTCCCCCGCCGTGGTCGACCTGGTCGTCGAGGTGATGAACACCTGGCTCGACCGCGGGATCGACGGCTGGCGGCTCGACGTCGCGCACGCCGTGCCGGCCGCGTTCTGGGCGGCAGTGCTCCCGCGGGTCCGCGAGCGGCACCCAGGAGCCTGGATCACCGGCGAGGTCATCCACGGCGACGCGGTCGCGATCGTCCGCGAGTCGACGATGGACTCGGTGACGCAGTACGCGCTGTGGCAGGGGATCTGGCACGGGATCGCCGACCGGAACCTCTTCGAGACGGCGCATGCGATCGAACAGCACGACGGTCTCCTCACGACGTTCGTGCCGAGCACGTTCGTCGGCAACCACGACACGACGCGGATCGCCACGGCGGTCGGCGATCCCCGACACCTGCCGCACGCGCTCGCCGTGCTCTTCACGGTCGCCGGGACACCCGGGGTCTACGCGGGGGACGAGTACGGGATGACCGGCGTCAAGGAGGACCGGCTCGGCGGCGACGACGTCGTGCGGCCGGCGTTCCCCGACGCCCCGTCGGCGGTGTCCGACCTCGACGACACGGCCCGGACGGCGTACCGGGCGCACCAGGCGCTCATCGGCGTCCGACGGCAGTTCCCGTGGCTGCACTCCGCGCACACGGACGTGGTCCACCTGACGAACACCGCGATGGTGCTCCGGACCGCGACCGGGTCCGGCGCCGTGCTGACGGCGCTCAACCTCGCGGACGAGCCGGTGTCGGTCCCCGCGGCGGACGCGACGCGCGTCGTGGCGGGCGGCGGCGAACTGCGGGACGGGACCGTGGGCCTCCCGTCCCACGGGTGGGCGGTCCTGGCGGCCTGACGGCGGGCGGCCTGACGGCGTGTGGCCGGACGGCGTGTGCGCGCGGATCAGACCGGGCGCGGGGCGGTCGACTCGCGGACGACGAGCTCCACCGGCACGACGACCGGTTCGCCCGGGGTACCGCCGCCCTCGATCTCGTCGAGCAGCATCGCCGCCGCGAACGAGCCCTTCGCACCGACGTCCTGCCGCACGGTCGTCAGCTTCGGCGTGACGTAGTGCGCCAGGTCGATGTCGTCGAACCCGACCACCGACACGTCGTCCGGCACGCTCCGACCTGCCGCCCGGACACCCTCCATGACGCCGGCGGCCAGGATGTCCGCGGTCGCGAACACCGCGGTCACCGCCGGGTGGTCCACGGCCAGCGCGAGTCCGGCGCGGACGCCGAGCTCCCACGTCGGGTCGGCCTCGACCAGGTCGGCCGGGTCCCACGGCACCCCGGCGTCGGCGTGCGCCTGCAGGAACCCCTCGAACCGCTGCCGGACGAGACCGACGTCCGAGAACGTCGGGCTCGCGAACGCGATCCGGCGGTGCCCGAGCGCCAGGAGGTGGGCCGCTGCGAGTCGGCCGCCTTCGCGGTCGTCGGAGCGGACGCCGGTCGCGCGGGCGTTCGGCGAGTAGCTGTCGAGCGCCAGGATGGGCGTGTCCTCGGTGGGCACGAACCCGTCGACCTCCTCGTCGAGGAACCCGAGGACGACGGCGCCGTCGAGGTTCCACGACCGGAGTGCGACGTCGACCTCGGCGGTCGCGGTCACACCGCGGAACAGCAGGTGGTAGCCGCGGTCGCGCAGGCGTCGCTCGAGGAACCCGAACACGGCGACGTTGTGCGGACTGAGGACGAGGACGTCGTCGTCCGCCGACGGCACCAGCAGGCCGATCAGCCGTGAGGACTTGGCGGCCAGGCTCCGGGCCGACGCGTTCGTGACGTAGCCACGGCGGTCGACGATGGCCTGTACCCGGTCGATGGTCCCGACGGACACCTTGTCGTGGTTGCCGTTGACGACGTTGGAGACCGTCATGAGGCTCACCCCGGCCTCGGCGGCGATGTCCTTGAGGGTCACGGGCATGGATGGTCGTCCTCGGTCGGTGGTGGACGTCGACTGCCGGGGCGGGAGTTGACATCGGGGAGCGGAGCACCATATTGTCACTCCAGCGCCGAGTATAGCGCTAAACCAAACGTCGCCGCGGCGGTGTCGCCCCGGCCCCGGAAGGACCGAACCATGACGCTCAGCCCCGCCCGCGAGACCGCGGACCACCTCGGCCTGGAGGCGCGACCCACCCCCGGCGCGTCGGCCGACGGCCCGCAGGCGTGGTGGCGCACCGCAGCGATCTACCAGGTGTACGTCCGGAGCTTCGCGGACGGCAACGGGGACGGGATCGGTGACCTCGCCGGGGTGCGCGCCCACCTCGGGTACCTCGCCGGCCTCGGCGTCGACGCGATCTGGTTCACCCCCTGGTACCGCTCGCCGCTCGCCGACGGTGGGTACGACGTCGAGGACTACCGGGCCATCCACCCGGACTTCGGCGACATCGCCGAGGCCGAGACGCTCATCGCCGAGGCCGCGGCGCTCGGGATCCGGACCATCGTCGACGTCGTCCCGAACCACGTCTCGAACCAGCACGCCTGGTTCCGCGAGGCGCTCGCGAGCGGACCCGGCAGCGATGCACGCGCCCGGTTCTGGTTCCGCGACGGCCGCGGCCCGAACGGCGACCTGCCCCCCGGGAACTGGCCGTCGAGCTTCTCCGGGAGCACGTGGACGCGGACGACCGACCCGGACGGCACGCCCGGCCAGTGGTACCTGCACCTGTTCACCCCGGAGCAGCCGGACCTGAACTGGGGCCACCCGGACGTCCGCCGCGAGCACGAGGACGTCCTCCGCTTCTGGTTCGACCGCGGGGTCGCCGGGGTCCGGATCGACTCCGCGGCGCTCGTCGCGAAGGACCCGGCACTCCCCGAGATCACCGGGACGTACGCGCCCGGTCAGCACCCGAACCTGGACCGCGACGACCTGCACGACATCTACCGCAGCTGGCGGGCCGTCGCCGACTCCTACACCGAGCGTGCGGCGTCCGACCCCGACGACCACCTCGGGGACCGGGTGCTCGTCGGGGAGATCTGGCTCGCCGACCTCGACCGGTTCGCGCTGTACCTGCGGCCCGACGAGATCCATGCCGCGTTCAACTTCGACTTCATGGCGCGGCCCTGGGGTGCGGACGGGTTCCGGGCCGCCATCGAGGAGACCCTCGCCGTCCACGGACCCGTCGGGGCGCCGGCCACCTGGGTGCTCTCGAACCACGACGTCACCCGGCCGGTCACCCGGTTCGGACGCGCGGACAGCGCCTTCTCGTTCGACACGAAGCGGTTCGGCACCCCGACCGACCTCGTCGTCGGCGCCCGTCGTGCGCGGGCGGCCGCGATGCTCGCCGCGGCACTCCCGGGAGCGCTCTACGTCTACCAGGGCGACGAGCTGGGACTGCCGGAGGTCGAGGACATCCCGCTCGACCGCATCGAGGACCCGATGCACCACCGCTCCGAGGGCGTGGACCCCGGGCGGGACGGGTGCCGCGTGCCCCTGCCCTGGACCACCGACCCGGCGACCGCTGGTTTCAGCCCCGACGGCGCCGCCGCCGAACCGTGGCTCCCGCAGCCGGCGGGGTGGACCGCGTTCTCGGTGGAGGCCGAGGACGCCGACCCCGGGTCGACACTGTCGCTGTACCGCCGGATGCTCGCGATCCGTCGCGAGGACGCCCTCCAGCACGGAGCGTTCTCGTGGGACCGCACCCGGGGCGACGACGTCCTGGCGTTCCGCCGCGGCACGCTCCTCCACCTGACGAACTGCGGCGCGACCGCGGTCCCGCTCCCGCCCGCCGCCGAGGTGCTCCTCGCGAGCGGCGCGCTCCCCGACCACACCCTCCCCGCGGACACGAGCGTCTGGCTCGACGTCCGTTCCTGATCAGCACCACCTCGCAGCACCCGTACCCAGCACCACCCCCAAGCACCCGTTCCACGACAATGAGGACCATGACGATGAAGTCACGCACCAGGATCGCGGCCGCCGCGATCGCCGCCACCGCAGCGATCGGCCTCCTCGCCGGCTGCAGCACCGGATCGACCACCGCGAGCTCCGGAGGCAAGACCAAGATCGTCGTCGCCATCGACGCCGGTCTCGAGAAGCCCGCGAAGGTCGCCTTCCAGAACCAGGTGAAGGAGTTCGAGAAGGCCAACCCGGACATCTCGGTGTCGAGCCGGGAGTACACCTGGACCGGCACCACGTTCGCCGCGGAACTCGCCGGCGGGACGCTCCCCGACGTGTTCACGATCCCGTTCACCGACGGCAAGTCGCTCATCCAGCAGAAGCAGATCGCCGACATCTCCGGACTCGTCGCGAAGCTGCCCTACGCCGATCAGTTCAACCCGAACGTGGTCAAGAACGGCGAGGACGCCGACGGCAAGATCGAGGCGCTCCCGATCGCCGCGTACGGGCAGGCGCTGCACTACAACCGCGACCTGTTCACGCAGGCCGGCCTCGACCCGGACTCCCCACCGACGACGTGGGCCGAGGTCCGGGAGGACGCCAAGCAGATCGCCGACAAGACCGGCAAGGCCGGCTACGCGACCATGACGCAGTCGAACACCGGCGGCTGGATCCTCACGTCCCTCGCCTACGCGATGGGCGGTCGCGCGGAGACCGGGTCCGGCACGAAGACGAAGGCGACCGTCGACACCGCCGCGTACCAGAAGGCCCTGACGCTCATGCAGGACATGCGCTGGAAGGACGACTCGATGGGCGGGAACTTCCTCTACGACTGGAACGCGATCAACCAGGCGTTCGCGTCCGGCCAGATCGGGATGTACGTCTCGGGCGGCGGCAACTACGGTTCGCTCGTCTCGCAGAACCAGATCGACCCGAAGTCGTACGGCGAGACGGTCATCCCCCTCTCCGGCAAGGACGCCGGGGCGCTCGGTGGCGGAACGCTCGCCGCCGTCAGCGCCAAGTCGTCGTCCGACCAGCAGAAGGCCGCCGTCAAGTGGATCGACTTCTACTACATGCAGAAGCTGTTCGACAAGGCGGACGCCCAGCGCGACGCGAAGACCCTGGCCGCGTCCGACCAGCCCGTCGGCGCACCCCAGGTCCCGGTGTTCGACAAGGCGACCTACGAGAAGACCCTCGAGTGGACGAAGCAGTGGATCAACGTCCCGGTCGACCAGATGAAGCCGTACACCGAGCAGCAGTTCGACCAGACGATCATCCCGGAGCCGGCCACGGACACCCAGGAGCTCTACGGCCTGCTCGACCCGGTCCTCCAGGCCGTGCTGACCGACAAGAACGCCGACCCTGCCAGCCTGCTGAAGAACGCCCAGACGCAGATCCAGGCCAAGCTCGACGCGAGCAAGTGAGATGACCACCACCGCAACCGGGTCGCGGAGCCGTGACCGGAAGCGCACGCCCGCGACCTGGTTGCGTCGTGGCGGGCTCTCGACCCTCGTCTTCGCCCTCCCGCTGATCCTCGTCTTCGGACTGTTCTCCTGGTGGCCCATCGTCCGTGCGACGATCATGAGCTTCCAGCAGACGAACCTCGTCACCGCGCCGACGTTCGTCGGGTGGCACAACTTCGTCGACGTGCTGCACGACCCGCTCCTGCCGACCGCGATCGGCAACACGGTGTGGTTCGCGGTGCTCGCGCTCGTGTTCGGGTACCCGCTGCCGCTCGTGATGGCGGTGCTGATGAGCGAGCTCCGGCGGGCGAAGGGCTTCTTCAGCGCCCTCGTCTACCTGCCCGTCGTCGTTCCGCCGGTCGTCGCGGTCCTCCTCTGGAAGTTCTTCTACGACGGGAGTGCGACCGGGGTGTTCAACACGATCCTCGGGTTCGTCGGCATCCCGCCGCAGCCGTGGTTGCAGAACGCCGGCACCGCGATGCCGTCGCTCGTGCTCGAGGCGACGTGGGCCGCGGCGGGTGGCACGGTGATCATCTACCTCGCCGCGCTGCTCTCGGTCCCGCCGGAGCTGTACGACGCCGCCGAGGTCGACGGCGCCCGTGTGTGGCGGAAGATCTGGCACGTCACGCTGCCGCAGCTCCGCGGGGTGCTGTTCGTGACGCTCATCCTGCAGGTGATCGGGACGGCGCAGGTGTTCCTCGAGCCGTACCTGTTCACCGGCGGTGGCCCGAACAACGCGACGACGACGATCCTGCTCATGATCTACGACTACGCGTTCGCCAACTCCACCGGTGGCGACTACGGGTCGGCGACGGCACTCAGCATCATGCTCGCGATCGTGTTGGCCGCGATGAGCATCCTGTACTTCCGCCTCACCAAGAAGTGGAGCGTCTGATGACCACCACCGTCCCCTCCGCGCCGGTGCTCGGCTCCGACGACCCCGCCGGAGCCAGCGTCGCACCCGTCCGCCGCCGCCTGCGCCGTCCGCTCCGCCGTTCCTCCAGTCAGCTGGACAGCACCAGCCGCGGCATCGTCTCGCGGGCCGACCGCGGCCGGGGGGCCGTGCGCGCGTCGCTGTTCTCCCTGAACGGACTCCTGCTGCTCGGGCTCGTCGGGCTCGGTCTCGGGCCGATGCTCTGGCTCGCGAAGTCCGCGGTCACGCCGACGCAGGACACCCTCCGGACGCCGCTCGCCGTGTTCCCGCACGGCGTCGACTGGGCGAACCTGTCGGCCGCCTGGAACGACGTCCACATCAGCCTGTACTTCGGGAACACCGTCATCCTGGCCGTCGGGGCCTGGGCCATGCAGATCCTCGTCGCGACGACCGGCGGCTACGTGCTCTCGATCCTGCGTCCCGCGTACGGCCGGGTGCTCGAGGGGATGGTGTTGTCGACGCTCTTCATCCCGTCGGTCGTGCTGCTCGTGCCGCTGTACCTGACGATCCTGCACCCGCCGGTGATCGGCACCTCGATGATCAACACCTACTGGGCGGTGTGGCTGCCGGCCGGCGCGAACGCGTTCAACATCCTGCTCGTCAAGCGGTTCTTCGACGCCCTCCCGCGCGAGGTGTTCGAAGCCGCCTCGACGGACGGGGCGGGACCGTTCCGGATGTTCTGGTCGATGGTGCTCCCGATGTCGAAGCCGATCCTCGGCGTGGTGTCGGTGTTCGCTGTGATCAACTCGTGGAAGGACTTCCTCTGGCCGCTGCTCGTCCTCCCGAACCCCCAGCTCCAGCCGTTGTCCGTGCGGCTGCCGAGCATCCAGTCGACGACCGAGCTCGACGTGTTCCTGGCGGCGCTCGCGATCTCGACGCTGATCCCCGTCGTGCTGTTCCTCGGGTTCCAGCGGATGTTCCTCAACTCGGCCGGGCTCGGCGGAGCAGTGAAGGGGTAGCCGGCACCGTCCGACCGGGGCGTCACCGACGGAAGACGTCGTCCAGGGTGAACGTCGCGAGGCCGCGCTGCTGCAGGATGTCGTGCAGGCGGGGCAGGGCGCCGATCGTGCCGGCGAAGTTCGCGTGTCCGATCACGATGTGGGCCGGCTGGAACCACTGGTCGCCGAAGCCGACGATCTGGTCCGACGTGATGTCGCCCGAGTCGGACAGCGAGCCGTACCAGAGCAACGGGGTCGTGTAGCCGACCCGTGCGGCTGCGGCGTCCACGCGTGCGTCGTGGTACCCGAACGGCGGCCGGAAGTACGGCCTGGCGTCCACGCCGTACGTGTCCCGGATGAAGTCGTGGTTTCGGGTGAGCTCGTCGACGATCCCCTGGTCCGAGAGCTTGGTGAGCGCCGGGTGGTCCCACGTGTGGTTGCCGAGCTGCACCTGCCCGGAGGCCACCAGCGGACGGAGCAGGTCGGCGTGCTCAGTCCACGACGGCCGGACCCCGTTGACGAAGAACGTCAGGCGTGTGCCGGTCTCGGCGGCGAAACGGGCGTAGGCCTCGACGACGTCGCTCGAGGCGCCGTCGTCGACGGTCCAGGCGATGCCCGGGGTGCCCTGCGGGAGGCCCGTCACGGTGCCCGACGGGAGTGGCTGGCGCTGCAGTGTGACCGGCGTCGCCGGTGCGGACGCGGTCGCCGGACCGTTCGGCGTCGAGCCGAGCTGAGTGGCCGCGTCGGACGGCGTCGTCGAGCCGGACGGCGATGCCGTCGCGGAGCCGGTGCCGGCCGGTGTCGGGGTCGACGCGGATCGGAGCGATGCGGTCCCCCGGGAGTCCTCGGCGCACGCGGCGAGCGCGCCGGCGACGACGGTTCCGCCCACCCCGGCGAGCAGGGCGCGGCGGGTCGGACGAGCGGGAGCAGGGCGGTTCATGACGCACCATCGTGGCGGACCCCGGGGCGGCTGCGCATCAGCATGGAGGACGATCCCGACCGCCCTGTCGGACGGCCGCGGCCGTGCGTGTCGCGGACGTGCGCATCGCGGCCGTGCGTGTCGCGGACGTGCGCATCGCGGCCGTTCGGAGACGGAGTCCATGCCCGGCGGGTACGCATGGTGCCATGCCCAAGGACCAGTACGAATTCGGCGACCCCCGTACCCGCTACCCCGTGATCAGCCCGCCCGTGCAGCAGCAGCCCGAGCCGGGACTCGAGTCCGAGATGACCCCGCAGCCGGACCTCGGCGCCGACTCCTACCGCGGCACCGGTCGTCTCGCCGGGCGGAAGGCACTCATCACCGGAGCGGACTCGGGCATCGGTGCCGCGGTGGCGATCGCCTTCGCGCGGGAGGGTGCCGACGTCGCGCTGTCGTACCTGCCGTCCGAGCAGTCCGACGCCGACCGGATCATCGCGCTGATCGAGGCCGCCGGACAGAAGGCCGTGCCGCTCCCCGGCGACATCTCCGCTCCGGGCGCGGGTCGCGAGCTGGTGGCGAAGGCCGTCGAGGGTCTCGGTGGCCTCGACGCACTCGTGAACGTCGCCGGCAAGCAGCTGTGGCAGCCGGAGCTCGAGGACCTCTCCGACGACCAGTTCGAGCAGACCTTCCGGACGAACGTGTTCGCGGCGTTCCACATCATCAAGGCCGCGGTGCCGCACATGCCCGCCGGTTCGACCATCGTGAACACCGCGTCGGCGGAGGCCTACACCCCGGCACCGGACCGGCTCGACTACGCCTCCACGAAGGGCGCGATCAACAACCTGTCGAAGGGCCTCGCGCAGCAGCTCGTCGAGCGGGGCATCCGGGTGAACGTCGTTGCTCCCGGACCGACCTGGACGGCGCTGCAGCCGAGTGGCGGCGTCGATCCGGAGTCGCTCCCGGAGTTCGGGTCGAGCGAGTCCCCGATGGGTCGTGCGGGGCAGCCGGCCGAACTCGCACCCGCGTACGTGTTCCTGACGTCGCAGGAGTCGTCCTTCGTGGCCGGCGAGACGCTCAACGTGAACGGCGGCATGGTCACGCCCTGAGCGCGGGCCCGTGCGGTGCCGGTGCGGGTGCCGGTGATTTCCCGGGGAAGCGACATTCTGCGGGGCAAGCGACGGCGCTTTTCCCGGGGGATGTCGCTTTCGCGGTGGAATCCGCCCGCGCCCGCCCGCACCCGCGCCCGCCCGCGCCGCGCCCGGCCGCCTCGCCGCCGCCGCCGGTAGCGTGAGGCGACATGAGCGACGGGACACAGCACGACGACCGGATGATCGGCGGACGGTACCGGGTCCTCGGGACGCTCGGGCACGGCGGCATGGCCACCGTGTACCGAGCGCGCGACGAGCAACTCGGCCGCGAGGTGGCGGTCAAGGTGTTCCGGATGGGCCCGGTCGACCAGGGCGAACGGGCCCGCGCCGAGGCGGAGATCCAGGCGCTCGCCTCGCTCCGACATCCATCGCTCGTGACGCTCTACGACGCGGACGTCGCCGACGCGGACGGTGAGTCGTTCCTCGTGATGGAACTGGTGCCGGGCACGGACCTCGCGACGCGGCTCCGATCGGGGGCCCTGCCCGTCGCGGACGTCGCCCGGATCGGAGCGCAGATCGCCGACGCGCTCGCCGCCGTGCACGCCCAGGGCATCGTGCACCGGGACGTCAAGCCCGCGAACGTGCTCGTCGAGGACGCGGATGCCGGCGCCGGCCGGACGACCGTCCGCGCGAAGCTCGCCGACTTCGGCATCGCGCTGCTCCGGGACGCCGCTCGCGCCACGGGGACCGGCACCGTGATGGGGACGGCGGCCTACCTGGCGCCGGAGCAGGTCACGGCGCAGGGGATCGACGGACGGGCGGACGTGTACTCGCTCGGGCTGGTGCTGCTCGAGGCGCTCACCGGTCGGCAGGCGTTCCCCGGCACCGCGATCGAGTCCGCCACGGCCCGGCTCACCCGGCCACCGGCGATCGAGACGTCGTTGCCGGTCGCCTGGCGCACGCTGCTCCACACCATGACCGCGATGGACGCCGACGACCGGCCGACGGCCAGCGAGGCGGCGGACCGGCTGCGGGCGCTCGGTCGTGGTCCGGCGGCAGACCTCGGCGACGCCGGCGCGGCACCCACCCGTGTGCTCGGCGCCGCAGCGGTCCCGCCGGTGGGACCACCCGGGCTCGGCACCGACGACCAGGAGACGACGGTGCTCGGGCGCGTGACACCGCCGGCAGCGGCGCCGGCCGCGGCACAGGCACGACAGGCACAGGCACGACAGGCACAGGCACGACAGGCACAGGCACGCCAGGCACAGGCACGCCAGGTACAGCCGGCCGGTCCCGCGACACCCGCCAGCGGCCCGGACCCGGCAGCGCGGCGGCGTCGGGCATGGATCTGGGCCGTCGTCGGCGCCGTGCTCGTCGTGGCGGCCGTCGTGGTCGGTCTGGTGGTCGCCGACGGCGGCACCGCGCCGGCACCGACCGAGTCGGGCACGCCGTCGTCGTCGACGCCGGCCGACCAGAGCACCCCGGTGCCGTCGCAGGAGGTCCCGAGCCGGGTCCCGTCCGGACCCACGGCGCCGTCCGAGCCCGCGGAGCCGTCGGAGCCGTCGGAGCCCGAGCAGAGCACGGTGCCGAGCAACATCGCCCCGTCGACCGGCCCGGAACCGAGCAACCCCGCGTCGAACCCGGTGGTGGCGCCCACGAACCAGTAGCGCCGACGGTCGTCACACCGGTGCCCGACCCCCAATAGGCTTGGTGCGTGCGAGAACTGCAACGGAGCGGTGGCCCCTCGACGGCCGTGGCCGCGAGGAACGGTGTCGGTTTCAGCTCGGTCGAGGCGTTCCTCGTCGAGACCGGAGCGGAGCGCGGGACGACGACGATCGTCCCGGGGTTCGCCGGGCGGGTGATCGCGCCGGGCGACGCACTGTCGTGGGTGTGGTTCCCGGAACGCACCCTGCCGGACGACCGCACCGAGCCGACCCGCGACGACCTCGGCCACCTCTGGGACGCGACGGCGTTCGGTCTCACCATCGAGTTCGACGACGGCGGTCGTCTGGACGATGCCGTCGACCAGTACGGCGCGGCGGTCGACCCCGCAGCCCAGTTCGCGGCACGGACCGCGTGGGTGGACCAGTGGAACCGGCGCACGGTGTCTCTCGACGCCCACGCCGGCCGCACCGTCGTGAACGTCCTCGCGACGCTCGGCACCGGCGACGGACCGGCGCTCCGCGGATGGCTCGACGACGTGACCGTCGCGCCGGGCCCGACCAGGGCCTCCCGGCCGATCGACGCGGTGGCGACCACACGCGGGACCCAGGCGTCCGCCCGGTTCTCGCGGGGGAACAACGCACCGCTCGTCGCCGTGCCGCACGGTGGCGTGTTCGGACTGCCGATGACCGATGCCTCCGCGGATCGCTGGCCCTACGCCTACCAGGAGCACAACCGCGCCCGCGACAACCGCCCGACGATCCAGGCGTTCGCGACGTCGCACATCCCGTCGCCGTGGATGGGTGACCGGGGTGTGTTCCAGGTGATGCCGTCGCCGCTGGCGGATCCACCACTCGGCCGCGAGGACCGCGCGCTGGCCTTCGACCACGCCGAGGAGCACGACGGACCGCACCGGTACGCGGTCCGGCTGCACGGCGACGACGGGTCCCTGGACGCGACCATGACCGCAGGGGAGTTCGCGCTCGCGTGGCGGTTCGAGGGCGCGCGCTCCGTGGTGCTCGACCACCTGGGAACGGTCTCGGACGTCGACGTCCGCCGCGAGGGCGACTCGATCGTCGTCGAGGCGCTCCTGGACCACCCTTCGCAGACGCCGCCGCACCATGTGCACCTCCGGGTCCAGCACGTGGTCGCCGAGCGGCTCGAGCTGGACGACGGCGAGCTGCGGGGGTCGCTGGCCGTCGCCGCGGACGGGCCGGTCGACGTCCTGCTCGGGATCTCCACCGTGTCGTCCGCGGATGCGGCAGCGAACCTCGAGGCTGCCGGTTCGTTCGACGCGATGCTCGCCGAGGCGGAACGCCTGTGGACGGAGAAGCTCGACACGCTGCATGTGGAGGGGGCGAGCGACGACCAGCTCGCCTCGATCTACTCGGGGCTGTACCGCCTGTTCCTCTACCCGAACCGCGCCGGCGAGACAGCGCTCACCGGGTCGCCGCACCACCGCTCCCCGTACGGCGACGTGCTGGACCACCCGATCCGCTCCGGGCCCGAGGCCGGCGCACCCGAGATCGTCGAGGCCGCCCTGACGACGACGAACGGGTTCTGGGACACCTACCGCACCGCCTGGCCGCTGCTCGGGCTGCTCACGCCGGACACCGCCGGCGAGCTCGCGCAGGGGTTCGTGCAGCACTTCCTCGACGGCGGGTGGACCCCGCGGTGGAGCGCCCCGGGCGCCGAGGACGTCATGACCGGCACGACGAGCGACACCGTCTTCGCCGACCTGCTCAGCAAGGGCGTCGACGGGTTCGACGTGGTGCAGGCCTACCGGAGCGCGCTCCGCAACGCGACGGTGCCGGCACCGGATGCCCGCGTCGGCCGCAAGGGCATCCTGCCCGGCGCGTTCCGAGGGTTCGTGGACGTCGACACCGACGAGGGCATGTCCTGGACGCTCGACGCGGCGATCAACGACTGGGCGACCTCGGTGCTGGCGCGGGCGCTCGCCGACCGGTCGCAGCCCGGGTCGCGCGACGCGGTCCGACTCGACGCCGAGGCCGAGTGGTTCGCGCGACGGTCACTGCAGTACCGCAACGTCTTCCACCGCCTGGAGGCCGGCGAACACGCCGGGCTCGGGTTCTTCATCGGTCGGGAGGCCGACGGCGCACAGCGGGTGTCCGACGCGCAGTTCGACCCGGACCAGTGGGGCGGCGACTACACGGAGACGAACGCGTGGGGCACGATGTTCACCGCGCCGCACGACGGTGCGGGCATCGCGGCGCTGCACGGCGGCGAGGCCGGGCTGCTCGCCGCGCTCGCGGCGTTCCGGGACCGACACGAGACCGGCAGCACGCCGGTGTCCGGCTCGTACGACGGTCCGATCCACGAGATGACCGAGGCGCGGGACATCCGGATGGGCATGCTCGGCCTGTCGAACCAGCCGGCGCACCACATCCCGTTCTTCCCGATGTTCGCCGGACACCACGACGACGCGCACCGGACGGTCCGCGAGGCCGTCGACCGGCTGTTCGTCGGGTCCGACCTGGGGCAGGGCTACCCCGGCGACGAGGACAACGGCGAGATGAGTGCCTGGTACGTGTTCGTCACGATCGGGCTCTACCCGCTCGTGCCGGCGAGCGGCACGTACGTGCTCGTGCCGCCGTCGGTCACGCGCACCGAACTGCGGACCGGTCGGGACGGAGGCGCGACCACGGTCATCGAGATCGCCAACCCGGAAGCGGGCGGTCGGTTCATCGAGTCCGTGACGGTCGACGGCGCGCCCTGGGAGGACGTCTCGATCCCGCACGCGGTGGTCGCCCGGGGAGCGCACATCGTGTTCACGCTCTCGGCCGGACCGACCGGCTGGGCGTCGGACTCGCGTCCGGTCAGCGCCTCGGCGATCCACGGGTTCGCGGACACCCCCGCGGACGTCCTGCCGAGGGGGGTCTCACCGCTCACCGACGACACCGGACTCACCCGGGTCGACCTCGCTGCGGGGGAGTCGGTGGACCTCCCGGTGGACGCGGTCCGGGTCGCGCTCTACACGGTCACGGTCGCGGAGCCGTGCTCGATCGGCTGGTCGATCACGTTCGACGAGCCGGACGGGTCGTTCGTCGTCGCGGACATGCGCGAGGACGAGGTGTTCGAGTGGCCCGGCCAGACACGGGTGTTCCGGATCGAGGGGGAGCTGGCCGACGGCGGGACGATGCGGTTCACCGCGACCACATCGTGCACGCTGACGCAGCTCGAACTCGTCGCTCGGGACAGCGGTCCCGCCGTGTGACGACGGCGCGGCGGCTGATCCCCCGCTGGGTCGCGAACGGGCGGTCGCCGCCGAAGTCGTGCCAGTACCCGAGCGACAGCAGCGGCGGGGCGAGGCCGGAGCGGCCGGCGCGACGGTAGCGCATGGCGTCGGAGCGGTTGGCGTCGGCGACGCAGGTCATGTGCCCGGCATGCCCCGATGTCCGGTCATGGGCTGCCGCGCAGATACGCTGGTCACCGCTGGTACGGCGACAGCTGGGAAGGACATCGAGCATCATGAACGCCTCGCGCGCCGCAGGCCGACGCGCCGCCGCACCACGAATGGTCGATGTCGCACGGCTCGCAGGTGTGTCCCAACAATCCGTGTCCCGGGTGGTCAACCGCAAGCCGAACGTCGACACGGCGCTCCGGGAACGGGTCGAGCAGGCGATCGCGCAGCTGGGGTACCAGCGGAACCCGGCGGCGCGGGCGCTCGCCACGAACCGTTCGATGAACCTCGGGGTCCTCAGTCTCGGGCTGTCGCTGTACGGGCCTTCCGAGGCGCTGTTCGGCATCGCGCAGGAGGCCGATCGGAACGGGTACGAGACGAGCCTCGTGCCCGTCGACCGCGCGGACCGCGCCACGATGGCCGCGGCCGCACGTCGCCTCGTCGCGGGTGCGGTGGACGGCATCGTGCTCCTGACCAGCGTGCAGGCCGCCGTCGATGCGCTCTCGGGCCTGGACCTCGACGTGCCGGTCGTGCTGTTCGGCCCAGGTGCGATCGAGGATGCCAGCATCGTGACCGTCGACGAGGAAGCCGGTGCTCGCGCGGCGACCGAACACCTGCTCGCGCTCGGACACCGGACGGTCCACCATGTCTCCGGCGTCGAGGGGTGGCTCGCCGACGTGGCACGTGTCCGCGGGTGGTCGCGGGTGCTCTCGGAGGCGGGCCGGACCGTCCCCGCACCGATCCCGTCCGACTGGACGACGGCGTCCGGGTACGAGGCGGGGCTCCGCATCGCCGACGACCCGTCGGTCACCGCGGTGTTCGCCTCGAACGACCACGTCGCGCTCGGGATCATGAAGGCGCTGACCGATCGCGGACTCCGCGTCCCGGAGGACGTGAGCGTCGTCGGCTTCGACGATGTGCCGCAGGCGGCCTTCTACGCGCCGGCGCTCACGACGGTCCGCGTGGACTTCGCCGAGGTCGGCCGTGCGTGCGTCCGTCGCATCCTCGCCGCGCTCGACGGGGCGGCGGGTTCCGGCATGCAGCCGTCACGACCGGAGCTGGTCGTGCGGACGAGCACGGCACCCCCTGGCCGACGCCGATAGTGCGGTAACAGGATGGTGCTCGGGAGTGGTCTGTTCCCGAGCAGTCTCCGTTGTCGGGCTGAACTAATATCCACGAACACGACTTGACCAGGGGTTTTCTTGAGATAGACCGAGCAGTCCACCGCTCCTCACCCCGTTCGGAGGTACCTGGAAGGATTTTCCTGACTCCTGTTGACGCCACCTGATAGTGCGCTAACATCACCCATCAGGAACACCGACAAAGGAGTTGACCGTGACTGAGCCGTACACCGTGGTAGCGCTCTCGCCGCTGCAGATCCCGATCATCGAGCCGGAGGACGCGTTGGCGAACACCAAGCGCATCATCGGGTTCATGAGGACCGCCGTCGGTATGGCGGCCACCGAGGGACACCCCGTCAAGCTCGTCGTCATCCCGGAGATGGCGATCCAGGGCATGCACATGGCGTTCAAGGCGGGCGACCGCGACATGGAGAAGAAGTTCGCCAGGACCATCCCCGGACCGGAGACGGACGAGCTCGCCGAGGCAGCCCGGGAACTGCACACCTACATCGCCGGCGAGCTGTACCTCGTCGCCGACGACGACTTCCCGGACCGCTACTTCAACGTGGCGTTCATGCTCGATCCGAACGGCGAGCTCGTGTACCGCCGGGCCAAGGCGACGAGCGACGGGTTCGAGGGCGGCACGCTCGGGACGACGAACCCGCACGACCTGTGGGACGAGTGGATCGTCAAGAAGGGTGGTGGACGCGTGATGGACGCGATCTACCCCGTCGCGAAGACCCCGGACATCGGCAACATCGGGTACGTCATCTGCCACGAGGGCTCCTACCCCGAGATCGCTCGCGGCCTCGCCATGAACGGCGCCGAAGTCATCATCCGCGCGACGCTCATCGAGCCGCAGACGATGAACGGGATGTGGGAGATCCAGAACCGCGCCCACGCGATGTTCAACAACGCGATCGTCGTCGCCCCGAACCTCGGCCCGGAGCGGGGCCCGGACGGCGTCCTCAACGACCTCTTCGGGGGCCGCTCGATGATCGTCGACCACAAGGGCTCGATCATCGTGCAGCAGGAGGGCCTCGCGTCGGGCGACTCGTTCGTCTCGACCGTGATCGACATCGACGCACTCCGACGGGCACGCCAGTCGAACGGTGTGTTCAACGGGTTCAAGGACCTCCGCACCGAGCAGTACGCCGCGATCTACGCCGAGCCGATCTACCCGAAGAACCAGTACCTCGACGCGCCGCCGGCCACCGGGTGGCTCGCGCGGGAGAAGGCGCTCCGCCAACGGAACATCGACCTGCTCGAGTCGCGCGGCGTGTACACGCCCATCGACCAGACGACCGCCGTGCCGGAGCAGGCCCTCGGCGAGGGATCGCCGAACGCGCAGGACGCGCAGCCGGTCTCGGTCTGACCCGACCCGGTGGGCGGCCCGTCAACGGGGCCGCCCACCGCCCCCGTGCGCACCGATGCGCGACAGCAGTACGCGGCGCACGACGTGTTCCGTGATTCACGAAGGAGTGAACAGCATGTCCGTCTCACGATCCCGCGGCCGACGCCGCATCCTCACCAGCGTCATCGCCATCGGTGCCGCCGCGGTCCTGCTCGGCGGATGCGCCCGAGCCGGTGTCGCATCCACCTCGGACGCCGACAAGGCCACCGGCAAAGGCCTCGTCATCGGCTGGACGCAACGGTCCATCGCCGGCAGCGACTGGTACAAGACCCTCGTCGCCGGCGGGCAGGCGGAAGCGAAGAAGCTGGGCGCGAAGCTCGTGCTCCTCGACGCGAACGGCGACACCGTCCAGCAGAACTCGGACGTGCAGACCATCATCGCCAAGGGCGCCGACGTCGTCGTCATGAACGCGAACGACCCCATCGGCGTCGGACCGTCCTTGCTGGCGCTCAAGAAGGACAAGATCCCGGTCGTCGCGGTGAACTCGAACCTCTCTGCGTCGAACGCGAAGAACACGTTCTGCTACATCGCCGAGAACCAGACCGCGACCGGGGCGCTCGCCGGCAAGGTGATCGCCGAGAAGGCCATCGCGAAGTACGGCGACTCCGGCACCTACAAGCTCCTCGCCATCGGTGGGTTCCCCGGCGACGTCATCTCGGAGCTCCGCTACAAGGGCTTCATGAAGGGCTACGACGCCGTCATGAAGGACCACCCGAACGTCAAGACGGTGGCCTTGCCGCTGAAGTACGGATCGTGGAAGCCCGACCAGGCGCTGGCCCCGATCCGCGACGCGGCGACCGCGAACCCCGACATCAAGATCGTCTTCAGCATGTCCGACGTCATGCAGGGCGGCATCGAGTCCGGCCTCAAGCAGGCCGGGATCTGGAACGACGTGCTCGAAGGCTCCTACGACGGGCAGATGTCCACCGTCAGGGAGATGGAGGACGACCCCACCGGCCCCATCCAGGCAGACGCGTCGAACGGACCGTACGAGCAGGGCCAGGCAGCGGTCCGGATGGCGGTCGACGCCTACGCCGGCAAGACCTCCGCATGCCCGAGCGGCACGCAGTACATCGACACCACGGTCGTGACGCCGGACAACGCGAAGCAGTACTACGACCCGTCGCTCACCCACGTCCGCGTCACCACCCAGAAGTGACCCCGTGTCGACGAAGTCGACCACCGCAGCGTCCATGACGCAGAGCGACTTCGTGACGCACAGCAAGGAGAGGGAACCCGTGCCAGGAATCACCAACGGGGTCGGCGCAGCGCTGCGCACCGGCCCGATCCCCACCGCAGACACCGACGACGTCGCCCTGACGTTCTTCACCGACGCCGAGGCGATCACCGTCGAAGCGGTCGGCGAACGCATCATCCCCGCCGACGGCGACGAGCCCGGGGCGACGGACGCGGGCGTCGTCTACTACATCGACCGCGCCGTCGCCGGCTTCAGCACCCGGCTCCAGCGTCCCTACCGGCTCGGCCTCCGGGAGCTCGACCGGTGGTGCGTCGACACCCACGGCGCGCCGTTCCGGAACCTCGACACCCTGACGCAGGACGCGGTCGTCGCCGAGTTCCTCGGCGATCCCGTCGAGCCGTCGCTCGAGGGCCCCGTGACCGAGCCGAACGGCAGGCAGGTCGCCGAGGGCGGCCGGGACACCCTGCTGCTCCGACGGCTGTTCGCGATCCTGCGGGAGCACGTCATCGAGGGCTACTTCTGCGACCCCGCCTACGGCGGGAACCGCGGGACCGTCGGCTGGAAGCTCGTCGGCTTCCCCGGTGCGCAGTGGGGCTACACCGCCGCACAGATGCAGCCCGGGTTCGACGCGGGCTCCATCCCGATCACGACGCTGTCGGACCTGCGGCGGCAACTCGCCGAACTGCCGCCGAACGAGCACTACACCTCCGCCGCGATCGCGCCGGAGGACGTCATCACCATCGACACCGAGGAGCACCGTTCATGACCAGGAAGGTCGACGTCATCGTCGTCGGAGCCGGCGCGTCCGGAGCGCTCATCGCATCGGAACTCGCGCAGGCGGGCAAGAAGGTCGTCTGCATCGACAAGGGCGCGGCCTACACCGACGAGGACTTCAAGCTGAAGTTCGACGAGATCCGGTACTACGCCCGGGGCGCCATCATCCCGAACATGACCGACGACCCGATGACCTGGCGGAACGACGAGGGCGGTGACGCCGCGATCCTGCCGTGGGTCGACGGCCCGCTCGGCACGGTCAACCCGCTGCACCTCCCGCCGTCGCTCGGCACCGGGGGCGGATCCATCCACTGGGGAGGCGCGACCTGGCGGTTCCGTGAGTCCGAGTTCCGGATGCGGTCGACCATCGCGGAGCGGGTGGGCGAGGGCGTGTTGCCCGAGAACCACACACTCGTCGACTGGCCGATCTCGTACCAGGATCTCGAGCCTTACTACGACAAGGCCGAGTGGGAGCTCGGCATCTCGGGCAAGGGCAACAACATCGCCGGGCACGAGGCGGAGAGCCGGAACCCCTGGGAGGCACCGCGCACCCGGGACTACCCGATGCCGCCCCTCCGCCAGGGCCCGGCGGACCAGCAGTTCGCGGACGCGTGCGACCGACTCGGCATGCACCCGTTCCGGACCGCCGCCGCGATCGCGTCGGAGAAGTTCAAGGACCGCGACGGCTGCACGTACTGCGGGTTCTGCCACGGGTACGCGTGTCACACGAACGCCAAGACGTCCACGCACGTCGCGTCGTTGCCGTACGGGCTCGCGAGCGGCAACCTCGAGGTCCTCGACTACTGCCGGGTGTACCGCGTGAACCGCTCTGCGAACGGGCGGTCGGTGATCGGCGTCTCCTACTACGACCAGGAGGGCCGGTCCACGGACATCGAAGCCGACCAGGTCGTCCTCGCCTGCTACGCGCTCGAGAACGCGCGGCTGCTGCTCGCCTCCGGCATCAACCGCAACGGGCAGGTCGGCAAGCACTTCATGACGCACGCCTTCGGGTTCTTCATGGGGCTGACGAAGGAGACGTCCAACCCGTTCATGGGGCCGCTCGTGGCGTCGACCGCGATCGAGGACTTCTCCGGGGAGCTCGTCCACGACCACGACCCGAACGTCGCCTGGGGCGCACCGATCATCAGCTGGCCGGGCGACTACCAGCCGCTCGAGATCGCCCAGGCGATGCCGGCGAACGCACCGCGATGGGGTTCGGGGTTCCGCGAGTGGATGCGCGACAACTACACGCACATCTGGGCGATGTACTCGCAGACTGCGAACATCCCGCGCACCGACACCTACGTCGACCTCGACCCGGTGCGGAAGGACCGCCACGGCGAACCCGTGCTGCGGATGACGCACGGGTGGAGCGACACCGACCAGCGCGGCGTCGAGTTCCTGCTCACCCAGAAACGGCGGATCGCGCAGGAGATGGGGCTCACCACGTGGTGGGAGGAGACGACGAACCCCGATTACCACATCTCGACACACGAGGTCGGGACACACCGGATGGGGGAGGACCCCGCCACGAGCGTCGTGGACATGTACGGGCGCTCGCACGAGTGCGAGAACCTCTACGTCGTCGGCGGCGGGCAGTTCCCGAGCTACCACGGCTACAACCCCACCGAGACGATCTGGGCACTGAACTACATGACGGTCGACCAGATGCTCGGCCGCCCGCTCATGACCTCGGCGGACATCGGCCGGACCGGGGTGCCGATCCATGTCTGACACCGTGCTCGAGGTCCGGGACATCACGAAGGGCTACGCCGGGGTCCAGGCGCTCGCCGGCGTCGGTTTCCGCGTCCGAGCGGGCGAGATCCACGCGCTCGCCGGGCAGAACGGTGCGGGCAAGTCGACGCTCGTGAAGATCCTCTCCGGCGCCGAGACCCCGGACAGCGGCGTCATCGAGGTGGACGGGCAGCCGGTCCGTCTCCGGAAGCCGATCGAGGCCCAGAACGCCGGCATCCACACCATCCACCAGGAGCTCAGCCTCGTGCCGACGCTCACGGTCGCAGAGAACGTGTTCCTCTCCGGCCCACCGACCAGGCGCGGAGTCGTGGCGTGGTCCGTCATGAAGGCGCAGGCCGAGGAGGCCCTCGCCCGTGTCGGCGTGCAGCTCGACGTGAGCCGACTGGTGTCGAGCTACTCGGTGGCCGAACAGCAGGCCGTCGAACTGGCCAAGGCGATCCACCGCGACGCACGGGTGCTGCTCCTCGACGAGCCGACGTCGGCGCTCCCGCAGCCCGAGGTGCGGCGCCTGTTCCAGGCACTCCGACGGCTCGCGGCCCAAGGGGTGGCGATGGTGTTCATCTCCCACCGGATGGACGAGCTGTACGACCTCTGCGACTCGGTGACCGTCCTCCGCGACGGCGAGCTCGTATCGGAGATGTCGACCTCGGACACGCGCCCGAACGACGTCGTCACGGCGATGGTGGGGCGTTCCCTGGCGGGCTCGATGACGAGCGCGGCGCAGACCGGGTCCGGCACGCCGTCGATCGGCAGTGGTCGTCGGGGCGGTGTCCTCCTGGAGGCGCATGGTCTCGGCGACGGCACGCGCGTCGAGGACGTCGACCTCACCCTCCACGAGGGGGAGGTGCTCGGGATCACCGGACTGATCGGCAGCGGCCAGTCGGAGCTCGCCGACATCCTCGCGGGCAACCGTCGGCGCTCGGTCGGCAGCGTCCGCTTCGGTGGCCGGGCCGTCGACTACCGCTCGCCACGGCAAGCGATCCGGGACGGCATCGGGCTCCTGCCGCAGGACCGGAAGGCCCACGGGTTCATCCCGGGCATGTCGGTGACAGGGAACATAACCCTCGCGAGCATGCCGATGTTCAGCCGGGCCGGGATCATCGAGTCCGGCAAGGAGCGGAAGGCTGCGGTCGCCCTCGCGGAACGGCTACGGATGCGGATCTCGGGGGTGAACCAGCCGATGGGCACCCTGTCCGGGGGCACCCAGCAGAAGGCGATCCTCGCCCGGTGGCTGGTGCGGTCCTCGCGACTCCTCATCTGCGACGAGCCGACCCGCGGAGTCGACGTCGGCGCGAAGGAGGACATGTACGAACTCCTCCGGGACTTCGCCCGAGACGGCGGGACGGTCGTCATCGCGAGCTCGGAGATCTCCGAGGCGATGATGTGCGACCGCGTCCTCGTGATGGCGCACGGCCGCGTCGTCGCCGAACTCACCCACGACGAGGTCGGTCCCGAGGGTCGCGCGATCCTCGACCACCTCGAGTGACCACGCACGTCCTGACCCGGGCGCGACGGAGCGCCAGAGAACGAGGAGCACGACCATGATCGGACAGAACGACCTCACGACCGGAACGACGGCGCACATCGACGCCACCGGTTCAGCCCCCGAACGATGGCGGTTCGCACGCCAGGTGCTCCCGAAGAGCTACCTGATCCTCGTGCTCATCGCGATCGTCGTCGCCGGATACTACATCTCGCCGGACTTCATCTCCGGCCGCAACCTGCAGAACGTCATCTCGTCGGCCGCCATCATCGCGGTCCTCGCGATCGGCCAGTTCTTCGTCATCCTCACCGGCGGCATCGACCTCTCGGTCGGCTCGACGCTCGCGATGTCGACGGTGGTCGTCGCCATCGCACTCCGGTCCGGCATGCCGGCGGGGGCCGCGATCGTCTTCACCCTGTTCGCCGCGGCGGTGGTCGGAGCGATCAACGGCGTCCTCATCGTGTGGTTGCGGCTCCCACCGTTCATCGCCACGCTCGCCATGCTCTCGGCGGTCGAGGGCTTCAGCTACATCATCCAGTCGACGAGCCTCATCGCGATCACGAACACCACCTTCATCACGATCTTCTCGTCGGGGACCGTCCTCGGCGTCCCGAACGCGGTGGTCATCTTCGTGCTGCTGGCGGCCCTGGCGGCGTTCGTCGCGAAGTACACCACGTTCGGCCGTCAGCTGTACGCCATCGGCGGCAACCCCGAGGCGGCACGACTGTCCGGGTTGCCCGTGGCGCGCAATCTGCTCGTGACGTACACGCTCTCCGGGCTGCTCGCCGGGCTCGCTGGGCTCATCTCCGCGGGGCAGCTGCTCCAGGGTTCGTCGCTCATCGGCTCGAACTACGAACTCGACGCCATCGCTGCCGTCGTCGTCGGCGGTGCGTCCCTCTTCGGCGGCAAGGGCGACCCGATCAGCGCGATCATCGGAGTGTTCGTGCTCTCGCTCATCGTGAACATCATGAACCTCATCGGCATCTCGTCGGAGCCGCAGCTCGTCATCAAGGGCGCTGTCATCGTGATCGCGGTGTTCCTCTCGAGCGCAGGAGGCGTTCAGCGGATCGGGGCGTTCTTCTCGACCATGCGGCGGCAGCGGGCGGCGGTCGCCCGGTGACGCCCACGGGCGGCGTCGACGGGGGGTCTGGCGCCGCCCCAGGACGCGTACGGATGATCGACGTGGCGCGTCTCGCCGCGGTCTCGCAGCAGACCGTGTCGCGGGTCGTCAACAACAGCGACAACGTGGGCCCGGCGGTCCGCGCCCGTGTCGAGGAGGCGATCGCGCAGCTCGACTACCGACCGAACACGGCAGCTCGGGCGCTCGCCACGAGGCGCTCGATGAACCTCGGCGTGATCAGCTTCGGTCTCGCGCAGTACGGCCCGTCGGTGGCCCTGTTCGGGATCGCGGAGGAGGCGCGGCGGCACGGGTACGCCACCAACCTCGTCACCCTCGCGGACGTCGGGCGTCCGGCCGTCCGCGCGGCGTTCGAGCACCTCGCATCCACCCAGGTCGACGGGGTCGTGGTGCTCGCCCCGGTGCGCGCCGCACTCCTGGCGCTCGAGGACCAGGTCCGGCGGGTGCCCGTCGTGGTGTTCGACCCGGGGAACGGGCACCGAGGTGACTTCGTCGCGACGGACGAGGTGCGGGGGGCGCGTCTCGCCACCCGGCACCTGCTCGATCTCGGCCACGGCACGGTGTGGCACGTGGCCGGTCCGGAGGGGTGGAGCGGCGCGGACGCGCGGGTCCGGGGATGGTCCGAGGAGCTGTCCGAGGCGGGCGCCGCGGTGCCTCCGCCGGTCCGCGGCGACTGGTCGAGCGACTCCGGGTACGAGGCCGGGCTCACGCTCGGGCGCCGACCGGCGGTCACGGCGGTGTTCGTCGCGAACGACCAGATGGCACTCGGCCTGATCAACGGCCTCGGCGCCGTCGGACGACGCGTCCCCGAGGACGTCAGCGTCGTCGGCTTCGACGACATCCCGGAGTCGCGACATTTCCGGCCCCCGCTCACCACCGTCCAGCTCGACTTCGACGAGGTCGGCCGCCTGTGCGTCGATCGGATCCTCGAGCTCATGTCCCACCCCCGCGCCCGGCGCGACGTCGACATGGTCCAACCCACACTGGTCCACCGGGCCAGCACGGCACCGCCGCCTCCGGGCTCGGCGCCGACCACCACGAGAGGAACGAACCCATGAACGTCAACCAGCTCGGCCGCACCGGCCTGTCCGTCAGCGAGGTGTGCGTCGGGACGAGTGCGCTCGGCAGCTTCCCGGCGCAGTACGGCTACGAGGTGGCCGAGGCGGACGCGGTCGCGACGATCCAGCGCGTCTTCGACTCCCCGTTCACGTTCATCGACACGTCGAACGAGTACGGCGGCGGCGCGAGCGAGCGTCGCATCGGCGCGGCGATCGCGGCGAACGGCGGTGTCCCGGACGGGACGCTCGTCGCCACGAAGGTCGACCCGCTCCCCGGGTCCGACGACTTCTCCGGGGAACGGGTCCGCCGATCGGTCGAGGAGAGCCTCGAACGGCTCGGGATCGACTCGCTCCCGCTCGTCTACCTGCACGACCCGGAGAAGATCGGTTTCGATGCGTCGATGGCGGAGGACGGTCCCGTCCCGGCGCTGCTGGCGCTCCGCGACGAGGGTCTCATCGGCTCGATCGGTGTGGCCGGTGGTCCGATCGACCTCGAACTCGCGTTCGTCCGCACGGACCTGTTCGACGTGGTCATCAGCCACAACCGGTTCACCCTGGTCGACCAGACGGCCGGTCCGCTCCTCGACGAGGCTGCGGCGCGCGGTGTCGCGTTCGTCAACGCCGCACCGTTCGGCGGCGGGATGCTCGTTCGCGGCCCAGACGCCGTGTCGACGTACGCGTACCAGCCGGCGTCGAGCGCCGTGATCGACCGCGTCCGGGCGATGGAGGACGCGTGCCGCGAGCACGGTGTCGAGCTCGCGGCCGCGGCGCTACAGTTCTCGACCCGGGATCCGCGCGTCACGTCCACGATCGTCGGCATGTCGTCGCCGGCGCGGATCGACGAGACGTTGGCGCTCGTCGATGCCGAGATCCCCGACGCCCTGTGGGCGGCCCTCCGGCCGCACGTCGCCGCCGTGTGAGGCTGGCCGTCTCCGGCCGCACTTCCGTCGTACGACGCCCCAGCAGCGTCTGGAGCGGGCGAACAGTCTGAGACGAGGTCCCAAGGTGCCGACGAACGCACCCATCTCTCGGGGCGCTCCACCGAGAGATCATCGGCGCCACTGGATCGGGACCGGTTCGGCGGCGAGCCGTCGCAGTTCCCGAACCGGCCTGACCGGGCGTGATCAGTGTGAGAGACGCGGCCTAGGTGTACCTGGCCGTGACGTTGGTGACACTTCGGGGGTTGTGACGCGGCGAGGCCTCCTGGCTTGATGGAGCTG
>NZ_JBMPIU010000009.1:0-114981 GCF_049341865.1 Curtobacterium phyllosphaerae | reverse complement strand
CTAGACAGCTCCATCAAGCCAGGAGGCCTCGCCGCGTCACAACCCCCGAAGTGTCACCAACGTCACGGCCAGGTACATCTAGACCCCCGCCCACGACGGGCGGGCTGGCCACACGGCCAAACCCGAAGGAGGCAACATGCACATCACCGACACAACGGTGGACATGCTGACGGCCTTCGGCGGCACCATCCTGACCGGCATCATCGCGGTCGTCGCCCCCGTGCTTGGCTTCCTCCTGCGCAAGCAGGTCACGGAGCTGATCAAGCACATCGTGGACGTCGTCGACGACCGCACGCTGGCCAGGGACCCCGAGCGGGCACGCATCGTCGCAGAACTGCGACGAGCCCGTTTCGGGAAGAAGTAGCCGCCGAAAAAACGCCAACCCTCATTCGGGAAGGAGAACTCTGCCCTGAGCTGTATCGATAGGGGTGCCTCATACGAGATGCGGACACGGATTGGCTGCCTCGCTAGCCAACTGGGCTTGGGGACGGGCTGCCCAGACCGCTACAGACCGAGCAGGCGACACGCACCGACCCGCCGCTCGACGTCATCGAAACTGTCGCATCGGAACCAGAGCTCCGATCGGAGCATGCACACCTGGCACTGTTCCGGCAGTGCCTCGACGTCTGCGACGGGCTCTCGAGCGTCCACAGACCAGAGCCGGTACCCGTCCGCCGAGCTGCACCAGGAGCCCAGCCGGTCAGCAGCAGTCGCACGCGTCGACGTCGCGCTCACCGATCAGTGCCGACACCGGCTGCTTGCACGCGTCGCCGCGCCCGGCCTCCAAGCCCTCCCGGACCGCGAAGACCACCACGACCAGGCCCGCCACCGGGTCGGCCCAGGCCCACCCGAACAGGGTGTTCAGCAGCAGGCCGATCAGGACCGCGGCGGAGAGGTAGCTGCACACGAGGGTCTGCTTCGAGTCAGCGATAGCGGACGCGGAGCCGAGTTCCTTCCCGGCGCGCCGCTCCAGCAGGCTGAGGAACGGCATCACGGCGAGGCTCACCGCGGCGAGGACGATTCCGACGGTGCTGTGCTCTGGCTCGCGAAGCCCAGCGAAGGTCAGGGCGGCGTCGACGGTGACGTACAGCGCGAGGCCGAAGAACGACACCGCAATGACTTTCAACGTGGTGCGCTCGCGTGCTTCCGGGTCGCGACCGGCGAACTGCCACGCGACGGCGGCAGCGGAGAGCACTTCCACGATGGAGTCGAGCCCGAACCCGATCAGCGCCGTCGAGGACGCCACCGTGCCGGCTGCGATCGCGATCACGGCTTCGATCACGTTGTAGGTGATCGTCGCGGCGACGATCCACCGCACCCGTCGCTGCAACACGCTCCGGCGCGCAGCCGACAGGGGGGCAGCGAGCTGTACGGCGGCGCTCATGCGCCGGCTCCGCAGCACAGGGGGACGTCGCAGGCCTTGTCCGTGCAGTCAGTGCCGTCATCGACGGCGAGAACGACGTCGACCAGAGCGTCCAGCGCACGTGACAGATGCGGGTCTGCGATTTCATACCGGGTACTGCGGCCTTGTGGGACGGCGACGACGATGCCGCAGCCGCGCAGGCACGCGAGGTGGTTCGACACGTTGGTGCGGGTCAACTGGAGCTCTTCCGCCAGCCGCGCCGGATACCCGGGCTCGTCGAGCAGCCGCAGCAAGATGCGGGCTCGGGTCGGGTCTGCGAGAGCCCGGCCAAGCCGGTTCATCACATCAACCCGAGAGGCTCTAGTCAGCATATGCTGACTATACAGCCGAGGATGACCATCCGAGGGTCGCTGCCTCATCTCGATAGCCGATGGCTGGTTGGACACCGCTGGGGCTAGGTGCTACAGCGTGCGTCCGGCGTTGGCGGTGAGCCACGGGATCGGGTCGATGGGTGTGGTGCCGCCGGGCATGACCTGCAGGTGCAGGTGCGCGCCGGTGCTCGCTCCGGTGTTGCCGACGAGGCCGACGAGCTGCCCGACGGCGACGGTGTCGCCTGGTCGGAGCGGCGAGGAGCCGAATATCATGTGCGCGTACAGGGTGGACACGAGGCGACCGTCGATCTGGTGGTCGATGATGACGTACTGCCCGTATTCGGGGTGCGTTGTCGACACTCGGACAGTGCCGGCAGCGACAGCTCCGATGGGGGTGCCGGCGCCGGGGGTGAGGTCCGCGCCCTGATGAATCGACGAGCAGGTCGCGCATGGGGCGCTTCGCGGACCGAACGGTGAGCTGACGGTGATGGTTCCGGCGATGGGCCAGCGAATGTCGCCGGTTCCGGTGTTCACGATCGTGCCGCCCGTGGTCGTGGGAACGCTCTGTTTCGTCGAGGCCGGTGCGCCCCCGGTTGACGCGGCCCGTGAGGCGGGTGCTGTCTTGGTGATGACGGGCTTCGGGGTCGGCTTGGTGATCGTGTACCCATCGCGGTCGACCGCGAGGGCCAGCCCGGACGCGGTGAAGCTCTGCCCGGCGGCGGCAGGAGCGACACCGGACACGACTGCGGCGGAGCCGGTCGTCGCCTGCGCGGGCAGCGCCGCGGCAGCGGTAAACAGCGCCATCGCGGCCGCGGCACCAGTGATCGGAACCGCGGCGAGAACGCGTGACCGCAGTGAGCGGACCGGTGTTGCGAGTGCAGCCGCGACGGGCGGTAGCGGCCGCAGCGCCGGCTGGGCAGCGGCAGTGATCGTCGCGGTTCGGGTGCGGCTGGCGGTCGAGGCTGCGGCGGAGCGTTCGGCGGCGAGGGCTTCGCGGCGCGTCCGGGGTGCGGGAATGGCGGGGGTCTGGGGATGCTGCTGAGGCACGGGCAGGCTCCAAGAGTGGTGGTGGCCGGCAGGCCGAAACGGGAGGGGTGACCCGAACGCAAGTCGAGCAGGGAGGAGAGGGCGGGCCGGTCGTGGGCCGCGGCAGGAAAGGGGGGAGCCCGCCGCGACCCACGCCGGGGCTTTAGAGGGACGCGAGCATGTCCTGCATCTGGGTGATCTGCTCGGTCTGGCTGGACACGATCGACTTCGCCATCGCGACGGCGTCGGTGTTCTTGCCCTTATCGACTTCGGTCTTGGCCATGTCGACGGCGCCCTTGTGGTGCTGGATCATCTGCTCGAGGTAGAGCTTCCCGGCGTCCTTCGCGGACGCCTTGTCGAGGTCGGTCATGTCGGAGTCGGACATCATCCCGGACATGGAGTGCCCCATCCCGGAGTGCTCCGACTCGACCGGCTCGCCCCAACCCTTGAGCCAACCGGTGAGCTGGTTGATCTCCGGGGACTGCTCGGCCTTGATCTGCTTCGCGAGTCCAGCGACGTCGGTATCGACGCCCGAGCCCTTGACGAGGAGCATGTCGCTCATCTCGACGGCCTGCTTGTGGTGCGGCAGCATCATCTGCGCGAACATCACGTCCTGGTCGTTGTGCGCCGACGCCGCCGACGTCGACGAGGACGACGAGCCCGCGTCGGAGCCGGTGTTGCTGGTGGAGCAGCCTGCGAGGGTGAGGCCGAGGGTCAGCGCGGCAGCGATCGCGAGCGTGCGCGTGGTGGTGGTGTGCATGATCTTCCGTTCCCGTGAATGCGTCAGGCGTTCCGGGCAGGCGGACGCCTCCCGGTTCTGGGCATGCGGAGGCCACCCATCGGGGGTGGGATCCCGCTGGGGGCGGATCAGATGCGGATGATCTGCAACGCCGTCAGTGATGGCGGTTTCGGTGCCGCGATGCGGCGCGGCAGCCGGTCAGCCAGCGCGAGAAGCCGCGCGAGCAGGTAGAGGATGCCGCCGGTCCGTGCGCGCAGCAGCGCCCACGTGAACAGGGCGATCGTCAGCGCGCACGCCATCCCCATCAGCGAGCACATCAGCGCACACAGGCCGCTGTCGCAGCCCGCATCGGTGAGGACGGTCATCACCGCAGTCGCAGGAGCCGCGTGCTCGGTGTGGCCGGCGGCGACGTGGCTGTGCTCGGCGGTGGCTGCGGGAGCAGCCATCGGGTGCTCGTGGCCGGCGGTGTGCCCGGCCATCGTGTGCATCAGGACCGTGAACCCGACCAGCAGCAGCAACGCCAGCGTCGCCGTGGCCTGCAACAGCAGCCGGCGACGCGGGGAGGTGGCGGTAGTGAGCATCAGTCTTTCGAGCAGACGGGTCGGAGGAGCGCTTCTATGGTGCGGTACCCCGAACGGCGGCGGCAACCTGGTGTCCGGATTCACACCGAACCCGCCGCGACCGGCCGAACCGGGAACATCGCGTGGAGTTTCGCGTTACAGCGCATGGTACCCCCTCGGGGTATATGCGAACTGTTGGCGTCGACCGCGCCAGATCGGAGCAGCATGGACACGCACGAGCACCATCAGATGAGCGGACACGAGCACGCCGGCCACAGCGGCGGGCACGGGACGACGACGTGGTCGATGGCTGCGCAAGCGACGCTGCACTGCCTCACCGGCTGCGCGATCGGTGAGGTCCTCGGCATGGTCATCGGCACCGCTGCCGGCTTCCACAACGCCGGCACGATCGTCCTGTCAATCGTCCTCGCGTTCATCTTCGGCTACGCCCTCACCATGCGCGGCGTCATCAAGTCGGGTCTGAGCCTCGGCGCTGCGTTCAAGGTCGCTCTCGCCGCGGACACCGTGTCGATCGCGGTCATGGAGCTGATCGACAACACCGTCATCGTTGCGATCCCCGGCGCGATGGACGCGCAGCTCAGCGACTGGCTGTTCTGGACGGCGCTGCTGTTCTCCCTCGCGATCGCATTCGTGATCACCACGCCCGTGAACCGGTGGATGATCAGCCGCGGCCTCGGCCACGCCGTCGTCCACGGCCACCACTGACCGGTCCGCTAGTCAACTCGATCGCGGCGCGCGGTCAGGCGTGTGAGTGTTCGTGTGCGGCGTGGTCGTGGCCGCCGTCGTCGGGTGCACCCTTCATCATCCGTAGCATCGACCAGGAGCCGCTGCGGATGAACACGGCCAGCAGGAACGACGCGATCAGCAGGAACACGATGTTGAGCCAGGTGGTGTAGTTCCAGCTGATAGAGGTCGCCACGATGCTCAGATGCCGGTTCGTAGGGATCAGGCCCAGCGGGGTGAACAGCAGTTCGACGGCGTAGCCGGCGAGGACCATCGCCCCGTAGAAGATCCCGGTGATCCGGAGGGCTGCCTTCCAGCCGTAGTACTTCCGGTAGATGACGATGATCGGGATGATGATCAGGTCCGCGAAGATGAAGCTGATCACGCCGCCGAAGCTGATCCCGCCGTTCCAGAGCACCGCGGCGAGGGGCACGTTCCCGACGGAGCAGACGAAGCTCACCATCGCGAGCAGTGGTCCGATGATCGGGTCGATGATGAACGCCAGCGTGGGGTTCCCTTCGAGGAACACCGCTTGGAGCCACGCTTTCGGGACCCACGCGTCGAACGCGCCGGCGATGAGCAGGCCGATGATGATGTCGCGGAGGACGGACGCCCAGTCCATGACGAAGTACTGCGACACGCTCGTCAGCCCGGGCTTCGAGAACAGTCGCCGCCAGAACCCCTGGTCGCCCTGCACGGACATGTCCATGGCCGCGTGTCCCTCCATCGATCCGGCGAGGCCCTTGTCGGCCTGTTCGCGGGCGGCGTCGAGGATCTTGCCGCGCATCCAGAGCCGGAAGCCGAGGGCGATGAGGATGATCATGATCGGTCCGCCGACAAACTCGGCGACGGTGAACTGCCACCCCATCACGAACGCCAGGATCAGCCCGAGCTCGACGACGAGGTTCGTTGACGCGACCTCGAAAGCCATCGCGGACGACAGGCTCGCGCCCTTCCGGAACAGGGCCCGTGCGAGCGCGACCGCGGCGTAGGAGCAGGACGATGACAGGGCGCCGAGCCCGGTCGCGACGCTGATCGCGCGTGGCGAGTCGTCGCGCATCAGCTTGGTGATCTGATCCGTGCGGACGACCGCCTGGATGATGCCAGACAGGGTGAAACCGAGCACGAGGGGCCAAAGAATCTCCCACCCCATCGAGCCGGCCGCAGCCAGCGCGTCACCGATCGACTGCAGCACGAACACCACTACCTCCTCCATCGGTGTTCGAGCTTGCTCCGCCGCAAGGAACTGGGTGCCATAGCAAGCATGTGAGGTTACACATGATGAGCCCGGGCCACTGTCTCGATAGACGATCGGTTATCGAGAAGGGGTGGGCTTGATGTCACACTCAGTCCATGGTCAACGGTGGCGGTGCTCAGTTTCCCGACGTCGACGAGCGATTCGACGTTCAACCTCGACACCTGTTCGGCCCGTTCTGGCAGGTGAAGGTGACCGACACGCTCACAGGACGAGCTGTGAACGTCTCCGGGGGAGGGTTGCTCACCGGCTACGGCTCGGTTAGAAGAGCAGCCCGGTACTCGACGCGCTTGTATCTCACGCAGCTCGCGCGTAGGGAGCGCCGCGAGGCCCGGTAGCCGATCGGTGAGCGGACGGTCTTCGCTCAAGACCTTGGGCTGAGCGATGTGCCGCCGGTGGTGGCGTCGATATGCAGGACCGGACGGGCATTGTTCTGCCCCTCGGGACGGATGATGACGTCCTTGCTGACCACCGAACTCACCAGCCGAAGAAGACGGATGAGACTGTCGACGGCCTCGTCCTCGACCATCTCCCGGAGGTCGAAGTCGAACTCGATCGGTGCGCCCCAACCGAGGAAAAAGTTCACCTGCACCCCGTCACTCGGCCATACAGAAAGGGTCTGTCCCACGCCGCTCGCTCCGGGTTCGACTGTGCGGATCCACGCAGCACTCCTGAGAGCGTCGCGCGGGGGAGCAATGTCGGCGTCGGAGGAACTGACGACCTCCCCGTCAGGCAGGACCGACGGCGCGAGGTCATCGGCTTCCTGGAAGGCCCGACGGAACGCGGCAGCGGTGATTCGATCGTCCACTCCGTGACACTCTCAACACGAAGCGCTGAGCGCAATGCGTTCGCGAAGAACGTCTCGTCGAGGTCACGTCGTTCCTTTACGTTCGGGGAGCCGCGAAGGTCGATCACATGTACGGCGGGCGGCAAGCACTTCGATCTGTGGGACGCTGTGCAGTCCCTGTTGCAGTGACGCCTCTCCGCGGGCCGTGCACGCAACCACCGATCCGCCGCTCCGCCGCTCCGCCACTTCCGCGCCGCCACGACGTGGGCGTGTCCGTTAGCCGGTCGTCAACCGGACGCTCGGCGTTCCCAACCTCGCGCGCGAACGGCCACGCTGGCAACCCGTCCGGATGTGAGCAGCTTCGCTCTGTGTCGCGGTTTTCGTTGCGTTCCGTGTCGGGTTAGGTGGTGCCGATGACGAGGGTGCTGCGGGCGGCTTCGACGACGTCGTTGGTGATGACGTCGAGCTCGTTGATCTTCAGGACACGTTGAATCTGTGGGAGGAGACGTTCGAGGAGACGGAAGTTGCCGCGGGTGATGCGTTCGACGGCGGCGATGGCTTGCGCGTCAGTGAAGTCGTCGGGGTCGAGGGTCTTGCCGAGCTTGCGCCATTGACGTTCGAGGACGAACAGCAGCTCGTCGTGGCCGAGGGGGCGGTACTGGTGGGCGAACCCGAGTCGGCTGTAGAGCTGTGGGTAGTGAGTGAACTGCTTCTCGATGCCGGGCATGCCGATCAGGATCATCGCGATGCCTGTTCGGTCGTACTGGTCGCGGAGCCACTCGATGGCGTTGCCGGTGAGGCGTTCGGACTCATCGATGATGATCAGCTCGAGCAGTGACGGGTTGGGGCCGTGCGCGTGGTCGACGTGGCCGCCGTGGAGGACGAGGTGTTCCTCGATGCAGCGTTCGGTGCGGATCATGTCGTGCCGGAGGTCCTCTTGCAGGGCGCGCATCGTCGCGGAGACCTCGGGCGTGTAGAAGACGGTCCGGGCGCGGTGGGCCGCGGCATAGATCTTGGTGTCGTCTTCACTGCGTGCGGCCCACCTGGCGATGAACGGGCCGATGCTGTCCCAGTGCGCGTAGCGGCGCGCTGAGAGGGTCTTGCCGACGCCGGCGGGCCCGAAGCAGACGCCGATGGTGTTCTGCTTCCGGACCGCGTCGGCAAACTCTGCGAACCGGCGGTGCTCCTTGGTGACGATGAACTGGCTCGTCATGACCGGTCCTCCTCGTAGGTCTTCAGTCGCGGCCGATCCGTCTCGACGGCTGCCGGTGTGGTGGTGTCGTCGAGTTTGGGATTGACGATCGCGATGCGTTCGTGGATCTGCCCGCGTAAAGCCCGGCGGTGAGCGTTCCTGGCGGCTTGGATCTGCTTGAGGCTGATCGTCTCGGTCTGGTGCTCGGTGCTGATCGCGGTGCAGAGGAACACGTCGCGGTGGAAGACGCGGATCTCGGTGACGTCGCGTGGGTCGTACCGGACACTCACGGTGCTACCGACGAACGGCGCGAGAGTGGCCGCGGTGTAGCGGAGGCCCTCGAAGTGGATGCCATCGCGCTGCACGACCCGCGTCGTGGGGACGGTGAGCAGGAACCCGTCGAGCTGTTCAAGGGACTCCGGGAGCCGTGGCAGCCACCCGTCTGCAATCCACGCGTGCAGTGGGCTCGTCCGGAGCTCGCGGTGGGTGCGGGCGTTGTAGCTGCGGATGAACGTGCTGATGGCACTGTCGACGCCGCCGAGATCCAGCGCCGGCGTCGGCGCCGAGGATCCGGCTGCGAAATGGCCGGGGAGCGTTGGGAGCAGTTCGGTGTTGATCGTGCCGAAGAACCGCTCGATCTTCCCGCGCCCCTGGGGCCGGGCGACCTGCGAGTGGATGATGCGGAGGTGCAGCACAGCGGCGGTGTCGCCGAGACGATGGCTGGTGAAGTCGGACCCGTGGTCCGTGTAGAGCACGTCCGGGATCCCGCAGACGGGCCAGTCCGGTTCCGGCTTGTGCCAGATCGCTTGGCGCAGCGCGAGCGCGGTGTTCGCCGCTGACGGGGCACCGAGGAACACCATGTACCCGCAGATCGCGCGGGAGTAGTCGTCGAGGATCACCGTCAACCACGGCCGTGCGGGCTTGCCGTTGGGCCCGACGATGAGCAGGTCAAGCATCGTGTGGTCCGCCTGCCAGATCGCGTTCGGGCGGTCCGCGCGACGTCGGAGCAGCAGCTCGTGTTTGTCACGGTATGACGCTGGCCCCTCGAGTGCGAGCGTCACCATTCCGGGATCGAGCCCGTTCACGATCGACCGCACGGCGGAGTACGACGGCGACGGCAGTCCCCGTTCAGCGCAGTGGACGCCAACCTGACGGTGAATGGTGGCGATCGACGGCCGCGGCTTGGTGAGCGCAAGCCCTTCGACCAGGCGGACGAGTTCCGGTGCTGTGCGTCGGACGCCATGGTCGGCGCGAGCGTCGTCGGCGAGGGCGGCGTATCCGCCTGTCCGGTAGCGGGCGAGCCAGCGTTGCAGGGTGCGCTCGGTGACGCCCGTGCTGCGGGCCAGAGTGGCAAGCGGGATTGCGTCCTCGACGTTCAGTCGAAGGATTCGCCACCGCTCGCTCGCGTCCATGACCGGCTACATCGTCGGTGAGGGCTTTGCGCGTCGGCGGGCGACGGGTTCGGCGTGCTTCGCGAGCGTCCGGTAGATGGTGGTGCGGCTGACGCCGAGGACATCGCCGATCTGCGCGACGGTCATGTCCTGCTGTTCGTAGAGCCGGCGTGCGGTGCGCACCTGGTCCGCGGAGAGCCGAGATGGTCGGCCGCCGGTTCTGCCGCGGGCTCGGGCGGCGGCGAGGCCGGCGTTGGTGCGTTCCTTGATGAGGTCCCGTTCGAACTCCGCCAGCGCAGCGAAGACGTGGAACACAAGCCGGCCACCGGGTGAGGTGGTGTCAATGGTCTCCTGCAGCGACCGGAACCCGATGCCGCGTTCGGCGAGTGCGTGCAGCTGGTCGATGAGGTGCCGGATGGATCGACCGAGCCGGTCGAGTCGCCAGACGACGAGAGTGTCGCCGGGGCGGAGCTGGTCGAGGAGCTTGTCGAGCTCGGGCCGGTGTTGCAGCGACCCGGACATGGTGTCGACGAACACGCGGTAGCAGCCGGCGGCGCCCAGCGCGTCGATCTGTAGCGACGCGTCCTGGTCGGTGGTGGACACGCGCGCGTACCCGAGGAGGTGACCCATGGAGAGAACGTAGCGAAACTCGACCAGGAGGGGTAGTGGCGGCACGTAGATTCCGGGATTGGGTTCCGTTACAAGACACGCCGCCTCACACGCTGCCGAACCGTCGGCACGGGCAGTTGTAGCGGAGTCGTTCGATTGTGCGACATCTCTACGTTCGATAGGTTGTGAGGGATAATCAATTCACGGAGGCTCGGCATCGGCGCAAGAGACCGGCTGCGTGCCTTCACGCTGTCGTGCTTACTTCAAGAGCGGACGCGTAACGTCGCGAGCGTCGCGGTCGGGTTTGCGACGCTCGTGAGAGATTTCGGGAGGATCGTGTCCCGAAAGTTGGAAAGGAATTGGGATGGCCATGCCGGAGATCACCGTCGACGAACTCGAGCGGCTGTCCGCGAGGACGGTGATCGATGTTCGGGAGCCCCATGAGTTCGCTGGCGGCCATGTGCCCGGCGCGACCAACGTCCCACTCGGGACGGTGCTGGAGAGCGCCGCGACGTTTGCGGATGCTGGGCCGGTGCACGTGATCTGCCAGTCCGGTGGACGCAGCGCGAAAGCGACGGACGTGCTTCGTGCGGAGGGAGTGGACGCGGTCAACGTCGTCGGCGGCACGTCGGCGTGGCTGTCCGCTGGTCATGCGGTGCAGCGATGAACGACGGCGTCGAGGGGAGGGAAGTGGTTCTGCATGCGTTCGCTCCGACGGCCGAGGCGCTCGATGCCGCACTGCGGGTCGCGCGGAACGCAGTGCAGGCACTCGAGTCGGGCACGACGGTGCGCCTCGTCGTGCAGGGCGGCGCCGTAGCGGGCCTGACCACGGATGGCGGCCACGTCGAGGACGTGCTGACGACGATGAGGTTCTCCGACGTGGAGGTATTCGCCTGCGGCAACAGCTTGGAGGGCGCCGACATCGACCCGTTGTTGCTGCTCGACGGCGTCGTCGTGACGCCATCCGCGGTGGCGTTCATCGTCGATCAGCAATGGCAGGGCGCGGCGTACGTGCGTCTGTAAGACGTTCGGCGCTGACCCTTCGGCGGGCGCACGGAACGAGCGCCCGCCGAAGTCGCAGTGATTGATCTGTCCGCGGGTCAGATGGTCTTCTCGGCGAGGTCTCCGTTCGTGGTCGGTCCCTGCCCGGTGGTGGGTGCTGCTTCGGCTTCTTGCTGCCAGTACTGGTCGCGGATGCGGGTCCCGGTCTCGGTGTCCAGTCGGTCGAACATGGCGAACGCGCGGGACAGGACCGGATCCTTGACGCCATTCAACAGGTGCCCGACGACGTTCGCGACGAGACGGTCGCGTTGCGGGTCGTCCATGACGTTGCGGATCAGATTGTGGCCCTGGACGTAGTCGTCGTCGTCGGTATGGGCGACGTACGGTGCGCGGACGGTGTCGCCGGATGCTGTGTACCCGGTCCCATCGTCGGCCTTGGCCGGGTCGGCTGCAGGCCCGTCGTAGGAGTTGGGTGCGTACACGGGCTGCGCGGGGTCCGGGTAGGAGATCCGCATTGCGCCGTCCTTGCTGTAGCTGTGAACGGGCGCGACCGGTGCGTTCACGGGCAGCTGCTGGTAGTTCGCGCCGATCCGGTAGCGGTGCGCGTCCGCGTAGCTGAAGATGCGGGCGAGCAGCATCTTGTCCGGGCTCGGAGCGATCCCCGCGACCAGATTCGAGGGTTCGAACGAGGCCTGCTCGATCTGGGCGAAGAAGTTCTCCGGGTTCCGGTTCAGGGTCAGCCGGCCCACCGGCCGGAGGGGGTAGTCGGACTTCGGCCACACCTTGGTCAGATCGAATGGGTTGAACCGGTAGTCGTCGGCGTCGTCGAGCGGCATGACCTGCACCGATACCGTCCATGACGGGTGGTCGCCGCGCGCGATCGCCCCGAACAGGTCCTGCTGGTAGAAGTCGGGCGATTCACCGGCGAGCCGGGTCCCCTCGTCTTGCGTCAGATGGTCCGTGCCCTGGTCTGCGTGCAGGTGGTACTTGATCCACACTGCTTCGCCGTCGGCGTTGATCCACTGGAACGTGTGCGACCCGTACCCGTTCATCTGCCGGTAGCTTCTGGGCAGGCCCCGGTCACCGAAGAGCCATGCGACCTGGTGTGCGGACTCCGGTGAGCGAGTCCAGAAGTCCCACTGCATGTTGTTGTCGCGCAGGTTCGTGTCCGGCATGCGCTTCTGGGACCGGATGAAGTCTTGAAATTTCATCGGGTCCCGCACCCAGAAGATCGGGGTGTTGTTGCCGACGAGGTCGTAGTTGCCTTCGGCGGTGTAGAACTTCAACGCGAACCCGCGCAGGTCTCGGAACGTGTCCGCGCCGCCGGTCTCGATGGCGACGTGCGAGAACCGGGCGAGGACCTCGGTGCGTCGGCCGGGCTGGAGGAAGTCTGCTCGGGTGAGGTCGCTGACGTCGTCTGTTACCTCGAAGACACCGAAGGCGCCTGCGCCCTTGGCGTGAACGACGCGTTCCGGGACTCGCTCCCGGTTGAACTGCGCCATCTTCTCGATCAAGTAGTGGTCGTGCAGCACGATCGCGCCCTGCGTGCCTTGCGTCAGGGACAGCTCGTCGCTGGCGACAGGGGCTCCGGAGTTGGTGGTGGTCGGGTCTGACATGTTTTCCCGTTCTGGTTCGGTTCTCTTGGTAGGGAATTACTGAAGCGCGAAGCGTTCGATGGGCAATACCGTCTACCTGTGAGGTGGACACAGCAGCGGTGGGAACGGGTGATGCGATGGCCGCTGGCGTTGGCCGCGGGAGCGTTCCTTGCGGCGTACGCGGTGGAGGTCCTCGCCGACCAGCACGGCCGTAGCGCGTTCACATGTGACGTTGTGATCAACGTGACCTGGGCGATGTTCGTGGTCGATTACGTCGTCATGCTCGTTTTGGCCCGTCATCGCGGTCAGTGGTTCGTGCACCATCTGGTGGACTTGGCAGCGCTGGCGTTGCCGTTCTTGCGGCCCCTTCGGCTGTTGCGGCTCGTGCAGCTGTTCCGAGTGCTGCAGCGCAGCACCGGAGCTGCTGTTCGTGGCCGGGTGATCGTGTACGTGGTCGTCACCACAGCGTTGCTGGTGTTCGTGGCGGCGCTGGCGATCCTCGACGTCGAGCGGCATGCCGAAGGCGCGACGATCGTGTCGTTCGGAGATGCCCTGTGGTGGGCGTTGGTCACCATCACGACCGTCGGGTACGGGGACCTGACCCCGGTGACCGAAGCTGGTCGGTTGATCGCCGCCGGCGTGATGATCAGCGGTATCGCTTTGCTGGGTGTGGTCACTGCCACGATCGCGAGCTGGATCATCGATCAGGTCGGTCGACGTGACGAGGAAGCACAGACCGCGACGCGGCGGGAACTGCGTGACTTGACTGCGGAGATCCGGTCGTTGCGTGAGGAGCTGCAGCACCGCCAGCCGCCGTCGGGAGGATGATCCTCCGACGTTGTGGGCTGTTGTGGAGCACCTGGTCATACCAGGAGCGAGATCGGGTCTTCGAGCAGCCGGGTGAGGGTCTGCAGGTACTGGGCGGCGAGGGCGCCGTCGATGACGCGGTGGTCTGCGGAGAGCGTGAACCGGATCCTGTGGCGGACCACGATGTTGCCATCGAGGACGGCAGCGTCCGCCGTCGCTGCTCCAACGGCGAGGATTGCGCTTTCGGGCGGGTTGATGATGGCGGTGAAGGACTCCGCACCGAACATGCCGAGGTTACTGACGGTGAACGTGCCGCCGGCCATGTCGGCGGGCTGCAGTTTCCGATCCGCCGCACGGGCGCTGAATGATCGGCTGGCGGCACTGATGCTGCCGAGGCTCCTGGTGTCGGCATGTGTCACGACCGGAACGACGAGCCCGGCAGGCGCGGCCATCGCGATTCCGACGTTCACTGCAGTGTGCTGCGTGACCGCAGGATCCGGGTCGTCTTGGTACGAAACATTGACGGCCGGGTGCGCGGCCAGAGCGAGGGCGGCGGCCTTGACGATGAAGTCGTTGAGGCTGAGCTTCGGGGCGTCTTGTCTGATCCGTGATGCGTTCACCGTGGTGCGCAGATCGATGAGCGCGTCGGCGTCGGCGACGGCGGTGACGGTGAAGTGGGGGATGGTACGGGCGCTCTCGGCGAGCCGGCGAGCGATCACCTTCCGCGCCCCGGTCATCGGCGTCGTCACGTCCGCGTCGGTGTCTTGCTGAAGGTACGTGGGGATGCTGTCCGGCACGGGGCGGGTTGTCGTTGACGGGGCATCGTGCGTCGGAGCTGCAGCACTCTGGTCCGCGTCGATGATGGCTTCGACATCAGCTCTGACAAGGCGGCCGCCGGGCCCCGACCCGTGAACGGTGGTGATGTCGACGTGGTGTTCGCGAGCGAGTTTGCGTGCCAGTGGGGACGCGAACGCGATGTGCTCCGCCGGCGTGGATACGCCTTCCGAGCGTTGACGCGGATCCGGCTCCACGGAGGGATCTTCCGATGCGCGTGCGGGGTGGTCGGGTTCGGGTGCTGTGTTGATCGCGGGAGCGGGGACGTCTGTGGGAGTTGACGGTGATGTGTGCTCATCGGCCGGCGGGTCCACACGCTGGTGGCCAGCCGGGCTGAGCGCAGTGTCGGAGCCGTCGTCGAGCGTCGCGATGGGAGTCCCGATCGCAACGTTCTCTCCTTCGGGAACGAGGATCTCCGTCAAGGTACCGGCGTCGTAGGCTTCGTATTCCATGGTGGCTTTGTCGGTTTCGATCTCGACGAGGAGATCACCGACTTCGACGGTGTCGCCGGGGTGCTTGTGCCAGGCGGAGATGGCACCTTCTTCCATGGTGTCCGACAGCCGCGGCATGGTGATCTGGATCATCGGGACGTTCCGTTCCGGTCGGGGGCGCGCCAGCTGACCGCGTGGAGGGTTTCGTGGACGGCGGTGATCGCGTCCTCGAGCGCGGGAAGCGCCACCGTTTCGAGGGGCTTGGCGTATGGCAGGGGAACTTCGGCCATCGCGACGCGGCGGACCGGGGCGTCGAGGTCGTCGAAGGCGCCGTCGGAGATCGACGCGGCAAGCTCCGCGCCGATGCCGTAGGTGAGCCAGTCGTCCTCGAGCACGACCGCGGCGTGGGTCTTCCGCACGGAACGGATCACGGTCTCGCGGTCGAGTGGGCGGAGGCTTCGCAGGTCGATGACTTCAGCGTCGATGCCGTCCTCGGCGAGCCGTGTTGCTGCTTGCCGGGCCAGATGCGCGGTGCGGGAGTAGCCGATGATCGTGATGTCGGACCCGGTACGGCTGACCGCGGCCCGGCCGATCTCGATGTCGGCGACATCATCGGGCACGTCGTCCTTGATGTTGTAGAGGGCGAGGTTCTCCAGGAACAGCACCGGGTCGTCGTCCCGGATCGACGCACGCAGGAGCGCACGTGCGTCCGCCGGTGTGGACGGTGCGACGACCTTCATCCCGGGTACGAACGCGTAGTACAGCTCCACGTTCTGCGAGTGCGTCGCACCGAGCTGTTGACCGCCGCCACCCGGCGTGCGGATTACCAGCGGTACGCGGCTTTGCCCGCCGAACATGCCGTAGATCTTCGCGGCGTGGTTGACGATCTGATCGAGTGCGAGGAGGGAGAAGTTGATGGTCATGATCTCCACCACGGGTCGCAGTCCGAGCATCGCGGCACCGATCGCGGCACCGGTGAACCCCTCTTCCGCGATCGGAGTGTCGCGGACACGGCGGGGCCCGAATTCCTCGAGCAAGCCCTGGGTGATCTTGTACGACCCTTCGAACACGCCGATCTCTTCACCGAGCAGGAGCACGTTCTCGTCCGCGAGGAGTTCCTCACGCAGCGTCATCCGGAGCGCGTCCCGGTAGCTCATCACGGTCATCGGGTGCGCTCCTGGCTCGTCGTCGTGGGACGGGTTGCGCCGGTCGGCGGCGGGAACAGCGGCTGCGCGGGAAGCCGGCGGGTGTCGTTCGGGACCGGTGTTGCGTAGGTGTAGTCGAACAGGGTGCTGGGGTCCGGGTGGGCGCTGTTCGCCGCGTAGTCCGCTGCCGCCGTGGCGGCGGCGATGGCGGAGGCGTCCATGGCGGCGGCGGCATCGTCGTCGATGATCCCTGCGGAGATCAACGCAGCCTGGTAGGCGGCGACCGGGTCGTGCTCGCGGAGCGCCTGTGTCTCGCTGTCGGTGCGGTACTTCGCCGGGTCCACCACCGAATGGCCCTTGAGGCGTTCGGTAGTGAGTTCCAGCAGGAACGGCTCATGTTGGCGCGCTGACTCGAGTGCGCGGGTCATCGCCTGCTGCACGGTGACCGGGTGCAGCCCGTCGGCGCGTTCGGCGGCCATCCGGTAGGAGGCAGCGCGCTTGAACAGTTCCGGTTCCG
Source organism: Curtobacterium phyllosphaerae (assembly GCF_049341865.1). Classification (NCBI taxonomy): domain Bacteria; kingdom Bacillati; phylum Actinomycetota; class Actinomycetes; order Micrococcales; family Microbacteriaceae; genus Curtobacterium; species Curtobacterium phyllosphaerae. The sequence goes on along the minus strand of NZ_JBMPIU010000009.1, from coordinate 98,613 downwards.
CAGAGGCGTGTTCAACGGTCGTGCCCATTCCGAGCTGGTTGTTGATGATGACGTACACGATCGGCAGATGCCACAGCGCGGCGAGGTTCAACGACTCGTGGAACGCGCCGATGTTCGTCGTCCCGTCTCCGAGCGTGCACACCACGACCTCGTCGCCGCCGCGGTAGTCGATCGCGAGGGCTGCTCCGGTGGCGAGCGGGATCTGCCCGCCGACGATTCCGTAGCCGCCGAGGAGCCTCGCGGTGAGGTCGAACATGTGCATGGAGCCGCCCCAGCCGCTCGAGACACCGTCGACGCGGCCGTACAGTTCCGCCATCACCCGGTTCGGGTCGATACCACGGCCGATCGCGTACCCGTGCTCCCGGTAGTTGGTGAACAGGTAATCCGTCGGCTGCATCGCGGTGGTGATCCCGGCGACGGCGGCCTCCTCGCCGAGGTTCAGGTGGCAGTACCCGCCAATCAGGGCCTGCGTGTACGCGCGGGCGGCGCGTTCCTCGAACCGCCGCACCCGGAGCATCAGGGCCAGCAGCTCGGCTTGCTGTTCCTCAGGGAAGTTGATGACCATCGGCGTCGTCGCTGGCGTGGTGTGGGGTGTCATGGGGAGGTGGTGCTCCTTTGCGCAATTGCCCATCCGACCCGCAACGCGTTCACGGCGCGGAGGTGTTGTTCGGCCCGGTGCCGACCGTTGGCCGGTGAGGGGTGCGGGGCGCCGATCACCGGCAGCACCGTGGGAGCATCCGTCGTGGTGAGATACCGCATCACGCCGTCCAGCGCCATGGCTCCGAAGGTGACGATCGCGGCCAGTTGCGGAAGTGAGGCAAGGAGCGTCGAGAGCGCGGGGATGCTCTCCACCAGATCTGCTCGCGTGGGCCTTCTCGCGAGTTCCCACGGCACGATGTTCCACCGCAGGTACGCCGTCCGCGGCAGCCCCGACTCCGCGCGCGCCCGCCTGAACGCAGCCGCCGTCGGCCCCGGATTGTCCTCGCTGCAAATCGCACCTGTTCCGCCGGCGATCGTGGCGGGACCGGGTGATTCCATCAGCACCAGGACCTGGGATCCGGCGCCACCGGAGTTGGCATCGAAGCCCGGCACGAATCGCCTGGACCCATCCGGTGCGAGCCGCCACCGCTCCGCCAACCCGTTCAGCGAGCGGACATCCGCCGGTGCGAACGTCCGACCGCCTTCGCGAACAACGGCAGCAGTATCTCGTGGTGACGGAGACATCAGGCTGGCTGTGGTGGTGCGAGGAGTGTGCCGCGGATGACGGAGCCGTGGAAGGTGCGGACGGCGACGGTGATCCACGCGGCGACGAGGCCGGCGTAGTAGACGACGGCGAGCACGGCGACGACGGTGAGTCCGGAGTGCAGGGTCAGGCCGTTGAGGCCGGTGACGCAGGTGCCGACGGGGAACGTGAATGACCACCAGGTCAGGCTGAACGGCAGGTGTTCTCGGGCGGTGCGGATGGTGATGGCGAGGGCGATGACGGTCCACAGCAGCGCGAAGCCGAGCATCGCGAACCCGTACACCAGCGCCACGACCAGCAGTGCGTGGGCGGTCGACGCGTCGACGACGGCGGGGGCGTTCGATGCGAGGAGGTTTACCGCGGTGATGGACTGTCCGACCGGTCCGAGGACGATCCACAGGGTCGGCACCATACCGGCGGCACCGACCTTGTGTTGCGCGAGACGGTTCCAGATCAGCGTGATCACGACCAGGGACGTGATGAGGCTGAGGCCGAAGAAGCCGTAGCAGGACCACAGCAGGGTCTCCCGTGCCTGCCCGGCGGGGGCATACGGCAGGAGGAGCGCACCGGTCGAGGCGGACACCATCGGCGGGACGATCGGCATCAGCCAGCCGCCGAACGCGGATTCGGGCGTGTTCTCGTGGCGGGTGAACGCCAGGTACGGCACCAGGACCGCGGTGAGCAGGCCGCCGATGGTGCCGATGGTCCAGAGGACCCAGTCGACGGTGACGGCGGCGGGGAGGCCGATCCAGTCCTTGCCGAGGAGGATCGTGCCGGCGCCGACGGTGAGGAACGCCATGGGCGGTGCGCCGTAGAAGTGGGAAATCACCGGGTTGAGGTGGTGCTTCGCTGCTGTGCTGCGGTATCGGACCCAGTGCAGGACCGTCGCGATGGTGAGGGCGACGAGCAGGACCGCCGCGATCGCCCAGACGACCGTCGCCGCAGTGCGGAGCCCCGGGAACTGCAGCGGGAGTGATGCGGCTGCGACGGCGACGATCCCGGTGCCCATGATCGACGCGAACCAGTTCGGGGTCAGGTTCGACACAATGTGTCCGGGGTGCTCGAGCTCTTGGAGGAAGGCGCGGCGCTGGGGGGCGCTGTGCTGCCCGGTGCTGCTGTGTGCCGGTGCGATCTGGGTGGCCATGTACGCAGCATCCCCTCCCGACGCGCGGATCGGAACCCTCATCTCTTTCGGGGTGGCACAATGCGTACTTGTGAAACGTCGTGTGACGGACCGTCTGATGGACCTCGATACGTTGGACGTGCTGCAACGGGTGGCGGAATCTGGGTCACTGTCGATGGCTGCCGGGCAGTTGGGGATCACGCAGCAGGCGGTTTCGGCACGGATCGCTGCTGCGGAGCGGCTGGTTGGGGTGCAGCTGGTGATCCGCTCGTCGTCTGGGTCCCGGTTGACCGATGCGGGGGTGACGATGATGGAGCTGGCGAGGCCGGTGCTGGATGCTGCCGCGCGGCTCGAGGCTGGGGTGCACGCGTTACGGCTTCCGTCGGGCACGATCACGGTGGCCGCGTCGCAGACGATCGCGGAGCTGATGCTCCCGGAGTGGTTGTTGCGCTCCCGCCGCACGGCGCCGGAGATCAGTGTGCGGCTCCTCGCGGGTAACAGCACCGACGTGATCGGGCACGTCCGGACCGGCGCGGCGGACATCGGGTTCGTCGAGGGGCCGCATGTCCCCGTGGATCTGCACGCGGTACCCGTCGCTGATGATGAACTGACGGTCGTTGTTGCGCCAGAGCATCCGTGGGCGGCAGCGGCATCGATCACTGCAGCGACTGTCGCCTCGACGCCGCTGCTGGTGCGGGAGCAGGGGTCAGGAACTCGCGCCGTCGTGGAAGCGTGGTTGGGTGAGCAAGCGCTGACGATGGCAGAACCGGCAGCGCAGCTGGACACCACGGCCGTGATCCGCGCCAACGTCCGTTCCGGAGTGGCGCCGGCAGTGATGAGTGTCCGATCGGTGCGTGCGGATGTGGACGCTGGTGTGCTGGTGCGGGTTCCGGTCGACGGGCCGCCACCGCTTCGACGGTTCACCGCGATCTGGTCGACTCCGCCCTCCGCCGCGACCGCTGCGTTCCTGCACACAGCGACCCACCCCGAGTAGGCGCGCGTCTTTAGCGCCGAGCCAGCCGTTGCACCTGTCTTCGTGTCGTCAGACGGTGCAGGTGTCGTTCCATTCACGGAACGGAGCGTCCGGGTTGGAGACATCGATGATCGCGTTCGCGGCGGACCGTGGTTCGTCCCGTTCCGCGAACGCTCGTGCAGCACCACTACCGCGGACCGGTGCGCGGACGACTCCGGTGCTGGCCCAGATCGTCCAGTCCCACAGTCCCCGGGCGGGTACCTGCAGCAGTCCCCAGCCGGTCACGATGAGCACGTCCGCTCCGGCAGGATCACTCCGGAACGGGATGGCCACGTCCGCACGTGCCCCCATCGCGGTGATGACCGATGTGACGGACTCGTCTTGCACCGTGTAGCCGGCGTCGATGACGGCTTCGCGGATCCCGGCAGCTACCGTGTGCACTGCAGCCACAGAGTCCCCGTCGATCGCGATGATCGTCCGACGGCCGCTGTATTGCGCGTGCCACTGATCCACCGCCGCACGGTAGACACCGTCGATCACGGGTCCGGACATGCTTCCTCCTTGCGTGGGACGTTCTGCGACAGGTCAGAGAGTGTGCAGCAGCGGCACGAACAGCGCGGCAACTGCGACCGTGACGACGACTGCGACACCGGTGAGCAGCAGCCGCTTCTGCCGACGGGATTGCCGCTCGGGTTGGTCTCCCCACAGACGGGCGCGCACCGTGATCTGGTGTGCATCACCCACCAGCCGACGGATATCCGGGTCGGACAGGTCCAGCATCCCGTTCCGGGCGTTGGCGGAGATCCGTGCGGCTTCCTCCACGCGCATCGGCGTCGGCGCCCGTTCAGCGCCACGATCCGTTCTCCGCACGTGGACTGCACGCTCGAGCCTGCCCGTCGGCCGCATCAGAACGCCTGCCCGTTCTCATCGCCGACCTGCTTGACCGCGTTGCCGTGCACGACGGGACCGTCGGGTGCGTCGGTGAAGGGGCCACGGCCGACGGGGATGCCCGCCTCGGGATGGTTCAAGTCGAACGCTGGCGACTCGGAACGGATCCGCGGGATTGAGGTGAAGTTGTGTCGCGGTACGGGACACTGCGTTGCCCACTCCAGAGAGCGTCCGTACCCCCAGGGGTCGTTGACGCGCACCTTGGGTGCGTTGCGGGCGGTGATGTAGATGTTGAACAGGAACGGCAGGAACGAGATCCCGAGCAGCACCGATCCGATCGTGGAGACCTGGTTCAACCAGGTGAACCCGTCCTGCGGCAGGTACGTCGCGTAGCGACGCGGCATACCGATCACCCCGAGCCAGTGCTGCACGAGGAACGTGGTGTGGAACCCGAGGAACAACAACCAGAAATGCACCTTCCCGAGCCGTTCGTTGAGCATCTTCCCGGTCCACTTCGGCCACCAGAAGTAGAAGCCGCCGAACATCGCGAACACGACCGTGCCGAACACGACGTAGTGGAAGTGCGCGACGACGAAGTAGCTGTCGGAGAGATGGAAATCCAGCGGCGGTGACGACAAGATCACGCCCGTGAGTCCACCGAAGGTGAACGTGATCAGGAACCCGACAGCCCACAGCATCGGGGTCTCGAACGTGACGGAGCCGCGCCACATGGTGCCGATCCAGTTGAAGATCTTCACCCCCGTGGGCACCGCGATCAGCATCGTCATCAGCGAGAAGAACGGCAGGAGGACACTTCCGGTGACGTACATGTGGTGCGCCCACACCGTCACCGACAGCGCCCCGATCGCGATCGTCGCGTAGATGAGGGTCTTGTACCCGAAGATCGGCTTCCGGCTGAACACGGGCATGATCTCGGAGATGATGCCGAAGAACGGCAACGCGATGATGTACACCTCCGGGTGGCCGAAGAACCAGAACATGTGCTGCCACAGCAGCGCCCCGCCATTCGCGGGATTGAAGATCTGCGCGTCGAACACACGATCCAGGCCCAGGCCGAATAGCGCCGCCGCGAGTACCGGGAACGCGATCAGAACCAGCAGCGAGGTCACCAGGACCGTCCAGCTGAAGATCGACATGCGGAACATCGTCATACCGGGGGCGCGCATGCAGATGATCGTGGTGATGAAGTTGACCGAGCCGAGGATCGATGCGAAGCCGACGAGGATGAGCCCGAAGACCCACAGCGTTCCGCCGAGTCCCGGAGTGAAGGTCGTGTCCGACAGTGGCGCGTACGCCGTCCACCCGAATGATGCTGCGCCCTGTGGAGTGAGGAACCCGCCGACAGTGATGAGCCCGCCGAACAGGTAGATCCAGTACGAAAACGCGTTCAGGCGTGGGAACGCGACGTCTGGGGCGCCGATCTGCAGCGGCATGATCGCGTTCGCGAACGCGGAGAACAGCGGCGTCGCGAACAGCAGCAGCATGATCGTGCCGTGCATCGTGAACAGCTGGTTGTACTGCTCCTTCGTCGCCACGACATGCAGGCCCGGTTCGAACAGTTGCGCGCGGATCACCAGCGCCATGACCCCGGCGAGCAGGAAGAACGTGAACGAGGTCATCATGTACAGGTAGCCGATGACCTTATGGTCGGTGGACGTGATCCACCGGACCACGATGTTGCCCTTCGCGCCAGTGCGAGGCGCGTCGAACACCGGTACTCCAGTGCTGGTTGTGCGGGGAGTTGTGGCGGTCATCAGCTGCCTTTCGACATGCAGTGCAGGGAGTGGTCGGGCGAATCCTGGCGGCTCGGTGAGCTCACACGAGAAGGACGGCAGCGATCAGGCACGCACCGGAGCCGAGCATGAGCCCAGCGGCGAGAGCGTGCTGGCGGCGACGCAACCGGGCCGCGGCATGTGACTGCACCACCTGCTCAGCTTCGGCGACGACGTCGGCGACCGCCCGGGCGTGCACGTCGAAAGCATCCGTCGCGGCGCCATACCGGCTGCGAGCCGTTTCGGTGAACGGTCTACCCGAACGATGATCGGGGCGCATCAGCATGCCTCTCCTGTTCGTGGAAGCGTTCCTGCCGATCTTCCTCGCCGCTTAGCCGCTGGCAACGGAGATTCGGTTGTGACCACACAACGTCGTGTTGTGTGGGGCGGTGGTTGCGACACGCGGCAGGCGACCTGCGAGCCACCGAACATCACCGGCACGGGGCACGGGGCACGTGTCAGCGTGGCCGTGCGGGGCGGGTTGCAACGGGAGCGAGCCAGGCGGTGAGTGCGGTGGCGACGATGCTGCCAGCACCGATGATGGCGGCGAGGACGACGATCTGGAACCGTCCGGCCTCGATAGGCGAAACACCACCGAAGATCGCGCCGACGAACGCTCCGGGAAGGGTGACCAGCCCCGTCGTTTTCGTCTGGTCCACTGTTGGCACCAATGCTGCGCCGATCGCCCGGCGGACCAGGTCGACGGTGGCCTGCCGTGGATTCGCTCCGAGCGCAAGCCACCCTTCGACTTCATCCCATCGGTCATCGACGAGCTCGACGAATCGCCGTCCGGACAAGGTCGAGATCGTCATGGTGTTCCCGATCACGATCCCGCCGATCGCGAGGACGTATCGCGGGGTGAACGCGATGGCGCCCGTTCCGAAGACGACCACGCCGGCGACCGTGATCCCTGCAGCCATGCACGTCGCCACTGGGATGATGCGTCCGCGGAGCGTGCCGAGCCGTCGAGCCGAGGTGATGGCCGCGACCGTGAACATCACCAGAAGCGCAACGGTGATCAGCGCCGGCGAGCGGATAATCCCTGTCAGCAGCACACTGATCGCAGCCAACTGCAGCACCCCCCGCCCAACTGCGAATGCTGGAGCCCACGGTGCAGGTGCACGCACTGCCAGCAACACCGCTCCCGCAACGCCGACGAGCGCGACGACGCCGACGATCGTGCGGACGGCTTCACCGGGATCCATCACTTCGCTCCTTCCACCGGCAACGCCACGCCGCCCGCTGCAGGCGTACCCAGATCGTGAAGACAACGGTGTCCGACCAAGGCGCATGTCCCATTGCCCTCGCGCAGGACCGCCCGCCTGTGGTGTCGCTGGTTCGGGCAGCCGGGAGCAGGCTGATTATCGGTCACCGCCCTGTCTGCCGAAGTCGACGAGAAAGATGAAGATGCGTTGCCCATCACGCATCTCGTGCGTCATCTCCCGGATCGTACCGATCTGACCATCACGAGTGAGCGCCTGCTGCAATGCCGGGACCCGCACAAGATGGTCCACGTCAACGTCGAACCACTCAACGTGATGCGCGTCGACATCGGATCCCATCCAGTCATCTCCGGGTGCGCTTCGGGCCCACCCGTACTGCTGCGTTTCCACCGGAGACCACTTCACGATGCGCTGCATCGCTATTCACCGCTGCCCGTCCAGTCCGTAGGGCAGATTCGGTTGCTGCTCGGCGATCTCAGTGAGCCGGTTGTACTTCGCGACCCGTTCCCCGCGGGCGGGTGCGCCGGACTTGATCTGCCCGGTGCCGGTCCCGACGACGAGGTCCGCGATGAACGTGTCCGTGGTCTCCCCAGAACGGTGCGACACCATGCTGCCCATCCCGACGCTGGCAGCGGTGGCAATCGCGCCGAGGGTCTGGGAGACGGTGCCGATCTGGTTCGGCTTGATCAGTGCCGCATTCGTCAGCTGCTGCTCGCCGCCCTCCCGGATGCGCTGTGGGTCGGTGACGTAGAGGTCATCGCCGACGATCTGGATCCGGTCTCCGAGCGCCGCTTGCATGCGGCGGAAGCCCTCATGGTCGTCCTCAGCGAACCCGTCTTCGATGCTCCGGATCGGATACGTGTCGACCAGCTGCCGGTAGTAGTCGACCAGCCCGTCCCGGTCGAGGCTGTCGTCGATCATCCGATACGAGCCCACGCCCTGGTGGAACTCGTTCGCGGCCGGATCGAGGGCGATCGCCACCTGGTCGACTCCCGGCTCATAGCCGGCGGTACGGATCGCGTCGACGAGCAGGTCGAGCGCTTCCTCGGGCGCAGCGATCGACGGTGCGAAACCGCCCTCGTCGCCGAGGCCGAGGCTGCCGAACCGGTCCCGAACCAGCGCCGCGAGAGCGTGGTACACGTCTGCGCCGATTCGGACGGCGTCTGCCATCGAGCCTGCGTTGACGGGAGCGATCATGAACTCCTGGAAGTCCAGCTCGTTCGCTGCGTGCGCGCCGCCGTTGAGGACGTTGAAGTGCGGGACCGGCATCCGCGGCGTCGAGCCGGTGATCTCAGCGATCCACTGCCAGAGCGGGAGGTCCGCGGCATGGGCGAGGGCCCTGGATGCGGCGATCGAGGTGGCGACAACGCTGTTCGCGCCGAGCCGGCGGTACCCGGTGGTGCCGTCGAGTTCGGCGAGGGCGGCGTCGATCTGCCCGATCGCCGACCACGACCGGCCAGTGAGCAGGCCCGTGATGTCGGTGTCGATCAGGTGGAGCGCCTGGGTGACGTCGCGGCCGCCGAACGCGGTCCCGCCATCGCGGAGCTCGACGGCTTCGTGGGCGCCGGTGGACGCACCCGCGGGGGCGTCGCCGGTGACGGTGCTGCCGTCGTCGAGCTCGAGGGACACGCGGACGGTCGGGTAGCCGCGGGAGTCGAGGATGCGGGCGCCGTGGACGGCGTCGATGGTGACGGGGTGGTCGTGGTGGGTGACGTACTCGCCCTGATGTGCTCCGTGGTGGTGGATGCCGCTGATGTAGTCGTTCATGGTGACGCTCCTTCGGTTCGGTTCGGGTCATGCGTCGAGCTGGGGTGTGGTTGGAAGGGGGAGCCGCGGGGAGGCGGAGGGACGACCTGCTGGCGATCACTCGGCGCCAGTGCCTCCCCGCGGCAGTCTGTGGACCCGTGGGGTCACGGGTGTCGGGTGTGGGCTTCCTGTGCGGTGCGGATGACGGCTTCGGCAGCGGCCCGGTCGGCCCACCCGTTGGTGGTGACGTGCTTGCCGTGCTCGATTTCCTTGTAGTGGGCGAAGAAGTGTTCGATCTCCGCCAGCGTGTGTTCCGGCACATCGGTGATGTCCTGCAGCTGCGCGAAGCGGTCGTCGCCGGCGGGGACGGTGAGGATCTTGTCGTCGCCGCCGTTCTCATCGGCCATGCGCAGTATCCCGATCGGCCGGACCGTGATGACGACGCCGGGGAACGTGGGACGGGGCAGGAGCACGAGGGCGTCGAGGGGGTCGCCGTCATCGCCGAGGGTGTTGTCGATGGAGCCGTAGTCCTGGGGGAACACCATGCTGGTGAACACCGCCCGATCGAGCCGGATCCGGCCGGTGGTGTGGTCGACTTCGTACTTGTTGCCGCTGCCGCGGGGAATCTCGATCGTGACGTCGAACAGCATGGGTACCTCCGGTTCTGGAGCGGGTGTGTGGTCAGTGGGCGGGGTGGTCACAGGGTGCCGCCGAGGAGGATGCCGGCGGTCGCGGCGGCGAGGGAGACGACGAGCATTCCGAGACCGTTGACGGCGGCGGCGGTGATCCGGCCGCTGCGGGCGAGGCGGACGGTTTCGAAGCTGGCGGTGCTGAACGTGGTGTAGCCGCCCATCACCCCGGTGCCGAGGACCGCGACCGGTACCGCGCCGAGGTGGGTGGCGGCGCCGACGATGAGTCCCAGCAGCAGCGACCCGGTGATGTTGATCGTCAGCGTGCCGACGGGGAGCCGGAACTCCCGGCCGGTGTTGATCACCCCGTCGAGGAGGAACCGGCCGGCAGCGCCGGCACCGCCACCGAGGGCGACGACGACGATGAGGGCGGCGTTCATGCTTCCTCCGTTCGGGGTCGGAACCAGCCGGCGACGACGAGACCGACCGCGGTCGCGATCGCGCCGGACAAGACGGTCAGGAGCGCGTACCCGGTGCCAGCGAGGCCGTGCCCGTTCAGGAACAGGGCGGCAGTGGACTCGGCGAGGGTGCTGTAGGTGGTGAACCCGCCGAGGACCCCTGTCCCGAGGAGCAGCCGCAGCACGCGTCGGCGGCCGGCATCGGGCCCGCGGTGCGCGAGCGCTTCCAACAGCACACCGAGGGCCAGCGCCCCGGTGATGTTGATCCAGAAGATCGACCAACTCACCCCGCCATCGGCAGGGAGCAGGCTGCTGATGACGTCGCGGAGGGCAGTACCAGCGGCCCCACCGACGGCGACGAGGCCGACGTACCGCCACCGCAGATGCACCGGCCGCATGGTCGTTGCGGGGTCGGAGACGTCGACGTCCGGGTCGGAGGGGAGCTGGTCATCGGGCATCGGGGTGTCCGTTCGGGTGGTCATGTTCCGCCTTCTGCCGCGACCAGCGCCGCGGCGTGCTGTGCTGCTACCGGATCCAGGAACGCCCCACCACGCGGGACGAGAGCACCCGCGGCAGCGAGGTGGTACTGCACGGGTTGCCCGGTCGGCACGTTGAGCTGCTCGAGCTCCGGGTCGGTGAGGTCGTCGATGCATGCGCAGAGTGCGCGGAGCGAGTTCCCGTGCGCGACGACGAGGACGCTCCGCCCTGACCGCACCATCGGCAGGAGCCGGTCGTGCAGCACGGGACGGACCCGCTCGATGACGTCCGAGAGTGCCTCGGTGCGTCGGAGGGCGCCGTCGGGCAGGCCGCGCAGCGCGGAACTTGACCGCAGTTCCTCCCACAGGTGCAGCGACATCGGTGGCGGTGTGCCGGTACGGGACCGGCGGAGCCGCATGTACTCGTCGTCACCGAGCATCCGACGGGCGTCGGTCTTCGTCATCCCGGTCAGGGCGCCGTAGTTGCGTTCGTTGAGCTGCCACACCGCTTCCGTGGGCAGCTGTGTCCCGAGGGCGTCGCAGACCAGTTCGGCGGTGCGGACGGCACGGTGCAGTGTGGAGGTGACCACGACGTCCGGCGTGATGTGGTTCGACCGAAGGAGCTGCCCCGCCGCGGACGCTTGCCGTCGTCCGTGGGGTGTGAGCGGGACGTCGAGGAGACCGGTGAAGGTGCCGGCTTCGTTCGCGGTGCTCTCCCCATGCCGCAGGAGCGTCAGCGTGCCCGTCACGGGGCATCCGACGGTCGGAGGACGGTGACACCAACCGGGTCATGCGGGACGACCAGCACCGGCCGGTGCTGCTGATGGGTCAGGTGCGCGGCGACGGACCCGGTGAGCAGTTCCGCCATCCGGCGTCGGCCAGCCTGGGATCCGACGACGATCATCACCGCGTCACGTTCCTCAGCCACCGCAGCGAGTGCGTGACTCGGGTCCCCGACGCGGGAGACGAAGTCCACGTCGACCGATCGCGCCGCAGCAAGATCTCTGATGACCCGCATGTCTTCGTCGGGGAGCTGCTGCGGGTCGCTGTCCGCCGTGTCCGGGTCGATCGGTTCGATGATCTCCGACCCGTCCGCACGCACCCCCGCTGACAGCAGCGCCGGATCGACGACCACACACACCAGGCGGGCGCTGAAGCGTTCAGCGACGGCAGCCGCGACACCGACGACGTCGTGCCCCTGCCCGGACTGCACACCGACCACGACAACACCGGCAGTGCTCGACTCGACCATGACATCTCCCTACCTCAGGCGCACAGAAGCGCAACCAGCTGAGATAGGGACTGTTGTCGACGAGTGTCGAGGTTGGGTCCGGCAAGCCCCACTGCCGGGTCCGAAGACACCACCAGTATGCACCCACCACCCCATGCCCGCACCGACGATCTTCCGCACCTCGAGAACCGGTCCGCTTCGTGACGCGGGACGACAGGGAGAGAAGCTTGAAGGGCGACACTGAGCGGAGCTGCTCACACCCATACCCCGAAATCAAGGGGTCAAGCGGCGTCCCGATAGCCGATCGGCATTCGGACACGTCATTGGAGGTACAGCGGACGTATCCGCTTCGCTGGTGCCGCGCGTCGATGACCGATCGGACTCGACGCTCGTAGGGGATCGGCCATCGGACTGGCGCCCTCGCCGTCTCCGTCGCCGTCTCCGTCGCCGTCGCCCTCGAGGACTTCGGTACGGTCGGGGATGTGGAGCGCACGGACTGGACGATCAATCACTTCTCGCAGAGCAACCCAGCAGGCGATGGGCAAGGCGACGTTGCTGCCTTGCTGCGACGGGTCGCGGAGACCATCGACAACCTCGGCGACGTGTCAATCGAGGACGTGACGTTCACCAGCAGCGTGACTGAGGGAGAGGACGACCTGGCGATGACCGTCTATTACCACCCTGAGCCACGCCGCCGCTGACCAGATCGTCGTGCCATCCATGCGTCCCGCTGACTCATCGGATACCGGCGAGGAATGCCCTGGGCCTCTATCGGGGCCCGATGGCTGCTCCCGCTGAGGTTCTCAGCGTCGTGACCATCGTGAAGCGGAAGCGTCCGGCGGGTGTGCGGTCGTGGCGTGGTTACCTGGTCCTGAGGACGAGCGCGGAACGTGGGTCTTCACTCCCGCAGGAGGTACCCACACTGGGGTTGATCGCGACGGCCTGACTTCGACGTCCGAGATCGCCCAGGATGTCCAGGGGCGAGGACGGCCTTTGATCGTCCTGCTTCCTCACGCGGCGTGGTTCGTCGCGCACTGGGTGCTCGGCTCCGAGTACGTCGTGCACGTCGACATCGCTACGCCGCCGAGGAAGTCCCGCGCCGAGCTTGATCCGCTGCTCCAACGCGACGGGTCCTTCATTGTCGATGACGAAGACGAGTTCGCCGTCGCATGTGCGGCGGGCCTGATCTCCGACACCGAACGTGGGGCAGCGTTGCTCGCTGTCGAATCGCTGCGCATCCAGTTCCACACCGGGGTTTTGATGGCGGAAGGTCTCGAGTACCTCGACGCGAGTGCGGGCCCACGCTCGCGGAGCTGAGACTGTTTGTCCAGGCCGGCTGTCAGTAGCAAACTGCGCCCGGTAGCCGATCGCCGAGCAAGACGGGTATCTGCAGTCCAAGACACCGTCAGCCAGCGACGCGCTCAGTTCGGGGAGCACTGCCCGGAGCAGTGCTAGCGGCTCGGCGCGCCGGACGGGTCGGAGTGCCGGCCCCCGCGACGCTGTCGTTCTGCCTGTCGCAGCTTCGATCGATCCCGCTGGATGCGCCACGATGCACCCCGTGCCCAATCGCGGGCGGTCTCTTCGGTCACGTCCTCCAATCCGGCAAAGGCGTTCAACAGATCGCGTTGCACGACAGCGCGGCTCCGTCGCACCCCGGTTGCCGGAAACGAGCGGGGCGACGTCCCCATGATCGCGATCATCTGGGAGTTCCCGACCGGTTGTCCCTTCGACAGGAGCCAGTCGCTCCACGCCTCGAGTCCGAATCGCGTGTCCTCAGTCAGCGGGATTCGGTAGGTACGGAGCCAGCTCCGCACGACGACCGCGCCTGGAGCCAGGTATATGCCGATGAACAGCGTTCGGATGCTCAGGAGGACGAGTCCGCCCAGCACGATCCACGCGGCGGGGATCAGCGCACGATCAGACGCCGACTGCTCGTCCGGTGGCGTCGTCATGCCGAGGAGAATCGACCCGATGAAGAGGAGCTGCACACAGATCGTGACCACTCGAACCCCGCGGCTCGACTGCCGTACTCGCGCATTCACGATGAGCCTCCCTTCCCGGTGTCGATGGTCCCATTGCCCGTCCGTCGCCGGTTCATCCCGCTCCACCCCACTTCGGGTCCGCGAAGGTGAACCGATGCCTGGCGCCCCGACGCCAGGCGAGCGGTGACCGTAAGTGATCGGCCAGCGGACTGACTTACCTAGCTACGCTCGCCTGCTGGATGATCCGCATGCCGATCTCGTCGCACGACTGAGGGCGATCGTCAACGCCTGCCCGATTCGCACCGCTGCTTCGAATCGTTCACGGTTCTCACGACTCTGCACGCGTCGGATCCGAGAGTCGTCAACGCGCGACCAGCCGTCATTCCAGGCTGCGATCATCGGTAGGATCGCGCGCGGATGATTCCACAGGAGTTCTCATCAACAGCCATGGGGGAACACGCAAGACGACCCAGTTCTCAGTCATCAACAACACTGCAGTGTCGGCGCTCGCCAGTCAGGGATGCAGCACGATCTTGCCGCGCGGATGTCCTGCCGCGAGTTCCCGGGTCCTTCGCCGTCGCAGCGATCGCGCCGGCGCCGAGGATCGCCACGAGCGCGAGGATGTACGCAGCAGACGGGTCCCAGACGGCGATCACGCCGGCTGCGGCGAACGGCCCGAGGAACGCGCCGATCCGTTTGTGCCACCCAGGAGCGACATGGCGCCGTTCTGGGTCTTCTCGTCCTCATCGGGGCCGCTGGCGTCGGAGTGGTCGCCTGGTACGACAATCCTCGAACCGGGTGGTGGACACGCTCGGGCTGCTGACACGCGCGACGAGTGCGCGGTCGACCCGACCGGAGGACGGCCTGGGCCCACGCCGCCGGTTCCCGACCGGCGCGCCAGCGGCGGGCGGGCCGTGTCGGTGGGGAGAGGGACGGTGCGGGCTGGCACCGCGCCTCCCGCCCGTTTCCCCAGCCCGTCTGCGCGCCCATCACTCGACCGGGTGGTCGACCTCGTGCCGGAAGATGCCCTGGAGCTCGCCCATGGTGATGGGCTCGCCGGGCAGCGGGTTGCGCGTGCCGTCGGCGCGGAGCCCGTCGAGCACGATGCCGACCTGCCGGCCGATGATCCGGCCGGCGTCGTCGGGCGGGAGGTTCGAGTAGCTGCCGATGCGGAACGCGGCGAAGGTCACGTCGTTCGCGGTGACGTCGGTTCGGAGTGTCCCTTCGGCCTGAGCGGCATGGATCAGCGCGTCGAGCCGGTCGTTCCATCGCGAGGTGAACTGGTCGCTGTCGTCGAGCGCGACCATCTTCCGGTTGAGGCGCGGGATCGCGGGGTGCTCCTGCAGGACGTCGATGATCCCCATCACCAGGGCGACGACGGCGTCCCAGGCGGTCGGCCTCGCTGCGACGAGGTCCTCGATGCGGGCGAAGTGCGTCAGGAGCCTGGCGTGGAGCTCCCGGATGACGTCGTCGACGCTCGCGTACCGGCGGTAGAGCGTGGCGATCCCGACGCCGGCGAGCTGGGCCAGCTGCACCATCGTCGGGTCGGTGTCCTTGACGGCGTAGTGGGCCTCCGCCGCGGCGAGGATCGCCTCGCGGCTGCGCCGCACCTCGACGCGTTCGGCGCGCGGGTGGTGGGTCTCGGGCATGACAGCAACCTAACCCGTTCCTATATGGAGGTATCCCTCCACTTAGGAGTAGCCTGGTCACGCGGCACCGAGAGCGCCTGCTTCGAGACCCGAACCCGAAGCAGGCGCTCTCCCTCATGACGCGGGGCGGGACGAGCCGATCCGAGGTGTTGTGCATGTCCCCCGCGCAGGACCCATGGGTCGACCGGCGTCGACGTATGCTCAGCCCATGACCGTCCGGCGCGTGCTCGACTTCATCGGCGTCACCGAACCGAAGAGCGGGCAGAAGAACGACGGCACCGGTCCGGACGGACGCTGGGCGGTACCACTTCGTCGCGTCTTCCCGTGGTGGTACGTCGCTGGCGCAGTCGTCACGATCATTGCTCTGGGCCTGCTCAACCCCGACGGCAGCGCAGCGATGGTCGCGTTCTGGGGCCCGACGATCGGGATCGCCGTCCGCGATCGCCAGAAAGCCGCACGGACCCGGCTCGATCAGGGGCTGCCGATCGACCGCGCAGCACTGCTGTCACGACGATGGCTCGAACCGGTCTGCGCGGCACTGTTGACCGGGTTCGCGGTCGGTGCTGGTCTCCTGCTCGACGCGTTGTTCGGCGATCGGACGTTCGTCACGGTCTGGGTCGGCACGGCCTTCCTGGCCGGCACCGCGGGCGGGTTCCTGCTGCTGTTGCTGTTGCTCGTCGTCCTCCGCGCCCGACGTCGGCGACGGGGAACGATCACGCTGAACGGACGCGCTCTGCCGGTGCGCGGTGACCTGGAGGACCGCTGAGGAGACGACCGTCCGCCCAGGGTCGGGACGCTGACCGACCTGCGGGGTGAGCAACGCGCCGCAGGACGTCAGCGCTGGGGGAGGCCGCACGCGCGGAGCAGGTCGTCGACGACGGTGGCGAGGGGCAGCGTCGCGTCGAGCCGCACGCCGTCCGGGGTGTCCGTCCCTGCGGCGTGGAGCCGACGGACGAGTGCGCGTTCGTCGACGCGACCTGCTCCGGCCCATTCGTCCTCGCCTCGAGCGTCGAGTCGCTGTTCGAGCGTGTGGAGGTCGACCGTGAGCACGAACACCGTGTCGAACACATCGAGGAACGACCGGGCGTTGCGGGATCCGCCGCAGAAGAACGTGGCCGGATCGGAGCGGTCCGCGGCGATGGCGCGGACCCGACGAACGTCCCAGATGTGGTGGTCATGGACCGCGAGTCCGGTGATGCCGGTGACGGGCTCGCCGGTCCCGGGATCTCCTTGGTACGCCAGTTCACGGTCCCCGTCGACGGCGGAGAACCCTCGGCGGCGGAGCTCGTGACACACCGCCGTCTTGCCCGATCCGGAGACACCCTCGACGAGGTAGTTGCACCTGCCCATGGAGGCACCGTAGCCGCCCAGCACACTCGGCCGCCGGTCCTGGCCCTCCGATCGGTCTCCGACGACGATCGCCGCGCGGACAGTGGTCGTCCGCAGTGCAGAACACGCCGGCCTGATCAGTCCTGCGCCGTCGGCCGGACGACCACCTCACCGACGTCGACGCCCGCCGGCTGCGCGATCGCGTACGCCACGGCTGCGGCGACGGCCTCGGCCGGCATCGCGATCGCGTCGCGTCGGGCCTCGAGTGCCGCGCGTTGCTCCGGGTCGTCGGTCTTCGTGACGCCCTCGATGGCCGTGAACCCGGGGGAGACGACGGTGACGCGCAGATCGGGCCCGGCCTCCTGGCGGAGCGCCTCGCTGAGCACACGGACGGCCGTCTTCGTCGCCGCGTATACCCCCTGGGCGGGGACGATGCGGTGCGCCGCGGTCGACGCGGTGTGCACGAAGTGCCCGGAGCCCTGCTCGCGGAACACCGGCAGCGCGGCGGCGATCCCGTTGAGGACGCCCACCAGGTTCACGTCGACCATCTGCTGCCATCCGTCGACGTCGAGGGCGTCGAACGGCGACACGGCCATGCTGCCGGCGTTCTGGTGGAGCACGTCGAGGTAACCGAAGCGCGACCGGGCCGACGCGACCAACGTGGTCAGGGCCTCCCGGCTGCGGACGTCGGTCTCGACGGCGATCGCCGCGCCGCCGGTGTCGGTGATGTCCGTTTCGCAACCACTGCGCCGTGCCGACGCCGAGCGCAACCGCGCTCGACTGGTCGACGTCGCGCGGGACGCGCTGCGGACGGACGCCGCGACGACCATGCAGGCAATCGCGCGACTCGCGGGCGTCGGCCAGGGCACCATCTATCGTCATTTCCCCACCCGGGAGGCGCTGCTCGCCGAGGTCTACCGCGACGACTTCCAGGGACTGGTCGCGTCGGCGCGCTCGTGGGCGGCTCGGCCGGCACAGGAACTCGCGCTCCGGTCATGGCTCGACGAACCCGCTGCCGTCGGCTCGCAGAAGCACGCGCTGTCGGAGGTCCTCGACGCCGCCACCCGGCAGCAGTTGCACGACGAGCAGTACGACGAGATCGTCGACGCCATCGGGACACCGCTCGGCGCCGGGGCGCGCGCCGGGGTGCTCCGATCGGACGTCTCGGCGCCGGACCTCCTCACGCTGGTCGCGTTCCTCTGGGTGCTCGGGCCATCGGCGACCGACCGCGTCCCGCACCTGCTCGACCTGGTCGTCAGCGGACTCCGAGTCCGAGCACCCCGGAGCTAGTCAGCGGGAGGATCGTGCGCCGTGCGGTGGCTCGGACGGCGTCGCGGTCACCCCCGCCCGACGAACGGCATGGTGGTCGGCATGATCGTCAGGTTCGGGACGTTGACCCCGAAGGGCAGGCCGGCCATGTACCGGACGGCACGGCCGGTCTCCGCGACGTCCATGGTCGCTTCGGGCCGGACCGCGCCGTCCGCCTGCAGGGTCCCGTCGGCGGCACCCGCACCCATCGCGGTGGCCGCGTTGCCGACGTCGATCTGACCGCAGGCGATGCCGAACGGACGACCGTCGAGCTGGATCTGCTTCGTGAGCCCGAGGACCGCGTGCTTCGCCACCGTGTACGGCGCCGACAGCGGACGCGGTGCGTGCGCCGAGATCGAGCCGTTGTTGATGATCCGGCCACCCTGCGGGCGCTGCGACCGCATCACCCGGAAGGCCTCGCGCGCACAGAGGAACGAGCCGGTGAGCGTCGTCGCCATCACGGTGTCCCAGGTCTCGAGTGCGATGTCGTCGAACTGCGTGGGCGGCGCCCCGATGCCGGCGTTGTTGAACAGCAGGTCGACCCGGCCGAACCGCGCCACGGTCTGGTCGAACAGGGCTCGCACGTCGGACTCGACGGCGACGTCGGCCACGATCGGGACGATGTCGGTCGAGACGGCGGCGACCTCGTCGAGCGTGGCGCTCCGGCGCCCGGCGATCACGACCGTCCAGCCGTCGTCGGCGAGGGCGAGCGCGGCGGCCCGGCCGATGCCGCTGCCACCGCCCGTGACGACGGCGATCTGCTGATCCGGGCGAGGTTCGGTGGTGTCGGTCACAGGCGCACGCTACCGCTTCGTCACGACGCGGGTTCTCCGGATGGCTCCGCACGGTCCTCCGCCGGTGACCGCCGCCGTCCGTGCAGGAGGTCGGCCGAGCGCACGAGGCGGAGGGCCGTGACGAGCACCACGCCCCCGAGCACGTTGAACACGAGCGTGTACCCGAACCACCCGAGCCACTGCCCGAGGGTGATCGGGGCGCCGGCCTGGATCGCGCCGAAGACGAGCAACGAGTCGAGGATCGAGTGGAAGAGCTGCAGCCCGGAGAGCAGGAACCCGCCGATCATCGCGGCGACGATCTTCGCCGGGTCGGAGTCCGTGCCCTGCTGCATGCGGGTGACGAGGGTGATCGTGCTGCCGCCGAGGACGGCCAGCGCGGCGGCCTGGAGTCCGAAGGGCGTCTGCACGTAGTGCAGGGCCGACTCCTCGAGCTCGGCGTGCCACTGCGGGAACGCCTGCACGACGATCCACATGAACACCCACCCGCCGGCGAGGTTGCTGACGAGCGTCCCGACCCAGAGCCGGACGAGCTGTCCGACCGTGCCCTCGCGCGCGATCAGCGCCGTGATCGGCAGCAGGAAGTTCTCGGTGAACAGCTCGCTGTGCGCCAGGTAGAGCGCGACCAGTCCGATGCCGAACGCGAGTCCCGCGAGCAGGTGGTCGCCGGTTGCGTGGAGGACCGCGAGGTATCCCATCACGCCGATGCCGATCTCGAGTCCACCCGCGAACCCGGTGGTGAGCACGACCCGCGTGGTGCGCTGCAGGCGCTCGGCGCCCTCCTCCACCACGGCGTTGAACGACTCGTGGATCTCGTCCTCGACAGGCGCATCGCTGTCGCCGAGTTCTCGGCGTCGGTCGTCGGTCACCAGGCCGACGGTAGCCGTCGTTGGTCCGATCGTCCGCGCGACATGCGTGCGGTGCTACGGCTGCGTGGACTCCAGTGCCCAGATCGCGTTCCGAGCGGTGTTGCAGGGGTACTGGTCGGCAGGTTCGGCCTGGGTGACCCGGCACTCGGAACACTGCACGCGCTTCGTCCCGGACGCGGTCAGGACGGCCTGGGGCCGGTGTCCGTGCAGGATCACGGCGAGGCTCGTCACGAGACGGTCCCCGCTGGCCATGGCGCGCCGGAGTGCCGTGGCCCGTCGCGCGATGTAGTCCGTGTCGTCCCCACCCGGCCGGTCCGGCGACAGGTCCGCCGACGACGGCTCGGGCCAGGTCTGCTCGAGGGCCTTGTCGGCGTCCTCCTCGAGGTCGTCGAACGCCATCGACCAGTCGGGGAACCGGCGCTCGGCGTTGCTGCTGTCCCACACGGTGACGACGTCGTCGTGCCGGGGATCGACGGCGATGCGTGCGTACAGTTCACGGACCGATGCCCGCTCGCCCTCGAGCAGCTGGATCACGCGGCGGCCTCGCACCGTCAGCATGCCGGTGATGCCGTTCGCCGCGTTCCTGCGGCGGCTGTCCTCGAGCAGGCGGCGGAGCGGCTCGCCGGTGAGTTCCTCCCGGAGCGTGCTGACGTAGACCGTGGTGAACATCGCGGACGGGACTCCTCGGGTGCGGATCTGCAGGGTGCGTCAGTGAGCTGGAGGCCCAGAAGGTCCGATCGTACGCTGGGGCGGTGGTCGGCGGTCAGCGGCGGTTCGCGGGCCGCGCAGCCGCGGTCGCCGCACCGATCCTCGCCCCGAGCCCGGCGGCGAGCACGTGCGAGTCCTCCAGTGGCATCCACCAACACGTCCAGCTGACGACTTCGCCCCCTGCCGACGGAGACTGCTCACCCGCTCGCCATCGTTCCGAGACGTCCGCCTGCTCCATCGACAGGACGAAAAAGCTCCGCACGGCGATCTCGTCCCGCGTCGGTCGGAGGTCGTACCGCTCGACTCCGAGCGAGCGCACCACCCGACCGGGGCGCCCCGTCTCCTCGACGAGCTCGCGTTCCGCCGCGTCGGCGGGTGTCTCGCCGAGCTCGACGGTGCCGGCGGGAACCTGCACGCCAGTCCGGGTGAGCGGGATCTCGTCGTGCGTGAACACGAGGAGGTGTCCGTCATGGACCACGTAGCAGACCACCTTGTCGACCTCGAGCGGCATGGGTGCAAGCGTACGACCCGACGACCGACGGACCGCGGACGGACGGGAGGAACGGTGCGGGCCCGACCCGCGCCTCCAGTCCGGAGGCGGACGACCGATCCCGCTCAGGGAACCTGTCGTGCGTTCGGTCCCGCGATGACACGGTCGAGCCACTCGGCGAGCAGCCGGCGTTCCGGGTCGCTCAGCCCGACGAGCTCGTCCGCGACCGCACGGAAGGCGACGACGGTCCCGAGGTGGCCCGCCTCCGCGGCGCTCGCCGGCGCATCGGTCAGGATCTGCGTCAGGACGCCGCCGAGCACAGCGTCCACGAGCCCTGGATCACGGTCCTCCGACGGCGTCGCGAGCATCGTGGTGACGACGCCCGTCCCCGAGGCCTGGATGAGTCCGACCGCGCGGTCCTCGGGGACACGGAGCCGCCCGGCCGCTGCGACACGACGGACGCGGGCCTGGAGCACCTGCTTGCCGAGTCGTGCCGCCGGTGAACTCGCGACCCGGGACGGGTCGCTGAGCAGCCGGAACAGTGCCGGGTTGTCCAGTCCGAAGTCGACCTGGTGTCGCCAGCTGTCACGGAGCTCCTCGACCGGATCGACACCGTCGGCCGTGGCCGCCTCGACGACCGCGGCCTTGGCGGCGACGAACGTCGACATCACGTGTTCGGCGACCGCTTCGAGCAGCCCGTCCTTGTCGCCGAACAGTCGGTAGATCGCCGGCGCCTGGACACCGGCCCCCTGCGCGACACCGCGTGTGGTGACCGCTGCCGGACCGTCCTCCCGGAGCAGGCGGGCCGCGGCCTCGACGATGCGGGTCCGCGTGTCGACGGGAGTGGTCGTCTCGGTCATGGAACGACGATACCAAGCGCTTGCTATCAATGGTATTCCGACGTTACCATGATCATGGTTCCACCGATAACACGGTCGGTGGTCTTCCGAAAGGCTGTCTCATGATCATCGTCACCGGCGCCACTGGTGCCCTCAACGGCGGCACCGTCGACCACCTGCTCGAGCGCATCCCGGCATCGGACATCGCGGTCGTCGTCCGCGACACGGCCAAGGCGTCCCGGTTCGCCGAGCAGGGTGTCGCGGTCCGCAAGGGCGACTACGCCGACCCGGCCTCGCTGCCCGCAGCGTTCGACGGCGCCGACCAACTGCTGCTCGTGTCGGCGAGCGACCCGACGGCGGATGCGGTCGCGCTGCACCGCGCCGCGATCGACGCCGCGGTCGAGGCCGGGGTCGGCCGCGTGCTCTACACCAGCCACCAGGGGGCCGCCCTCGACACTCCGTTCGGTCCGGGGCGTGACCACGCGGCGACCGAGCAGCTGCTCGCCGACTCAGGTCTGGCGTGGACGTCGCTCCGCAATGGGTTCTACGCGCACAGCCTGGTGTGGTTCCTCGGCAACTGGCGGGAGACCGGCGTCATCGCGGTGCCCACCGACGGGCCGGTGTCCTGGACCGCCCGCGAGGACTCCGCCGAGGCAGCCGCGCACGTCCTGCTGTCCGACGGTGCGTACGACGGCCCGACGACCCTGACCGCCGACGCTGCTCCGACGTTCGCCGACGTCGCCGCGATCGCGTCCGAGGTCGCCGGGCGGCCGGTCGAGACCGTCGTGCTCGGTGCCGACGAGTGGGTGGCGCAGCAGGTCCGCGGGGGCCAGCAGGAGTTCATGGCCCGCTTCATGCTCGACATGTACGCCGCTGCTGCGGGCGGGTTCTTCGCCGGCACCGACCCACTCCTCGGCGAGCTGCTCGGTCGCGAGCCGCGGTCCGTCCGGGACCTGCTCGACGCTCCCGGCCGCTAGGGCAGTTCGTTCGGAGGCAGTGCCGCCGGGTTCCGGCGGCAGCGGATGCTCGGCATCGACGACGGCACCCCCGGCGGCGTGCGACGATGCCATGATCGACGTCGACCGGCTGCCACCCCGAACGGACCCCCGCATGACCAACCCCACCCGCCCGACCCCGGTGTTCCTCGACTGCGACACCGGCATCGACGACGCGCTGGCCCTCGCCTGGCTGACGGGCCGTCCGGGCATCGACCTCGTCGGGGTCGGGGTCGTGTCCGGGAACGTCGACGCCCCCCGCGCCGGCCGGAACACCCTCGACCTCCTCGCCGTCCTCGGGAACGACCGGACGCCGGTCGCGGTCGGCCCGACGGACTTCTGGTCCCGCCCGTTCCACGGCGGCGCACCACACGTGCACGGCCGCAACGGCATCGGGGACGTCGAACTCCCGACCACCGACCGCGAGGTCGAGGACGAGTCCGCCGCGGAACTGCTCGTCCGGCTCTCGCACGAGCACGCCGGCGCACTGCGGGTGCTCGCGATCGGGCCGCTGACGAACCTCGCGCACGCCTTGCGCCTCGACCCGACACTCCCGTCCCGGGTCGAGGACGTCACCGTGATGGGCGGCGCGTTCCTCGTCCGGGGGAACGTCTCGCCGCTCGCCGAGGCGAACATCCACAACGACCCCGAAGCGGCCGACCTGGTCTACGCGGCGCCGTGGGACGTCACCACCGTGCCGCTCGACGTGACCACGGGACACCGGTTCACCGAGGAGCACATCACCGCGCTCGCCGACTCGGGCTCCGGGGCGGCCCAGCACATCGGCCGCATGCTCGACGTGTACGCCGACTTCTACGCCACCGTCTACCAGGACCGCGTCGCGATCCTGCACGACCCCCTCGCCGCGGCGGTCATGACGGGGGACCTGGAGGTCACCGCGTCGCTCCACCTGCCGGTGCACGTGATCGGCGGCGACGGCCCGGACCGCGGCGTGACGAAGGTCGAGCTCCCGGTCCGTGCGACGCCGGAGCGGCGGGCCGGCACGGTCGTGCTCGCGGTCGACCGGCCATTCGCCGACCTGCTCGCCGCGCACGTCGCGGGGCTGCCCGACGCGGGGCTGCCCGTCGCGGGGGAGGCGACGCGGCCGTAGCCGCACCAGGTGACCGGGTCGGGACGGGAGGCGCGGTGCGGGCCCGTCCCGTCCCTCCCGTCCCTCCCGTCCGTCAGTCCGGCAGTCGGGTGCGGTCGGCCGGTGCGCCGGACCCGTCCAGGAGGTCGTCGATCTCGGCGGCGGTCGGCGCGGTGGCCGGGCCGTCGCGGGTCACGGCGATCGCGGCGGCCGCGTTCGCCCGGCGTGCCGCGGCGACCAGGTCGTCGCCCCGGGACAGCGCGGCGATGAGCACGCCGTCGTGGGCGTCCCCGGCGCCGTTCGTGTCGACGGCGGTCACGGCGAAGCCGGCGACGAGCTCGGCGGCGCGCCCGGCCGCTGCCACCCAGCAGCCGCTCGCGCCGTCGCGGACGACAGCCGCTCCTCGGGTCTCGGCGGCGATGCGCTCGGCGGCGTCACCGAGGTGCGACGAGTCCGGTGCCATCAGGCGCGCCTCACGGCTGTTCGTGCTGACGACGTCGGAGCGCGTCAGGACGGCGGCGAGCACGTCGGGCCGCAGGGTGTCCACCAGCGGCGACGGGTCGAGGACGACGCGGACCTCGTCCGGCAGGCCGCCCAACCACGCGACGATGGCGTCGCCGTTGGCGGGGTGTGCGAGCCCGTAGCCCGAGACGAAGACGATGTCGTCGGCACGGACCGCGACGCGGTCGAGGTCCTCGGGACCGAGCCGACCCTCGGCGCCGACGCTCGTGACGAAGGTGCGCTCGGTGGTGGCGTCCACGAGCGCGACGCAGTACCCGCTGTCGAGGTCCGGCAGACCCGGTTGCACCACCTCCACACCGCTCGCGACGAGTGCGGACCGGACGACGTCGCCGAACGGGCCGGTGCCGTACTGCCCGGCGAAGACGACGTCGAGTCCGTCCCGCCGTGCGGCGACCATCGTGTTGAGGCCGCCGCCGGCGGTGATCTCGGACCGGTCGGCGATGACGTCGCCGCCGGGTTCGGGGATGGCACCGACGCGCATCACGATGTCGACGATTACGTTCCCGACGGACACGAGCCGGGGCATCAGCGCGCCGTCGCCGACTCGGTCAGAGGCGCGGTGGCTGCGGCGGACGGTTCGGTCAGAGCACCGCGCGCGCCACCGAACGACAGGTACGCACCGGCTGCGACCACGAAGGTGATCACCCACCCGAGACCGTTCGCGCCGATCCAGCTGTCGGAGAGCGGTCCGACGAACACGGGGGCCGCGTCGCCGAGCCGAACGACCGTGAACAGGAACCCGACCACGATCGCGACCGCCCATGCGCCGACGGCCCGCCAGGCGATCCCGCCGCGGTACCAGTACACGGAGCCGCGGCGGAGGTCGAGGAGACCGATCGGGTCGTACCAGCGCCGGCGGAGCATGTCGGCGATGAACACCCCGAGCCACGCGGTGATCGGCACGGCGAGGATGGAGATGAACGTGATGAACGGGGCGTAGAAGCCGTCCGCGACGAGCATGAAGAACATCGCGCCGAGGAACGTGATCACGACGTCGACGCCGACCGCCCACACGCGCGGCACCTTGACGCCGAGCGTCAGGGTGGTGAGGCTCGCCGAGTACACCGACAGGTGGTTCGAGAGCAGCAGGCCCCCGAACGCGGCGATGAGGTAGGGCACGGCCATCCAGCTCGGCAGGAGGTCGCGGATCGCGGCGACGGGGTCGCCGGCGGTGGCGAGTGTCGGGTCGCCGGCGGAGACGAGCGCCCCGAGGCCGACGAGGACCACCAGCGGGGTCCCGGCACCGACCGCACTCGCAAGGACGAGTCGGCTCGCGCGGACGGAGACCTTGCTGTACCGGGCGATGTCGGCACCCGCGGTCGCCCAGCCGATGCCGGTGCCGGCCGCGATCGTGCCGATGCCGATCACCATCGCGCTGACCGGGCCGGCGGGGGCGCTCGTCACGGTGTCCCAGTCGACGCGGAGCACCAGGAAGACCGCGACGAACACGTTCAGCGCGCCGAAGACCCAGGTCGCCCAGCGCTGGATCGCGACGATCGCCGCGTGCCCCAGCCCGGAGACGAGGACGGTGCACAGGATGAACACCAGGATCGCGACGACCGTCAGGGCCGGGGTGTGCTTGGCGTCGCCGTCGGTGCCGAACACGATGGTGGACAGGGACAGCAGCACGAACGCGGCGGTCGTCGTGTTCACGGTCTCCCAGCCGAGTCGGGACAGCAGGGAGACGAGGGTCGGGCCGACGTTGCCCCGGACGCCGAACACGGCGCGGGAGAGTGTCAGGCCGGGGGCGCCGCCGCGGCGTCCGGCGATCGAGATGACGCCGACGACGGCGAACGAGCCCGCGGCACCCATCACCGCGACGAGGAGCGCCTGCCAGATGGTGAGCTTCTGGAACGCCACGAGCGTCGCACCGAGGGGCAGCCCGAGGATCGAGATGTTCGCGGCGAACCACACCCAGAACAGCGCGCCCGGACGGCCAGTGCGCTCGTCGGTCGGGACGGGCTCGATGCCCCGCTGTTCGATCGTGGTGAGGGTGCCGTCGCTCCAGGTGGGCGCGGCGGTGGGGTCGGGTGTCGTGGTCATGTCCTCTTGCGTCCTCGGAAGTGGCGGTCGTGCGGGGTGCAGTGCGGTGGCGGGTGGTCAGGCGGTCGCGGCGGTCCGGATCGCGAGCAGGCCGTCGACGAGCGGGGGCAGGTCGAGGCCGTTGACGTCGACCACGGTCCGGACGGCACGGTCCGGCCAGGCCTCCGGGCCGTGGACGGCGCCGAGCACGGCTCCGGCCATCGCGGCGATGGTGTCGGTGTCGCCGCCGATGCTCGCCGCGATCCCGAGGGTCTCCCACGGCTCGAGGTCGAGCGACACGAGGGTGAGCGCCGCGACGACGGACTCCTGCGAGGCGACGGAGGTGCCGACGAGTCGCGACACCGCGTCGATCCGCTCGTCGGCCGGCACCGTCGGCAGCCAGGTCCGCGCCCAGGCGGTCTTCTCCGCGATGTCGGCACCGGCGACCCAGTGCCCCCGGGTCGCTCCGATCCGGGCCGCTCCGACGGCGGCGTCGATCGCCGCGGACCGGGTGGCGCCGTCGATCCCGACGCTGACCGCGGCGGCGACGGCGCTCGCACCCGCGATGCCGAGGCCGGTGTCGTGGGTGACCCGCGAGGCGTCCCGGACGGCGTCGACGAGCGCGCTGAGGTCCGTCGCCGGGGTGGCGATCCCGATGGGGGCGATCCGCATCGCTGCGCCGTTCGTGGTCCCGGTCGATCCGGCCTGGTCGGCGGGGACGCCGGCGAGGATGCGTTCGACGGCGGTCTTGGTGCTCGGGCCGAGGAGGTCGAGCGATCCCTTCGCCGCCATCGCACGCTCCCAGTCGATGATCGCCTCGGCGAAGCGGACCGGGTCGAGCCGGCCGCCGCCCTCGACGAGGAGCTCACCGACGAGGATCGCCTGTTCGGTGTCGTCCGTGACGCTGCCGGCGCGCATCCCGGCGGCGATCCGCTGGTGTGGTCCGGCGTCGACGAAGTCGGTGACCACGCCGTGGTCCGCTCGGATCTGGGCGAGCGACATCGACTGGGTCGGCATGCCGAGCGCGTCGCCGATCGCGAGACCGTGCATGGACGCGAGGGCCCGGGCGCGACGGAGGGCGTCGGTGGTGGTCATCGTGTCCGCTCCGTCGTCCCGAACCGCATGTGCAACCGGAACCGGTCCGGGGCCAGGAGGCTGTCGACCTGCTCGACGAAGCCGTTGTGAACGGTCCGGGAGATCCGCTGGCTGTGCAGGAACGGGGTGCCCTCCGGGTGTCCCAGGACGACGGCGTCCTCCGCGGTCAGGGGTGCGATGTCGATCCACTGCTCGGCGGTGGCGGGGACGAGGCCCGCCGCGGTGAGGGTGGCGCTCAGGGATCCGTCGACGAGTCCGTCCTCGACGGCGCGGTCGAGCGCCCCGGTGCGGGGGACCCGGCTCCGTTCGAGGGACACCGACACGCCACCGACCACGTGCCGCACCCGGTCGACCGCGATGAACGCCGCGGAGTCGGCACCGACCCGTTCAGCGAGGTCGACGTCCTCGATGCGTTCGATGCGCAGCACCCGCGTGGCGACCTCGACCCCGGTCGCGGCGATCGACCGTGCCCAGCCACCCCGCGGGTCGAGGGCGGCGCCGACGAACGTGACGACGGAACCGACACCACCGTGCGTGGCGATGTACTCCTCGTCCGCCAGGTCGGCGAGGGCCGCACGGACCGTGCCCCGGCTGACCGCGAACCGCTCGGCGAGCTCGTGTTCCCCGGGCAGGCGCTCACCAGGGACGAGACGGCCTGTCGCGATCGCGTCGCGGAGGGCGTCGGCGACTCGGCGTCGCTTCGATGAGACAGGCATGGCGACGATCATACATGTCCAGTACCTGTCCATTCGAGACAGGACGGCGCAGCAAGCGCCCTCCTGGTTCGGGTCCTCGGAGGGCGCTTGCGTTCGACTACACAGAACTGTGCGCGCCGCCGGCAACGGGGAAGCCGGCCAGGTCTGACGACCTGGAACAGACCACAAATTACCCGCGGGACGACCGGGCCACGAGGTCGGTGCGCTTTTCGCATCCTCCGCCGTGCGGGGATCCGGTCACAAGACCTTCGAGAAGCAGATCGAAGTCGGGCGTCCGACGTACGGACCCCACAGAGCGATCTGACGGTAGCCGCTCCGCGTCAGGAACGAGACCGTGTCGGGGAGCGACGGCGTGGTCTCGATGACCGTCGCACCGCCGCCGAGTGCGATCGCACGCTGTTCGAGCGCCTCGAGCAGGACCTTGCCGGCCCCGAGTCCGCGCGAGTCGAACCGCACGTAGAAGCGGTGGATCTCGAACACGCCGTCGTCCACGGCCACGAGTGCGGCGCACCCGATCGGTGCTCCGGACCGGTCACGGACGATCAGGTGGGAAGCGATCCGCGCCGGGGCGTCCTGCGGATCGATCGCGACGCGTTCGGCACCGAGCTGCGCGCGCTCGAGTCGTGCGACGGTCCGGAGCCGGACCGCGTCGTCCGAACCGAAGGGTTCCTCGTCCACGGTCAGACAGTGCTTCGGCCCCGAGGTCGGTCGGTCGACGGTGGTTGCCCGCGGGGTGCCGGTCATGTGCGTTCCATCTCCTCGGGGTCGTCGCCCCGGTCCGTGTCAGCAGGGGATCTGCTGAGGACAAGACAACACCCTCGGGATCGATCATGTCGGTCTTTTGGGGGACCTCGCAGGATTTCGATGTACCCCGTTCCGGATCGCCGACGTTCCTCCGCCCCCGTGACCGCGCACGGTCAGCTCGTCAGGTCGAGCTCCCAGACGGGCCGGATGTACGCCTGCTTCCACCCTTCGCGGAGCCGGGTCACCGCGCGGTCGTACGCGTCCATGAGGTCCATCTCCGGCCGGACCATCGACTGCAACTGGAGTCCCTCGTAGAGGGCGATGAGCTGTTCGGCTCCGCGGGGCGGCTGCATCGTCGGGGGCTCGCGACCCTCGATGATGTCCTGCTCGAGGCCTTTCTGCACCATGAGCTGGAACTGGTACCACCGTCCCCGCAGGTGCGGCGCCATCGGGTGGTCCGGTGTCGCGGCGATGTTGACGGTGGCGGAGAGCATCCGCATGAGTGCCGGGTCGGCGACGTTGGCCGCGACGATCCCGCGGAGGAACCGGACGGTGCCGTAGGCACCGAGGAGCGGGAGGATCGACGCCATCCGTTCCTCGTTCCACCGGTCGATCGTCGCGAGCACGAGTCCGTCCCAGGACGGGAACTGACGGCGGACGTCCTCGACCGGGAGGTCCGCGGTCGCCGCCAAGAGCTCGAAGGTCGCTTCGTGGAACGCGTGTGCGCGGAACATCCGGATCGACGCCCGGATGATCGCGGCCCGCGCGAAGACGCTGGCGTCGAGGGTGCCCGTGGGGTTGTGTGTCGTCACGGCTCAACCACACCGGACACCGTTCCGTTCGTCCAGGTCCAGAACGGGGGACAGTGCGCATCCCGGATGGTCGGGCCGACCGGGGTCAGTCGCCGTCGCCGTGGAGCGCCAGATCCGCGGGTCCGACCGTCCACGCGTGGAACCGGACCGTCAGCCCGGCGCGGGTCGGTGCGCACACGAACGGCCCGGCGGTCACCGCCGAGCGCGGGAGGAACGGTGCCACGCGGACGAGCTGGAGCGGCCCGTTCGCCAGGCCGGCACGCATCGTGAGCGCACCGTCCGCCCAGCTGACCCGCACGCGGACACGCTGTCCCGCCCAGTCCGGACACGGCGCGACCGACCAGTCCGACTGCGGTGCCGTCACGACCGCGCCGACCTGCGGGACCCCGTCGGCGAACTCGACGCCGGTCTTCACCCAGTGGTCGGCGCCGGCCCGGACGAAGACGCCGGCCTGGTCGAACTGCTCCGTCAGCCCGGCGGTGAACTCGACCTCGACCGCGGAGCCGTCCTCGAACGGTGCCGTCAGGGCGTGTTCGGAATCGTGGACGAACCCGTAGGACGTCAGGCGCCAGGCATCGCTGCCGGACGCCGCCGTGACGTCGAGGTCGCCGTCGTGCTCCACGGTCGCGACCGGTGCGTGCGTCCACGTGCCCTCGGCCCACTCGACTCGACGTCCCATGGCGTCAGCCTGGCAGACGCACCACGGTTCCGTCTGCCGGACGGGAGGCCCGACCGCTGTCCGGCACCGCGCCTCCCGACCGGTGTCGGCCGGGCCCGGCAGCGGTCAGCTCCGGCGGAGCGTCTCCCGCGGGTACTCGCCGTGTCGCTCGAGGTACGCACTCGAGAACCGGCCGGCGTGCGCGAACCCCCAGTGGCGGGCGACGTCGGCGATGTTCGTCGTCCGGGGATCACCGGCCACGAGCGCGTCGCGGACCCGGTCGAGCCGCACCTGCCGGATGTAGGCGTTCGGGCTCATCGCGAACGACCGTTGGAACGCGTGCTGGAGCGCCCGGAGGCTGAGGTTCGCGACCTGGGCGATGTCCGAACTCGTGATCGGCAGGTGCGCGTGCTCGTGCACGTACTCGACTGCCTGCCGGATGTGCGCGTTCCTCGGCAGGAGGAGCTCGCCCGGCAACGACGCGGACACCACCGGGTACAGCTCCAGGAGCGCCAGCGCGCCGAGCCGGCCCATCTCGGCCTGGAGGAGCGGTGACGAGTGCCGGTCCAACACGGTGTGCGAGATCAGCTGCACGCTGCTCCGCCACACCTGGAGCGCCCGGTCGTCGGGTCGGACGGTGTGGTCCAGCCGCAGCGGGGTGGCGACGGTGCCGCGCTCGCCGGCGACCTCCTCGAGTGCCGAGCGGTTGATCTGCACGGTCCGCTGGTCGTAGTCGTCGTACGAGAACGCCGCACCCTGCTGGGGCCAGAGCTGGGGAAGTCCCGGTTCCATCCGGATCTGGTCGTCGCCCGTGCCGATGGTCGCGGTCCCGCGGGTGGTCCACTGCACGACGAAGTCCTGCGACGGCGTCATCACCCCGTCGATGTGCCCGTCGAAGCGGACCGTACGCAGCGTCATCGCCGCATCACCGACGGCCGTGTACCGGAACGCGAACGGCAGCTGCGTCTGGTCAGCGCGCCACTCGATGCCGGCGTACGCCGCCGCGAGGACGTCACGAGCGACGTCGAGGTCGGTGCTCTGGGCGTCTTCGTGCACGCGGATCGGCGGGGTGTCGGTCATGGGGCTCGCGGTCATTGTGTCGGAGCGGCCGGGGTGATGTCCACTCATCGACACCGTGGCGCCACCCGGACATCCGCGAAGCGACGACCCTCCGCACCGGCACCGTCCCCGGCTCGCTCCCGCCGTACGGTCATGACATCGGCCCCGACGTCCATCGTCCGGAGCCACCAAGACGAAGGACACCCCGTGAGCACGATCTCCGCAACCGAGTTCCAGGCCGCACCGACCGTTGCGCACGACGCGGTCTCGCTGCGGTGGCGCCGCGAAGCGCAGCACAGCCTGTTCAGCGAGATCCGCGAAGCCCACCGCCAGCACGCGCTGCAGGTCGCGGCACTCAGCACCGGGATCCTCGGGGTCACCGTCGCCGCCTCCGCCGCGGTCGTCCTCGCCCTCACCGCATGAACACCCCCGTGCTCACCTTCGACGACGTCACCACGCAGTCGATCGACATGACCGCACTCCTCTCCGAACAGGACCGCCCCCATGAGTAACCTCCACAACCTCGCCGAGCTCCGCCAGGACCCGATCGAGTGGCGTCGCCGCGGCCTCATCCCGCCGGCCGCGCTCGAGGCGATGGTCAACGAGCGCGTCGGCGCCGTCGCGCACGTCCCGGCCGAACCGTCGTACGCTGACTTCTTCGCGGTGGCCTGACCTCCGTCGCCCCCGCCCGACGCCGATCGACCTCGACCGGCGCAGGAAGCACCGACAGCACCAGGACATGACACAGCTCACGCTCACGCCCACCACCCGGGAGACGGCTCCGCAACGCGCCGCGTCCGGAGCCGCAGACGCGCTCTTCACCGAACACGGTGTCGGCCCGGTCACGATGCCGCAGATCGCGGACCGCGCCGGACTGACGCTCGACGAGCTCTCCAGGGCCTACGCCGACAAGCGGGCGCTGGTGATCGCGGTCCTGCAGCGGTGGCACGGATCGTGGCGGCGGGCGCTCGACCGCATCACCGCCGTCTCCGACGACCCCCGCGACGAGGTCCTCGCGATCTTCGGCTACCTCGAGCAGTGCTTCGCCGACGAGGGCTGGCGGGGCTGCGCGTTCATCAACGGCCACGCGGAACTGGGCCGGCAGGACGCCGCGATCGCCGAGCTCGCCCGGCAGCACTTCGACGACGTCGAACGACACCTGACCCTGGTGTGCGAGCGCGGCGGGATGCCCGCCCACATCGCGCAGGGACTGTCATTGCTCATCGAGGGCGCGCGGGTCGAGTCGGCCGTGCAGCAGACGGCACAACCCGCACGGGCCGCACGGCTCACCGCAGCCATGCTCATGTCCGTGTACGACACCCGCCCCGCGTTCTGACCCGGTGTCCGGGCGCCCCTCGGCCCGGCATCATCAGCCCACCGCGGAGCGCGACTCCACGAACGCCGCAACGCAGCGTCGGATCTGCTCCCCGGTGTGCGCCGCGGAGAGCTGGACGCGGATGCGCGCCCGGCCCTTCGGCACGACGGGGTAGCTGAAGGCCGTCACGTAGATCCCGCGGTCCTGCATCGCCGTCGCGATCCGGGCGGTCAGTGCCGCGTCGTGGAACATCACCGGGACGATCGGGTGCGCACCCGGCAGCAGGTCGAAGCCGGCGTCGGTCATGAGCTCCCGGAACAGGGCGGCGTTCCCGGTGAGCTGCCGTCGCGCGTCGTCCGAGTGCTCGATGAGGTCGAGTGCAGCGACCGTGCCGGCGACGATCACCGGTGCCAGGGAGTTCGAGAACAGGTAGGGCCGGGAGCGCTGCCGGAGCAGGTCGACGATCTCCTGCCGGGCGGCGACGTACCCACCCGACGCCCCGCCGAGCGCCTTGCCGAACGTGCCGGTGGAGACGTCGACGCGGTCCGCGACGCCGCAGTGCTCGGGGGTGCCGCGGCCGTGCTCGCCGAGGAACCCGACCGCGTGCGAGTCGTCGACGATGACGAGCGCGTCGTACCGGTCGGCCAGGTCGCAGATCTCGCGGAGGGGTGCGATGGAACCGTCCATCGAGAACACGCCGTCGGTGACGATCGCCCGGAAGCGTGCGTCCTGTGCGGCGACGAGCTGCGCTTCGAGGTCCTGCATGTCGCGGTTCCGGTAGCGGTACCGCTGGGCCTTGCTGAGCCGGATGCCGTCGATGATCGACGCGTGGTTCAGTTCGTCGGAGACGATCGCGTCGTCAGCGCCGAGCAGCACCTCGAACAGACCGCCGTTCGCGTCGAAGCACGACGAGTACAGGATCGTCGCCTCGGTCCCGAGGAACGACGACACCCGGCGTTCGAGGTCGAGGTGCAGGTCCTGCGTCCCGCAGATGAACCGGACGCTCGCCATCCCGTACCCCCAGCGGTCGAGGGCGTCCTTGGCCGCGTCGACCAGGGTCTGCGAGTCGGCGAGGCCCAGGTAGTTGTTCGCGCAGAAGTTCAGCAGTTCCCGCCCGTCGGCATCGATCTCGGCGCGCTGCGGGGTCGTGATGCCCCGCTCGCGTTTCGTGAGCCCCGCCTCCTCGATGTCGGCCAGCTCCGTCGACAGGTGCTCGCGCAGTGCGGTGCCGTACATCAGATCTCCGTCCAGTCGATGATGACCTTGCCGCCGTCGGCGCTCGCCGCGACGTCGAACGCCCGCACCCAGTCCCGCACGGGGAACCGGGCCGACACGATCGACCCGATGCGGTCGCGCAGCACCTGGCTCGTCTGCAGCATCGTGCCCATGGCCTGCCAGGTCTCGAACATCTCGCGGCCGTAGATGCCCTTCACCGTGAGCATGTGCGTCACGACCGTGCCCCAGTCGACCGCGATCGGACCGGACGGCAGGCCGAGCATCGCGATCCGTCCGCCGTGGTTCATGTTCGCGACCATCGACGGCAGCGCGGTCGGAGCGCCGGACATCTCGAAGCCGACGTCGAAGCCCTCGCGCATGCCGAGGCGCTCCTGTGCGTCGCGGATCGCCGATGCGCCGTCGCCGCGGACGTCGACGCCGAGGTCGGCACCCATCCCGAGCGCCATCGACAACCGGTTCGGGCTGACGTCCGTGCCGACGACGAACCGGGCACCGGCGTGCCGGGCGACCGCGATCGCCATGAGCCCGATCGGCCCGCAGCCGGCGACGACGACGTCCTCGCCGATCACCGGGAACGCCAGGGCGGTGTGCACTGCGTTGCCGAGCGGGTCGAACAGCGCGCCGACGTCGGGCTCGATCGACTCGTGGTGCACCCAGACGTTCGTGCCCGGGAGCGTCAGGAACTCGGCGAACGCCCCGTCGCGCTGCACGCCGAGCCCCTTGGTGCGGATGCACATCTGGCGGCGCCCGGCGCGACAGTTCCGACACGTGCCGCACACGATGTGGCCCTCGCCGGACACGAGGTCGCCGACGGCGACGTCCCGGACCGCCGAGCCGACCTCGACGACCTCGCCGAAGAACTCGTGGCCGGGGACGAGCGGGGCGGCGACCGCCGAGGCGGCCCAGTCGTCCCAGCGTCGGATGTGCAGGTCGGTGCCGCAGATCCCGGTCCGGAGCACACGGATCTTGACCTCGTCGTCCGCGGGGACCGGCTCCGGCCGATCGACCATGACCAGTCCCGGTGCCGCGTCCGCCTTGAACAGTGCTCTCACGACCGTGTGTCGCAGACCTGCGCCTTCGCCATGCCACCGATCCTAGCTCCCGGTGCCGCGACGGTCGAAGCCGTGCGCGACGCCCTCGATGCGTTGCGCGAACCCCGGAACGGCGCAGGATTCCGCCGGAGATGGGCAACATTGCGTCCACCGATCTTCCCTAGGCTCGAACGAACGCTCCGCCCTCCGCGGACGATCCCGCCGCGACGTCGCGGCCGACCCCATGACGGGAGTTTCGACATGTCACAGTTCGTCCAGGACCACACGCAGGACGCCATCGTCGGAGAGCCCGAGGTCGTGGAGGACCGCCGCACCGTGCGCGACGTCGCCGGCCACCCCGCGTGGCTCCGGCTCAAGGACGCCGTCGTCGGTCTGCAGGCACTGCAGACGGCCGACGGCTCGGTCCCCGACCCCGCCGACCACGCGACCGCGTCCGGGCTCGTCGCCACGATCCTCCCGGCCGTCGCCGAACTGGCACCGTCCTTCCCACACGACGCGGCGTACCTGACCGCCGTCCAGCGCGACCTCGCGCGGTGGGAGGCCCAGGGCTTCGGCGTGCCCGACTTCCTCGACGCACTGGTCGCGTTCCAGCCGCAGCAGCACCGCGTCGACGGACTCGGCCACCTGGTCCTGTTCCCCATGTACACGCAGAACGGCAGCTCGTCGCGGCTCGTCGAGGCCGTGCTCGTCGAGGTCATCTGGCCGGAGTTCATCGCCGCGCTCGAGGCCGGCGACCACGGGAACAAGCTGTTCGTCGCGCTGCGGTTCGTCGACTTCACCCCCGGGTACGACACGAACTCCGCGGTGCTGTTCCCGGAGACCGTCGCGATGCGGGAGATCCCGACGTTCACCTGGGGCGCGATCTTCCAGGACCGCGAGGCGGCCCGCTACCGTCGCGTCGTCCGCGCCGCAGCGGCGATCACCAAGCTCGAGCTGCCCGACGACGCCGCGGCGATGCTCGACGACCAGGAGCTCACCGAGCGCGTGTTCGTGATGTGGGACATCATCCACGACCGCTCCCACATGCGCGGCGACCTGCCGTTCGACCCGTTCATGATCAAGCAGCGGATGCCGTTCTTCCTGTACTCGCTCGAGGAGCTGCGCTGCGACCTGACGGCGTTCCGCGAGTCGGTCCGGCTCGAGCGCACGCTGTCGGCGATGCCCGACGCGGAGCTCTCCGACGCGCAGCGCGACATCCGCGACCACGCCCGGCTCGTGCAGTACGCCGTCGTGTTCGACCGGGTCTTCCGCTTCGCGATCACCGGCAGCCGCGTCCGGAACTACGACGGACTCGGCGGCCAGCTGCTGTTCGCGTGGATGCACCAGCACAGCGTCCTGCACTGGACCGACACGCAGCTCACGATCGACTGGGCCGCGATGCCGGACGTCGTCGTCGCGCTGAGCGACGAGATCAACGAGCTGTACTGGCGCTCGATCGACCGGCCGAAGGCGGCGCACTGGCTCGCCGCCTACGCGATGCTCACCCGCACGCTCACGCCGCACCCGGCCTCCCGGTGGGCTCGCGGGCTGCCCGACGAGACGCTGGCCGGGCCGCCGAAGGGCTACACGGACGCGGTCCTCGACGACGAGTTCCCGCTGTCGATGTTCTACGAGGCGCTGAACAAGAAGATGGCGGCCGTGATCGCGTCGACGGCCGGGATCACGGGCACGTCCGACGCGGCCGGCCCGTCCGACGGCAGCGCCGACGCGGAACCTAGGATGGTCCGGTGACCCTCCGACTCCACGACCTGGACCTGCGGGGCTTCGCCTCGGACAACTACGCGGGCATCCACCCCGAGATCCTCGCCGCGATCGCCGCCGCGAACGACGGCCACCAGATCGCCTACGGCGAGGACGTCTACACGGCGCGTCTGCAGGAGGTCTTCACCGCGCACTTCGGCGAGCAGGCGCAGGCGTTCCCGGTGTTCAACGGCACCGGGGCGAACGTCGTCAGCCTGCAGTCGATGCTGCCGCGGTGGGGTGCCGTCGTGTGCACCGCGACGGCGCACATCCACACGGACGAGGCCGGCGCTCCCGAACGGGTCGGGGGGATCAAGCTGCTCACGGTGGAGGCGCCGGACGGCAAGCTCACCCCCGAGCTCATCGACCGCGAGGCCTGGGGCTGGGGTGACGAGCACCGCCCGCAGCCGCTCGCGGTGTCGATCACGCAGACGTCGGAGCTCGGGACCGCCTACACGGTGGACGAGGTCCGGGCGATCGCGGACCACGTCCACCCGCTCGGCATGAAGCTGCACATGGACGGGGCGCGCATCTCGAACGCGGCCGCCTCGCTCGGGGTCCCGCTCCGGGACTTCACCACGGACGCCGGGGTCGACGTCCTGAGCTTCGGCGGCACGAAGAACGGCATGCTCTACGGCGAGGCGATCGTGGTCCTCGACCCGGGGGCATCCGAGGGCCTGCACTACCTCCGCAAGATGAACATGCAGCTCTCGAGCAAGATGCGGTTCGTCTCGGCACAGCTCATCGCGCTGCTCACCGACGACCTCTACCTGCGGTCCGCGGGGCACGCGAACGCCATGGCCGCCAAGCTCCGCGCGGTCATCGAGGCCGGCATCGCCGACGGCAGCATGCCGGGCGTCGGGTTCAGCCAGGAGACCCAGGCGAACGGCGTCTTCGCGACGCTGCCGGCGGGCGTCGCCGACCGACTGCGGCAGCACTTCCGGTTCTACGACTGGGACGCGAGCCGGAACGAGGTGCGCTGGATGTGCTCGTTCGACACGTCGGAGCAGGACATCGACGACTTCGTCGCGGCGCTGCGGGTCGAGCTCGACGCGGTCTGACCGGGCGCGCGGGGCGGCCCGTTCGCTCGTGGTCGTCAGAGCCAGTGCGGCTGCGCGAACCGGCCGTCCGGGTCGACCGCCCGGACGATCCGGCGCAGCCGCGCCGTGTTGTCGCCGAAGTACGCGGACGGGTCGGTGATGGCCGCGTCGCAGTAGTTCGCGTACGCGGCGTCCCCCCAGGCCGGTCGCATCGCCGCGCGGAACCCCCGCACGGACGCGTCGAAGGGCGACGGGTCGGCGCCGTCCGCGAAGGTCGCGGTGTACTGCGCGGTCCAGAGCGCCGACCGCCACGGGAACGCGCTGTCGGACGCACCCACCTGCCCGACGGCACCGCCGAGGGCGTCGAGGGAGACCCCGCCCTCGACGAGCCCGTCGACCGCGCCGGCCCGTTCCACCTGGGCGAGCAGCGTGCCGATCTGCGACGCGGTGAGCCGCTGCGTACCGATCGACGAGGTGGCGGACTCCGACACGCGCGCACCGGTCCCCGCCTCGGCGCGCATGGCATCGGCGTAGCTCGACTCGGTCGCGACGTGGGACGACGGCTGCGTGCCGACGTCCGCGATGAAGCCGTCGACGGACGCGTCCGCACCGCTCTTCGTGCCGGTCCACGTCCCGGACACGACGACGACCGGACCGGACCCGTGCTGCGACCCGGCGAGCAGTTTGAGCGACGACCAGAGGTGCGCGTCCGCGGTCGGCGCCCAGCGCTGCCATGCGGCGACGACGTCGGCCGCCGCGCTCCAGGGGAACGTGAGCGCGAAGACGAGCACGTCCGGGGCCGCCTGCGTCCGGAAGGTCATCGACGTCACGACCCCGACGCTCCCGCCGCCGCCACCGCGACAGGCCCAGAACAGGTCGGCGTCCTGCTGCGCCGAGGCCTCGTGCACCGTGCCGTCGGCGGTGACCAGGGTGACACCGGTGAGCTGGTCGCAGGTCAGCCCGAACGAGCGGACCAGCACGCCGACGCCGCCGCCGAGCGTCAGCCCGCCGATGCCGACGGTGGCACAGGACCCCGCGCCGATGGCCCGACCGGCGGCGGCGAGCCGCTCGTACACGTCGAGCAGGTGCGCACCCGGACCGATCGTGACCGTCGAGCCGTCCGCGCCGAGCGTGACGGTGTCGAGTGCGGCGGTGCTGATCACGAGGGACCGCGGGACGCCGGTGCCCGGGGCGCCGCCGGCGGACCACCCCGTGTAGGAATGGCCGCCGGACCGGAGCGCGACCGGGGTGTCGGTGTTCCGTGCGAAGGCGAGACCGGCCACGACGTCGTCGGTGTCGGCCACCTGCAGGATCCCACGGGGGTCGGCGTCGTCGAACCGCGGGTTCCGCAGGACCCGTGCCGCATCCCACCCGGAGGCCGCGGGGCGGAGGAGTGCGCCCCTGGTCGCGGCGGCGAGCGCGGACCACGACGCGGGGCCCGCGGTGCCGGACGCCGACGGGGTCGGTCGTCCCGACGCGGCGTCGCTGCAGGCCAGGAGCGCGCCGACGACCGTCGCGCCGACCCCGCCGGCGAGGAGCGACCGGCGCGTCAGACTGTCGTGATCCCGTTCCACGCGGTCCTGTCTACTCCGGGGTCATCGTTCGATGCTGCGGTGGTCGGGGCGGAAGCCGTGCTCGGTGCCCCACAGGACCGCGTCGACCCGGTTGCCCGCGCCGATCTTGCTGTAGAGCGTGCGGATGTGCGACTTCACGGTGTTGAGGCTGAGATGGGTGAGCTCGGCGATCTCGGTGTTGCGCTTCCCCTGGGTGATGAGGGCCAGGATCTCGGACTGCCGGTCGGAGATGCCGATGGTCCGGCCCGGCCAGTCGACCCCGTCCGACGTCCGTACCTTCCGCTGCGGCGGGTCGACGACGGTCTCGCCGACCGCGACGCGCAGGAGTCGGTCGGCGAGCTCTGCTCCCGAGAGGCTCTTCGCGAAGTACCCCGTCGCCCCGCGCCGGACCGCCGCGTCCATCAGGTCCTGGTCCATCTTCCAGGTGAAGACCGCCACGGTGCGGATCCGGGGGTTCGCGGACAGGCGCGAGACGTCCTCGTCGTCGGGCTCGGGTTGCGCGAACGTGTCGTACAACGCGACGTCGACGTCGTCGGTGACCCGGGTACGCGCGTCGAGCTGGACGATCTCGATGCGATCGGTGAAGGGTTGGAGCATCTCCGCCAGTCCACGGAGGACGAGCTCGTAGTCGTTGACGAGGGCGACTCGGACTCGACGTGCCATGGGCGATCTCCTTCCGGAAGCACCCCGGGGGTGACACGCCGCCCGGACCGGGGTGGTCCGTTCGAGACACGACGCTACGGATCGGGACGCCCTCGTGTCCGGAGCATCTCCTGGGAGCAGCACCGCTCACGGACGTCCATGACGCCGGACGTCGCCCCTGCCGCGCGAGACCGGCCCGTCCCTCCTTGTACTGCGCGGCCCGTCCCCTACTCGTGCCGGTCGTGGCGCGCCGTGGCGATCCGGCGCCCGAGACGGACGAGCGACGACGACGACCCGGCCGGGATCGCGTCGACGTCGAACGCGTCGACGGCTCCGGGCTCGAACACCAGGCAGTGCGTCGACCCGCCGAACCGGAACTCGCCGAGTTCCTCGCCCTTGTCGACGTGCATGCCCTCGAGGCCGTCGCGGATGACGCAGGACGAGACGTCGATCATGCCCACCGCGACGAACCCGACGGTGCCGAGCGCCGGGTTGTCGGCATCGATGACGACGATGGCGCGCGCGGCGACGTGCGCCAGGTACCCCTGCGACTCCGGTGGCTGACGCGCCGCGGAGCCCTCGGAGTCGGCCTCGGAGAAGTACGTGCCGGACTGCACGAACGCCCGTCGGACCGTCCCGCGCACGGGGCTGTGCCACCGGTGGTAGTTCGTGGCGCTCAGGAACGCCTGGTACACCGTGCCGCCGACGAACTGCTCGACGCTGTCGTCGTGGGCCAACATGTCCTCGAGCGAGTACGGCTGCGACTTGATCCAGAACTCGTCGTGCCGCTGGACGTCGCGCGCGATCCGGTACGGCGTCGACTCGCAGGCGCTCGTGACCACGTCGTCGTCGTCCGGAGCCTCGACCGGCCGGGCACCGGGACGGAACGCCCGGGTGAAGAAGTCGTTCCACGACGAGAACCCCCAGTGCTCCGCGTCCGGGTCGTGCTCGAAGTCGTCGATCCCGACCACACGCCGCGCCTCGGGCGACATCCAGCCGTCCGGGCCATCGTGCAGCACCTCGAGCGACCCCGGCCCGTCGAGGAACTCGCGCCACTCGTCGAGGACCGCCCCCATCGCGCGGTTCACCCGCGGGTCCCGGTAGAACGCGAACCCGCTCGGGGTCGCCATGGTCCAGTCCAGGACCGCCGCGAGGGGCGTCGACACCATGCTCCCCTCGCCGAACGCCGGGGCACTCCGCACGACGTCGTCGACGAGGCGGACGAGCTCGTCGAACGAGCCGACGTGCTGCTTGCGGTACGGCTTGCTCGGCGGGACCTCGTCGATCATCCGCACGGCCAGCATCCGGAGCACCGGGTCGTGGTCGACGATGTCCGCGAAGGCCCGGACCGACGGGCGCAGCTCGCGGTCCCCGTGCTCGGGGAGGCTGTCCCGCCGCCCCTCGATCCAGCGTTCGAGCTCGTCCTGCGTCGGCAGCCACCCACCCTGTCGGCGGAAGTCCCCGCCACGGTCGTCAGTCATGCGCCGACGGTACCGGCCGGGTCGGGACACCTCGCCGCACATTCCGAGGAAGCGGCGCTCCGGACGGAGGACGCTGAACACAACGACCGAGAGGAACAGACGTGACACGAGTAGCAGTGGTGACCGGAGGCTCAGCCGGACTGGGACGGGCGACGGTCCGCGAGCTCGCCGCGCGCGGGTGGGACGTCGCGGTCCTCGCCCGCGGCGAGGAGGGCGTGCACGCCGCCGTCGCGGAGGTCGAGCAGGCCGGTCGACGTGGGCTCGCACTCATCGCGGACGTGTCCGACGAACAGCAGGTCGAGGCTGCCGCCGACCGTGTCGAGCAGGAGCTCGGGCCGATCGACCTGTGGGTGAACGACGTCATGGTCGGGGTGTTCGGTCGGTTCCTCGACACGTCGTCCGAGGACTTCGCCCGCGCCGTCCAGGTGACCTACTTCGGGTGCGTGAACGGGACCCGTGCCGCGCTCCGGCGGATGGTGCCCCGGGACCGTGGGCACGTGATCCAGGTCGGATCGGCCCTGGGGTTCCGCGGCATCCCGCTCCAGTCGGCGTACTGCGCGTCGAAGCACGCGATCGTCGGGTTCACCGAGTCGATCGTCAGCGAGCTCATCCACGACGGCTCGAACGTCAAGGTGTCCCGCGTCGACATGCCGGCGCTCAACACGATCCAGTTCAACTGGGTGAAGTCGAAGCTCCCGCACCACCCGCAGCCCGTCGCACCGATCTACCAGCCGGAGGTCGGTGCGCGCGCCATCGCCACCGTCGCCGAACGGCCCCGTCGCCGCACCTGGGTGGGGGAGTCGACGGTGTACACGATCGTCGGCAACCGCACCTGGGCGTGGTTCGCCGACTGGTACGCCGCGAAGACGCTGGTGTCCGGGCAGCAGGCCGAGGACAAGCACGAGCCGATGCTGCCGGCCAACCTGTACGAACCCGTACCGGGCGACCACGGTGCGCACGGCATCTTCGACGACTCGGCGCACGCGTGGTCGCCCCAGACCTGGTGGGTCGAGCACCGTCGTCTCGGCAACGGTCTCCTCGCCGCCACGGCCGGTCTCGCTGCGGTGGTCGCGACGTCGGTGCTGCGCCGCCGGTGAACGGGGGAGCTGGCGGCGCCGTGGTCGTCGAGGTCTGCCGAGCGGTGCTCGGTGCGCGCGGTGTCGTGGCCCCGGGTCGGTCCTCGCGGGCGACCGTGGTGTTCGACCGCGTCCTCGGCGTGCGACAACTGCTCCAGGCGGCACTCACGGCACGGAGCAGTGGGCCCGACGCGCACCGGCTCGGCGCCGCGGTCGACATCGCCCATGCTGCGTCGATGATCCCGCTGGTCGTCGTCGGCTGGCCTCGTCGCGGGTTCGTGGTGCGCCAGCTCTGCGTCGCCGCCGCCTTCGCGACCGCGGAGGTGCTGCTCGCGCGCGCCGCGCACCGCGCGCACGGTCTGCACGTGCGGCGTCGCTGAGCGCGTTCGCAGGCCCCGGACGGGAGGCACGGGGCGCGCCCGCCCCGCGCCTCCAGTCCCGGGCGCCGTCCCCAGGTCGGGGTGACCATGAAGTTCCTCTCATCGTCACCCCCAGGGGTGACACCGGGTGTGGACGCGGGTGGTTCGTTCGACGAGCACACGCTGACCGGTGAGTCGACATCGGCCACCAGCTCCGATCGTCCTCCCGCTCGGGAGCGTCGTCAGCGTGTGCCGTCATGTCATCTCATCCCCCGGAAGGTCTCTCATGCTCGACAAGCTCGCCCCGTGGAACGCCACGCTCACGTTGGCGGAACACTCCGTCATCGTCTATGCCCTGTCCGTCGCGGGCCTGGCGTTGTTCGCCTTCTTCGTCAAGTCGTGGGTGT
Organism: Curtobacterium phyllosphaerae; assembly: GCF_049341865.1. Taxonomy (NCBI): domain Bacteria; kingdom Bacillati; phylum Actinomycetota; class Actinomycetes; order Micrococcales; family Microbacteriaceae; genus Curtobacterium; species Curtobacterium phyllosphaerae. The sequence goes on along the minus strand of NZ_JBMPIU010000009.1, from coordinate 55,230 downwards.
CCACGGGGGAGGTCACCGGGCGCTACCGTGGCGGGATCCACGCCGGGATGTGCATCACCGGGATCGCCTTCCTGTCCTACGTCCTGCTCGTCGTCGAGTTCGCACTCGGCTACGTGCGTCGCGGTGACCTGTGGGTGCCGAACGCGGACGCGATCCTGTCCTGGGCGCCGCGGTACTTCGACTGGACGGTCACGGTGCCGCTCCTCGTGATCGAGCTCCTCGCCGTCTCGACGCTCGTCGGTGCGGCTGCGCGGCGGCTCCGCGCGGTGGGCATCGGTGCCGCGTTCCTCATGATCAGCACCGGGTTCGTCGGCGGCGTCGTCGTCGACTCGGGCACGAGCGAGGGCGCGCTCTGGCTCTGGGGTGTCATCTCCGGCGTGTTCATGGTGGTGCTGTACCTCCTCGTCATCTACGTCGTCGTCAAGGGGCAGCGGGACCTCGCCGGGACGCCGGCCGCCGCGACCCTCCGCAACGCGGGCATCCTGCTCGTCGTCACGTGGATGGCGTACCCGATCATGTTCGGGCTCCAGGGCTGGGGCCACGGCGGAGCGGTCATCACCTGGATGCAGGTCGTGCTCTCGGCAGCCGACATCGTCGCGAAGGTCGGGTTCGGCGCGATGATCCACAAGATCGCGAAGATCCGTTCCGCGATCGACGTGCAGGACGGCACCGACACGCTCCCGGAGGCGGTGTGGATCTCGTCGGAGAAGCTGTCCGGCGGCGTCGTCCCGGTGCTGCAGCTGACCGCCGCCGAGGCGCGCGACGGCCGCACCCAGCGTCGTGCTGGTCGCTGATCCCACGAACACCCCACCGCGGAGCGGGGCGCCGACCCGGTCGGCGCGCCGCTCCGCGGTGCTCGGACCGCTGCCGACCTCGGCGGACGTCGTCATCGTCGGGGGCGGCTGCGCCGGCCTCGCGACCGCACTCACCATCGGCGAGACGCCGGGAGACCACGACGTCGTCGTGATCGAGGGCCGTCGAGACGCCGACACGCGGTCGTGGTGCTCGTGGGAGGACGGCTCCGACCCCGTCCCGGAAGCCCGGTCCGCGTCGTGGATCCGATGGGAGGTGCGCACGGACCGGGGGAGCAGCGTCGGCTCCGATCCGGCGCATCCGTACACGCTGGTCCGTGCGGCCGACCGGCGACGAGCGGTCGAGCGTCGACTCGCCGAGCGCGGGGCGGTCCGGATCGTCGACGGGACGCCCGTGCGGACGGTCGGGCCCGGCCCGGAGGGACTGCGGGTCGTGACGGCCTGCGGCACCGTCGACGCACCGACGGTGCTCGATGCCCGCGGGCCCCGGTGTCCCACGGCGCCGACCGTCGGGCGGGTGCTCCTGCACCAGCGGTTCGTCGGGCAGTGGATCAGGGCCGACCGGCCGGTGTTCGACCACCGGACCGTGACGCTGATGGACTTCACCGGGCAGCCGGACGACGGGCCGGTCCACTTCGTCTACGTCCTGCCGGTCTCCCCGACCGAGGCGCTCGTGGAGAGCACCCTGTTCACGCCCGACGGCCGTGACCCGCTCGACCACCGCGACGCGATCGCGACGTACGTCGGGCGTCGGTGGGGCCTCCCGGCCGGCTCGTGGACCGTGACCGAGGAGGAGCGCGGATGCATCCCGATGACCGACCTGCCCCCGGAGACGGACAGCGACGGGTGGGCCGGGGCCGCGGTCCAGGGGACGACGCGGCCGAGCACCGGCTACGGCTTCGCCCGGACGAACCGTCACGCGGTCTCGGTGGCGGCGCACCTGCTCGCCGGATCCCCGGTCCCTGCGTTCACGGACCGGGCGCGGACCCGGTTCCTCGACGCCGTGTTCCTCCGGTTCCTCCGCGACCGGCCTGGCCGAGCACCGGAGGCGTTCCGTCGGCTGATGGCGCTGCCTGGGCCGCTCGTGGTGCGGTTCCTCTCCGAGCGCTCGTCGGTCCTCGACGACCTCCGTGTCGTGCTCGCGCTGCAGAAGGCGCCGTTCCTCGCCGCGCTGGTCCGTACCGGGCTCGACGCGGTGGCCAGGCACCGGCGGGACCGCCGGTCGCGGCGATGAGCGCGGCGACCGACGGCCGACGACCGCGGACGGCATCCGCGCTCCCACGGGCGGAGACGTCGTGGATCGCTGGTCGCGTCCTCCGCCCGGTCACCGTCGCGTTCGCGGTGGTCGCGATCGGCTGCGCGGTGCTCGACGTCGCCGGCACCCGGGTGCCGATGGCCGCCCAGCTGATCCCCTTCGCGGTGAGCATCCTGGTGTTCGGGCTCCCGCACGGTGCGCTCGACCACCTGGTGATCGCCCGACTCGATCGCCGCGCCGGCCGGACTCGGTCGATCGTGATCGCCGTCGCCGTGTACGGGGTCGTCGGGGCGGCGACGTTCGCGCTGTGGTGCGTCGCGCCCGCGGCGGGGTTCGCCGCGTTCATCGCGATCATCTGGTTCCACTGGGGGCAGGGCGACCTCTGGGTCGACCGGCTGCTCGGCGACGGCGCCACCGGTCGAGGCGGATCCGTGGTGACCGTGGCCGCCCGCGGGGCGCTCCCGATGATCCTCCCGCTCGCCACCCAGCCCGACGCCTACGCGGCCGTGGTCGACCGGACCACCGCGCTGCTCGGCACCGGCGCGCATCCGTCACCGACCCTCCACGTCGGGGCCGCGGTCCGGATCGCCGCGGCCACGGTGGTCGTGGTGCTGCTCGTCGCGCACCTGGTCGTGGTGCACCGCTCCGGGGCCACGATGACGCGCCAGGTCGGCGAGACCGTCGTCCTCGCGGCGTTCTTCGCCCTCGTGCCCCCGGTCCTCGCCGTCGGGCTCTACTTCACCCTGTGGCACGCCGTCCGGCACATCGTCCGGCTCGAGCTCCTCGACCCCGTGGCTGCCGGACAGCTCCGCCGTCGCGAACTCCTCCGACCGTTCCTCCGGTTCGCCCGGCAGGCGTGGCCGATCACCGCGATCGCGGTCGCGATGCTCGTCGTCCTCGGGGTCGCGCTCCGACGGGTCGACCTCGGCGTGTACCTGATCCTCATCGCGGCACTCACGACGCCGCACACGGTCATCGTGGCGTGGATGGACCGGCGACAGCGCACCTGGGGCCCACCGGTCGAGGAGACGCGTCCCTAGGCTGTCCGCATGACCGATCCGGAACGCCGCGGACGCGCGACGGCGTCGACCGCGGGTGGGCGTCGATCGGGACGGGTCCTGCTCGGCGTCCTGCTCGGTGTGCAGACCGTCGCCCTCGTCGCCGGGGTGCTCCTCGGCGACCACACCACACGCGCGGTCACGACGACGGTCGGCGGCGAGCCGCGCACCCTGTCGCACGTCGACCTCGGCACCGCGATGGTCGTGGTGATCGGTCTCATCGCGGTCGCCCGGTTCCTCCCCCGGGGACGCACCCGGTTCGTGGACCCGCTCCTGACCACCCCGATCACCGTCTTCGTCGTCGCGCAGGCGAACGGCGTGCGGGACGTCGGCGCGCTCGTCGGCGTCTACGCGCTCGCCTCGGCCGGCGTGCTGTTCGGCGTGGTGCAGGACGGCGGACCGGGACGTGTGGCACCAGCCGGGGACCGCTCGGCACTCGGGTTCGGTTCGGCGGTCGGGATCGTCCCGTGGGGGATCATCGCGTTCACCCAGGTCGGGGCGAGCGTCGTGGGGCAGCCCGTCCCGGGCGCCGTCGTCCTCGTGACGCTCGCGGCGCTCGTCGTCGCGGTCGCGGAGTTCGTCGCGACGTGGCGCGGCAGGGTCCTCGTGGCCACGGGCATCCGGATCGTCGGGTCGTCGATCGTCGCCTGGCTCGTCGTCGCCGCGCTCTGACGGCGAGGGTGTGATCCGTCGGCTGGGTCGCAGGACCGGCGCACCCGTACTGTGGCACCCATGCGCATCCTCGTCATCGGCGGTAGTGGTCACATCGGGACGTTCCTCGTGCCGCGCCTCGTGCGTGCCGGGCACGACGTCGTCACCATCAGCCGCGGGACCCGCCTTCCCTACGCGGACGCGCCGGAGTGGCGTCAGGTCGAGCAGGTCGTCGCGGACCGTGAGCAGGAGGACCGCGACGGCACCTTCGCCGAGCGGGTCGTCCGCCTGCGCCCCGACGTGGTGATCGACCTCGTCTGCTTCACCCTCGAGTCGGCGGACCAGCTCGTCGCCGGCATCCGCGGGCACGTCGCGCACCTGGTCAACTGCGGCTCGGTCTGGCGTGCCGGTCCGAGCCGGGTCCTGCCGGTCACGGAACAGGACTCCGCGCCGCCCTTCGGCGAGTACGGCGTCGAGAAGGACCGCATCGCCAGGATGCTCAAGGCCGTGGATGCCGACGGCGAGCTCGTCACGACCTCTCTGCACCCGGGGCACATCAGCGGCCCCGGCTGGGTCCCGATCGGGCCGATCGGCAACCTCGACCTCGGGGTGTGGCAGGCCCTCTCGTCCGGCGGCACCGTGCTCGTCCCCGGACTCGGCGCGGAGAGCATGGTGCACGTGCACGCCGACGACGTCGCGCAGGCGTTCCAGCTCGCCGTCGAGCACCGCGAGGCCGCGGCCGGCGAGGACTTCTTCGTCACCGCGAGGGACGCGCTCACCGTCCGCGGGTACGCGACGCTCGGCGCATCGTGGTTCGGGCTGGAGCCGGTCCTCGAGCACGTGTCGTGGGAGCGGTTCCGCGACGAGCTCGGCGCCGACGCGGCGGACACCTCCTGGGAGCACCTCGTCCGCAGTCACGCCGTCAGCGTCGACAAGGCGGCGCGTCTCCTCGGCTACGCACCGCGGTACACGGCCGGCGAGACGGTGCTGGAGGCCGTGCGGTGGCTCGTCGAGCACGACGAGGTCGCCGTCGCGCGGCCGATGACCGTCTGACCGTCTGACCGCCGTGACGACGCTCGAGATGCTCTGGGAGCGCGACGACCCGGACGAGGTCCTCCGCACCCGGTTCGGGTTCGGCGACCGGGGCGCGGTCGGCCGCTGGGCCGTCGGCGTGCTCGCGGACCGGTGGGGTGTGCAGGTCGACGCGTGCGATCGTGTCGTGATGAGCGACCGCAACGCACTCGCCTGGGTCCGCGGTGGATCGCGGCGCGCCGTGCTGAAGTGGTCGGTCGCGCCGGAACGGTTCGCGCGGCTCGAGGTCGCGGCGGCGCTCACCGCGTGGCTCGGCGACCGGGGGCTCCCGGTGTCGCGTCCGCTGCCGACCCGGGACGGCCTGGTCCAGGTGGTGTCCGACGGGGTCTCGATGAGCCTCCAGGACGTCGTCGTGGGCACCGTGCTCGACGTCCATGACCCCGCCCAGGTCCAGGCGGCCGGGGCGGTACTCGCACGGTTGCACGGCGCGATGCGGGAGTTCCCGCAGGACGGACGAGACGATGCCGTCGCGCCCCCGCCCGTGTCGCTCCACGAGCAGGTGTCCGGGTGGCTGGACGGCGGGCAGGACCCGGACCCGTCGACGACGTCCGCGCGGCGACTCCTCCGACGGATGCTCGACACCGCGCCGACGGCCGACCTCCCGCTGCAGCTCGTGCACGGCGACTACCGCGCGGCGAACATCCTCTGCACCCGGTCCGAGATCGTGGCCGTGCTCGACTTCGAAGAGCTCCGGTTCGACCACCGGGTCGTCGAGCTCGCCCGTTCCGCGGTGCTGCTCGGCACGCTCTTCCACGACTGGGGCCCGGTCCCGGAGTCGGTGCGCCGGGAGTTCCTCGCCGGGTACGAGTCCGTTGACCCGCTCACCGCCGACGAGCACCGGTGGTGGGACGTCCTCGTGCTCTGGTACTCGTCGGCCTTCGTGCCGGCGGGCGAGGACCCGACGGGTTGGGGGACGGCGGTGGCGGAACTCGTCGGGTGCAGGATGGACGCATGACCTCCGTGCAGGCGCCGCTCGGCACCCCGTTCACCGCCGCGTCCACCGCCCGCGACGTCCTCGCGGACGTCGACCTCTCCGGCCGGACGGCGATCGTCACCGGCGGCCACGGCCGACTCGGGGCGGCGGCCACCCGCGCGCTCGCCGCAGCCGGTGCGGACGTCACCGTCGCGGCGCGGGACCCGGAGCGAGCCCGCGCGGTGCTCGCCGGCACCGACGGCGTCCGGGTGGAACAGCTCGACCTCGTCGACCCCGACTCGATCGCGGCGTTCGCGGCCCGGTGGCTCGACGCGGGACGTCCGCTCCACATGCTCGTGAACACCGCGGCCGTGCTGTTCAGTCCGGCGCTCCGCCTCGACGCGCGCGGCCACGAGCTGGCCTTCTCGACGACGCACCTCGGCCACTTCGCACTGACCCGAGCGCTCCTCCCCGCGCTCCGGGCGGCCTCCGGAGCACGGGTCGTCACCGTGACCTCGGGTGCGGCGCGGTTCGGCGAGATCCGGTGGGACGACGTCGACTTCGCCACCGGCTACGACCCGGCGGCTGCGTACGGACAGTCGAAGCGTGCGAACGTCCTCTTCACGGTCGAGCTCGACCGTCGGTCCGCGCCGGACGGGATCCGCGCCGTCGCGGTGCACCCCGGTGTGGTGATCGGGCCGGGACCGCACGCGCCCGAGCGGGTCGAGTCGTACCGCGCCCAGGGACTCGTGGACGAGGACGGCGCGACGGTCATCGACCCGGAGCGGGGCACGAAGACGATCGAACAGGGCGCCGCGACGATCGTCTTCGGTGCGGCCAGTCCGTTCCTCGACGGCGTCGGCGGGGTCTACCTCAAGGACAACGACGTGGCCGAGCTCGACGACACCGTGCTGCCGCTGACCGCGGACAGCATCCCGTCGATGGCGAACTCCGCGATGCTCGACCCCGGGGACGCCCGTCGGTTGTGGGAGCTCAGCGAGCAGCTCACGGCCTGACCGGTCGCGTCGGACCGCCGGTGGCCGGGTCCGTCCGCGGAACTGCGTTCCGCGGTGCACCGATGCTCGCGGTCGGGCGCGACCGCCCGGGCTTCGTTAGGGTCGGAACGGTGCCTGCGACCGGGCGCGCTGCGCGCCTCCATGTGCACGTGCCGCCATGAGCGCGTGCACCGACCCGAGCGCCGACCGAGCGCCGTCGAGACGAGGAGAGTGGTGGATGCCCGAGCTCCCCGTGGTGTTCGAGGTGGGTTCGATGGTGGCGATCGTCGCGATCCTGCTCGCGGACCTGCTCATCGTCGCGCGTCGACCGCACGTGCCGACGCTGCGGGAGTCCGGGTCGTGGGTCGGTCTGTACGTCGGACTCGCGCTCGTGTTCGCCGTCGCCATGGCCGTGTTCGCGGGCGGTGACGCCGCGGGGCAGTTCGTCGCCGGTTGGCTGACCGAGTACAGCCTCAGCATCGACAACCTCTTCGTCTTCGTCATCATCATGGCGCGGTTCGCGGTGCCCAGGCAGATCCAGCAAGAGGTCCTCATGCTGGGCATCGTCATCGCGCTCGTGCTCCGCGGGGTGTTCATCCTCGTCGGCGCGCAGCTCATCGAGGACTTCTCCTGGATCTTCTACCTGTTCGGCGCATGGCTCGTGTGGACGGCGATCCAGCAGCTCCGCGGCGACGACGACGACGACGGGCAGCAGGACAGCCTGCTGATCCGACTGCTGCGGCGCCGGGTGCGCATCACGGACACGTTCGACGGGATGAAGCTGCGGACGACCGCGGACGGCACCCGGCACTTCACGCCGTTGCTGATCGTCCTGGTCTCCATCGGCACGACCGACCTGCTGTTCGCCCTCGACTCGATCCCGGCGATCTTCGGCATCACCGAGAGCGCGTTCATCGTGTTCACCGCGAACGTGTTCGCCCTGATGGGGCTGCGACAGCTGTACTTCCTGCTCGGCGGGCTCCTCGAGCGGCTCGAGTACCTCAAGTACGGGATCGCGTTCATCCTGGCGTTCATCGGCGTCAAGCTGGTCCTCCACGCGCTGCACGGGAACGAGCTGCCGTTCCTGAACGGGGGGGAGCACGTCGAGTGGGCGCCGGAGATCCCGACCTGGGTCTCCCTCGTGGTGATCGTCGTCGCGATGGCCGGGGCGACCGTCGCGAGCGTCGCCCGGCTCCGACGGGACGGCAGCGGACCCGACCGGGCTCAGACCCCGGGCTGAGCGTCCGCGCCGAGGCGGACGGGGATCGTGGCACCGGCCTGCCGCATCGCGTACAGGACGCTCCCGAGCGACGGCCCGTGCACCGGCGCTCGCAGGTCGCACTCCGGTGCCCGGTCGGCGAGTTCGTCGGCGAACGCCGCACGGAACCGCTCCGACGAGAAGACCCCGCCGGACCAGGACACCGGGACGACCTCGTCCGCGCCGTACTGCAGCGCCGTGACCGCGGTCGTCACGAGGAGCGCGAGCTCGGACACGGCCTGCCGGACGATCTCCGCGGCGGCGTCGTCGCCGGCCTCGTCGGCCGCGGTGACGACCTTCGCGAGGTCCGCGACGGCGGTGCGGGACGCGCCCCAGGCGTCGACGACGACGCCGATGACGTCGAGGTCCGTCGTCACACCGATCCGGTCGCGGAGCATCCCGTACAACGGCCCGCGCGGGAGTCGACCATCCGCCATCCGGGAGAACGCGGCGAGGCCCCGGGTCGCGATCCAGTACGCGGAGCCCTCGTCGCCGAAGACCTCGCTCCACCCGCCGACGCGGGAGGTCAGGCCGTCCCGTTCGCCGTACGCCATCGACCCCGTCCCGGCGATGACGTTGACACCGTCGGCACCGGCCAGCGACCCCGCCCACCCGTTCACCATGTCGTTGCCGCAGGTGTAGCGGTGGTGGCCGAGGGACTCCGCCGGGATCGCGTCGAGGGCCGCCGTGTCCTGGCTCGCCTCGCCGTACCCGGGGAGGCCGAAGTGCGCGAACGCGATGTCGGCCGGGCCGATCCCGGCCTGTCCGGTCACCGAGCGGACGCCGGCACCGAGCACCTCGGACACGAGTCGGAGTCCGGTGTCGAAGTAGTAGCAGGACGGCTGCCGGGTCTCGGCGACCGTGCGGCCCTGGTCGTCCGCCAGCAGGAAGTCGGTCTTCGTGCCGCCGCCGTCCACCCCGAGCCAGAGCGACGTCACTCCGCGGCGTCCTCGGCCAGGTCGTGGATGATCACGCCCTGCACGACGCGGTTCACGGTGCCGCTCGGGAACGGGTTGTCCGGCGTGCACCCGTGCTGCACGGATGCCGACAGGGCCAGGAGCTGCGCGAACACGACCGTGGCGGCCGCCCGGAACCCGTCGTCGAGGTCGGCGATGCCGTCGAGCGGGAAGCCGTCCGCGTCGTCCGCGACCCCGACCGACACGACGCGGACCGCCCCGTCGCCGCGGAGTTCCCGGAGGATGTCGGTGTCGTACCGGGCGGTGTAGGCGTCGGAAGAGCCGTGCACGACGACGAGCGTGCTGCCGTCGATCACCGCCTTCGGACCGTGCCGGAAGCCGAGCGGGGAGTCGAAGAAGGACACGACCCGGCCTGCGGTGAGCTCGAGCAGCTTGAGCGCCGACTCCCGTGCGGCGCCGCGGAGCGCGCCGCTGCCCAGGTAGACGACGCGTTCGACACCGTCCGCGAACGACGCGATCCGCGCCTCCTGGTCGATGAGCGAGCCGGCCGCCTCCGCGAGCCGGTCGACGGCGTCCGCCTGGTCGGGCAGGAAGGTCAGCAGTGCAGCGAGGAGCATCGTCGAGAAGCTCGAGGTCATCGCGAACCCCGTGTCGTTCGTCTCGGCCGGCATCTCGAGGACGAACGATCGGTCGGCCGACCGGTGCTCCTGGGCGAGGACGCCCTGCGGATCGCACGTGATCACGAGGTGGTGCGCGCCTGGCGCGACGGCGTCGACGATCCGGGTGGCGGCGATGCTCTCCGGGCTGTTCCCGGAGCGCGCGAACGAGACGAGGAGCACCGGGGCGTCCTCGGCGAACACGCCGTGCGGGTCCGAGACGATGTCGGTCGTCGCCACCGAGTCCACCCGGCGGCCGAGGCGACGTCGGAGCGTCTCGGCAGCGATGTCGCCGACGAACGCCGACGTCCCGGCGCCGGTGAGGACGATGCGGAGTCCGTCGGTGGCGAGGACCGGGGCGAGGAAGCCGTCGAGGCCCGCACGGAGGTCCGTGATCGACGCGGCGAGACGGTGCCAGCTGCCGGGCTGCTGCAGGATCTCGGCGTGGGTCGCCGTCTCGACCGCGCGGGTCGCAGGGGTCACGGTCACGGGGGCTCCTCGTGGTGCGGTGGTTCGAGTCGACGCGCCGGCGGGCCGTCGCTGTCGCAAGTGTGCGTGACGGACCGACCGGAGGGCTACGTGGACGCGGGATCCGAGCGTTCGGAATGAGCGGTTCGACCGCCGACCGTGCAAGATGATGTGTCCATGACGAGCGACATCTCCGACGTGACCCGCAAGCGCCGGGACCGGATGCGCGACATCCTCGCGATCCTCCGGGCCGAGGGCGAGGCCGGGACCGAGGACCTCATCGGACGGCTCGGGGTGTCGGCCGCGACACTCCGGCGCGACCTCAGCGAGCTCGACGCCCGCGGACTGGTCGCGCGGACGTACGGGCGGGTCCGGCCGGCCGGGGAGCTCACCGAGATGCCCGTCATGATGCGCGGGTCGGAGGCCAGCGAGTCGAAGCAGAAGATCGCCCGGCTGGCAGCGCGCCTGCTGCCGCCGGGGCCGCAGGCGATCGCGGTGAGCGGCGGCACGACGACGCAGGCGGTCGTCCGTGCGCTCGGCGACCGGCACGGACTGACCATCGTGACGAACGCCGTGACGATCGCCCTCGAGGCGTCCCGCAGCCCGCACGTCACGACGATCCTGACGGGTGGGACGCTCCGCAGGGCCTCCCTGGAGGCGGTGGGTCCCCTCGCCGAGGCGGCGTTCGCAGCGTCGACGGTCGCCACGGCGTTCCTCGGCACCGACGGCATCAGCGCCGAGGGCGGGATCACCACGCACGACGACACCGAGGCGCGCACGAACCGGATGATGGTCGCGGGTGCTGAGCGGGTCGTCGTGGTGTGCGACGGCTCGAAGGTCGGCCGCCGGACGACGGCACCCATGGGCGACATCCGGGACGTCGCGGTGCTCGTCACCGACGACCAGGCGCCCGCCGACGCGGTGGCCGCGATCCGGGCGGCCGGCGTGGACGTCTTCGTGGTCTGACGGCGACCTCGGGGGGCGTCACCACTCATTCCCCTTGACTGGTTCGCTCGATCCGCTTGTGCCGCCGCACGGCCTCGCCGATATTCGTCCCCATGACCCGTGTTGTGTTCATCGGGGCGGGCAGCGTCGTCTTCACCCGGCAGCTGCTCGCCGACCTCCTCCGCTACGACGACCTGCCCCGGCTCGACCTCTGCCTCTTCGACGTCGACGAGCGTCGCCTCGCGGTCGCGGAGGGCACGGCCCACCAGGTGAGCGAGCGGTTCGGCAGGCCGATCGACATCACGGCCACGACGGACCGGCGTCGAGCCCTCGCCGGCGCGGACTTCGTCGTCGACATGGTGCAGATCGGTGGCATCGCCGCGACGCGGACCGACCTCGAGATCCCGGAACGGTACGGCCTGCACCAGACGATCGGCGACACGACCGGTGTCGGCGGGGTGTTCCGCGCGCTCCGCACGTTCCCGTTCCTGAGCGGGCTGACCGCCGACATGCGCGAGGTCGCCCCGGCCGCGATCCTCCTCAACTACACGAACCCGATGGCCATGAACATCTGGTGGGCCGACGTCGTCGCGCCCGAGATCACGGCGCTCGGACTGTGCCACAGCGTCTACTGGACGGCGCACGACCTCGCCGAGCTCGTCGGGCTCCACGTCGACCAGACCCGGTTCCGGGCGGCCGGCGTGAACCACCAGGCCTGGCTCCTGGAGTGGACCGCCGACGGCGAGGACCTCTACCCACGCCTCCGCGAGCGCATCCGCCAGGACCCCGAGCTCGAGCGGCGCGTGCGCGTCGAGGTGTTCCGTCGCATCGGGTACTACCCGACGGAGACGAGCGAGCACTCCTCCGAGTACCTGTCGTGGTTCCTCCGCTCGGCCGACCAGATCGAACGGTTCCGGCTCCGGCCGCTCGAGTACATCGGGATCTCCGAGGACAACGTCGCCGAGTTCGAGGCCGCCGAACGGGCGCTCGCCGCGGGGACGCCACTGCACCTCGAGGACGAGGCCGCGGAGTACGCCCCCCAGGTGATCCACTCGCTCGTGACCGGGACCGAGCGGGAGATCCACGCGAACGTCGTCAACGACGGGCTCATCGACAACCTGCCCGCCGGGTGTGTGGTCGAGGTGCCGACGACGGTCGGTGCCGCGGGCATCGCTCCGCAGCCGATGGGGAATCTGCCCGTCCAGGCCGCGGCGCTCAACCGGCCGTACGTGTCGGTGAACGAGCTCACCGTGCACGCGGCACTGACGGGTGACCCGGTCGCGGTCCGCCAGGCGGTGCTCATGGACCCGAACGCGTCCTCGACCCTGACCCCGGAGCAGATCTGGGACCTCTGCAACGACATGGTCGCCGCGCACGGTGACCTCCTGCCGGAACCCCTGCGCGTGCAGGTCCCGACGTCGGCCATCTGACCGGTCCCACCCGAACCTCGGCCGTCGCCCCGGAACCACGACGGCCGACCCGACGCACATGGTCGTCCCCGAACGACGACGGAAGGAGTCGACGATGACTCGACCAGGAGGCCGCCCCGCGGAGTGGACGCGGCGGTCGGCGATCGGCGCGATGCTCGCCGTGGCCGCGTCGACCGCGCTCGCGGGCTGCGCCACCCCGGGCGCCACGAAGCTCGACCCGGCGGCACCCGTGCGCCTGACGATGTGGTCCGGGCAGAGCGACCAGGCGGAGAAGCTGCTGCAGGCGCTCGTCGCCGAGTACCAGCGGAACCACCCGAACGTCTCGATCGACATGTCCCCCGGTGCGTCCTCGACCGACGAGCTGCTGCAGAAGCTCGCCGCGTCGTTCGCCGGGAACGACTCCCCGGACATCTCCTACACCTTCGGGTCCTGGGCGAGCCAGCTCGAGCGGTCCGGGCGCACGCTCGACCTGCGGGACGAGATCGCCGACCCGGACCTGCACTGGGACGAGTTCACCGCGGCGGCGCGCGGCACCGCACAGCCGACCGGCCGGAAGGTCATCGGGTTCCCCGCCGTCGTCGACAACATCTCCCTCCTCTACAACAGGACGATCTTCGACCGCGCCCATGTCGCCTACCCGACGGCGGACTGGACCTGGAACGACTTCCGCCGCGCCGCGAAGCAGCTGACCGACCCGACGAGCCACACGTACGGGTACGGCTACTCGGTCTCGGGGAGCGAGGAGACCACCTGGCAGATGTGGCCCCACCTGTGGCAGAACGGCGGCTCGATCCTGACGAAGGACGGCAAGCGCGCCGCGTTCGACTCCGAGGCGGGGGTCGACGCCCTGACGTTCCTGCAGCGCATGGCCGTCGACGACGAGAGCGTGTACCTGGACCAGACGGACACCAAGTTCGCGCAGCTGTTCGAGAGCGACCGGATCGGGATGATCACCTCCGGACCGTGGGAGCTCTCGGCGTTGAAGACCGCCGGGACCTCGTACGGCGTCGTCCAGCTGCCGGGCACGAACGGGGACCACCAGACGGTGTCCGGGCCGGACCTCTGGACGCTGTTCGACAACAAGGACGTCAACCGCGCCTACTGGGCGAAGGACTTCGTGCGGTGGCTGACGTCGAAGGAGCAGGACGAGCGGTTCAACATCGCCGTCGGCAACCTGCCCCTCCGGTCGAGCGAGGCGTCGAGCGACGCGTTCCGCAAGGCCGCCGAGGCACTGCCGGGACTGGCGACGATGCAGGCGAACTCGGCGAACGCGAAACAGACCCGGCCGACCGTCCCGGGCTACAACGGCCTGTCCGAGGCATTCGGCGACGCCGTCGCGCGCGTGCTCCAGGGCGACGGCCGACCACGCGAGGCACTCCGGACGGCGACCGTCGCCGCCGACAAGGCGCTCCGCCAGGGCTAGGAGGACATCCCATGACGACGTTCGCACTGCGACCGACCGGACGCGAGCACACCGCACCGGGTGACGACCGAGCCCGGCGGGGTCAGTCGGCCCGCCGGACCCGGGAAGGCCTCGCCGGCTGGGGCTTCGTCGCCCCCGCACTGGTGATCGTGCTCGGGCTCACCCTGTTCCCGGGGGTCTGGGCACTCATCCTCTCGTTCCAGTCGTGGGACGGGTTCAGTCCGGCCTCGTTCGTCGGCACGCAGAACTACCAGGACCTCGTGACCGACGCCGGTGTGCAGGCCGCCGTCCTGCACACGGTGCTCTACACGGTGCTGTTCGTCCCTGCGTCCCTGCTCCTCGGCCTGTTCCTCGCCGTGGCGCTCAACCGGCGGATCCGGTTCATCGGCCTCTACCGGACCGCGATCTTCGTGCCGTTCGTGGCGTCGGCGGCAGCGACGGGGATCCTGACGACGTACCTGTTCAGCCCGCAGTTCGGGATCATCAACAACGTCCTGCGGGTGCTCCACCTGCCGCAGCAGGGCTGGCTCGAGGACCGCGGCGAGGCGATGGTCGTGATCATCATCATGTCGCTGTGGGGGCAGGCGGCGTTCACGACGGTCATCTACCTGGCGGCCCTGCAGGACGTGCCGGCCGACGTCATCGAGGCCGCGAGGATCGACGGCGCGAACGCCTGGCAGACGTTCTGGCGGGTGGTGTGGCCACAGCTCGGACCGGTGACGGCCTTCGTCGCGATCTACCAGACGCTGCAGGCGATCCAGCTGTTCGACCTCGTGTACGCCACGACGCGCGGTGGTCCGCTCGACGCGACGCAGACCATCGTCTACTACCTGTGGAAGACGGCGTTCCAGAGCCTGCAGTTCGGGTACGGATCCGCGATCGCGTACGCGATGTTCTTCGTCACCCTGATCGTGACGGTCGTCGTCACGCTCGTGCAGCGTCGCGCCGGGAGGAGCTCGTTCTGATGTCCGTCGAGACCCGTGTCCTCAGCACCCCGACCCGACGCGACGCCGTCGCCGTCGCCGGACTGCGCCGCCCGACCGTCCGTCGCCGCCGCTGGCCGTTCAGCCCCTGGCACCTGTTCCTCGTGCCGGTGTCGTTCGTGTTCCTGCTGCCGTTCATCGAGATGTTCCTGACCTCGCTGGAGCCGGCGTCGGAGATCAACAAGTTCCCGCCGCCGTTCATCCCGACGCAGTTCACGATGAACGGCTACGACCGGCTGTTCGCCGAGTCGGACATCCTGCACTGGCTGCTCAACACCGTCATCGTCTCGGCGTCCGCCATCGTCTCGCACCTCGTGCTCTGCTCGCTCGCCGGCTACGGGTTCGCCCGCCTGCGGTTCCCGGGTCGGACGTTCGGGTTCCTCGCGGTCCTCGCCACGATCATGATCCCGTCGCAGCTGCTGATGATCCCGACGTACGTGATGTTCGCGCGGCTCCACCTGGTGGACCACCTCGGCGCGGCCATCGTGCCGTGGCTCGCGTCCGCGTTCGGGATCTTCCTGATGCGTCAGTTCTTCCTGTCGCTCCCGGCCGAGCTCGAGGAGGCCGGGATGATCGACGGGTGCACGCGGCTGCAGGTGTTCTTCCGGATCGTGCTCCCGCTCGCCCGGCCGGCACTCGCCACGCTCGCGATCTTCACGCTCCTCGGCTCGTGGAACGACCTGGTGTGGCCCCTCGTCGCGATCAACAACGAGCACGCCTTCACGCTGCAGCTCGGACTCACGAACTTCCAGGGCGTCCGCCGGACGGACTGGTCGTTGCTCATGGCCGGCAACGTCGTCGCGACCCTGCCGCTCATCCTGCTGTTCCTGTTCGCGCAGAAGCAGTTCGTCGCGACCATGGCCTCGGCGGGCCTGAAGGGGTAGTCCGGCACCCGACGGGTCGTGACCACGGACCGGACGGGAGGCGCGCGGCGGGCCCGCACCGCGCCTCCCGTCCGGGAGCCGGTCGCCCCCCGACCCGCCGTCAGGAGCGGTCCCGGGGGTCGGGGGCGGTCCCGGGGTCAGGCGCGGTCCCCGGGGTCAGGCGCGGTCGTGGAGCGTGACGTGGTACCCGTCCGGGTCGGCGAAGGTGAAGGTCCGGCCGAACGGGCCGTCGATCGGAGCGGCGACGATGGTGTGTCCGTCGGCGAGGAGCGCGTCGTGGATGGCCTGGACGTCCGTGGCGTGCAGCCAGACGGCGGCACCGATGCCGGGCTGCGGGACCGCGTCGAGGTCGGTGCCGGGCACGACGTCGCGGAGGGCGAAGGCGATCGGGGTCGTCTGGAAGACCACGGCGTGCGGCGGGCCGGCGGGGGACCGGACCAGGCCGAGGTACTGCTCGTAGAACGTCTGCGATGCTTCGAGGTCGCGAGCCTGCAGGGAGATGAAGTCGGGGCCGGTGACGGGCATGGTGTGCTCCTTGGTGTCGTATCGTGTCAGTCTTCTGACATCGACCAACCTATGTCAGAATACTGACATGAGTCAAGACGCGGCCGCGATCGATCTCGAGACGTCCCTGGGCTACCTGCTGAAGGAGGCCTCGAGCGCACTCCGTGCCGCGATGGAGGCAGTGCTCCGTCCGCTCGGGATGACCGTCACGCACTACTCGTGCCTCGAGCTGCTCGCGCAGCGGCCGGGCCTGTCGAACTCCGAGTTGGCCCGCGGCGCCTTCGTGACGCGCCAGTCGATGAACGTGCTGTTGCAGGCCCTCGAACGGGACGGCGTCGTGACCCGTCCGTCCGCGGCACCGGTCGGCAAGGCGCTCCCGACCCAGCTCACCGATCGCGGCCGCGAGCACCTCGCGGCGGCGAGTGCGGCCGTGCGGTCGGTGGAGGTGCGGATGCTCGGCGGCATGAGCGCTGCCGAGCAGGCCGGTGCGTTCCGCGCGCTCCAGGGCATGATCCGGTCGTTGCGCTGACGTGAGACTGCTGCGACTGCGTCACCGGGCGACGTTCCGACGTCCGCGTCGATCGGACGCAGACTCGGACGATCAGCTCGGCATCTGGTCGACCCCGTCCGGTTCGCCGAGCGGCCGAGCGTTCATCATCGAGCGGTACGTCGTCGAGTCGTCGTACACGGGTCGCCGGACCCGTTGGATCGAGCCGAGCGGCCGGTGCTCGACGAGGCAGTGCCACGGGTTGAACGACAGATCGTCGTCACCGAACACGCGTCGGGGCGGCGACGAGGAGTCCTGCGGATCGATGACGAGGGTCGCGACGGCACGGTACGGCGTGACGTCTTCCGGCCAGGGCACCGAGGCGTCCTCCACAGGCGTCGTGTGGAGGTCGGTGGCCAACTGCACCCGGAGCTCCCAGATCCCCCCGCCCTCGGTGAAGAACGCACTCGTCAGATCCCGGTACGCGGACGGTTCTCGCACGGTGACGTGCTCACCGGTCAGATCGGTGAGGTTCCCCGACACCGGGGCCGCCGAGACCTTGGCGACATGGTCACCGTACCGGAGCGCTCCCTGCGACCAGTACGTCTCCCCGAGTGGATGCACGTGCGGTTTCGCTTGCCCGGCCGGCCCTCCCGTCCGGTCGACACCCACGCCCCGCAGCACGTTCGCAGCACCACGCATCGCGGCGGTGGCCACGAGCTGCACACTCTCCGGCGCCTTCGAGGTCTGCAGCAACACCGCCTGGTCCCGTCGGTAGGTGTGGACGTCCCCGGATGAGATCGTCGGGTGGTTCACGAGGAGGAAGTCCTGCGTCCGCGGCTGCGGGTCGCCCGGGAGGACCTTCGGCCCGTCGACCTCGAGCACCTTGATCGCCATCCCGAGGGCCGAACCGACCCCGTCGGAGACGATGTCGCCCGGGGCGGTCGAGAACCGAACGATGACCGGGTGGTCTCCGGACCGGGCGAACAGTCCCTGACGAAGCTCCGCCGGGAGGCCATCAGCGATGCGCAACGTCCCACGCAGGACTCCGTGGCTCTTCGCGTGCGCATCCCGTACCGCATGCCGGAGCTTCTCGAACGCCTCGGCCCGGATCTCCGCGAACGTCTCACGGAGCGCCGCGATGTCCTCCGCCTCGTGCGGTTGCTCCTGCTCCACGTCCGGGCCGTACCGCAAGTACCGATCAGTCATTCCGGGACCTCCTTCAGGGTCGTCGGGTTCCGTTCCTCGTGAGCGTCCATGTCGTGACGGTCTGGCGCACAGGTGCACGGTCAGGCCCGAGGGTGCCCGCACGGCGACACGGACACCCCCCGGGCAGACGCGCATGGTAGGACGCACCGCGGCTGACCCGGACCGGGACTCAGGCGGAAGTGGGGTGCAGCACCACCTTGGTCCAGCCGTCGTCGCGTGCGTCGAAGTGCTTGTACGCGTCGGGTGCCTGCTCCAGGGGCAGGTCGTGGCTGACGATGAAGGACGGTTCCGCCTTGCCGCCGGCGATCAGGTCGCGCAACTGCCGGTTGTAGCGCTTCACCGGGGCCTGACCAGTGCCCATGTGCTGGCCCTTGAAGAAGAACGTGCCGTAGTCGAGCGCGATCTGCCCCTTCTTGGCGAGCTCGTCGGACGCTCCCGGGTCCTCCGGGAGGTACACGCCGACGACGCCGATGCCGCCCGTGAAGCGGACCGAGGCGATCAGGCGGTTCAGCACCAGGTTCGGCTGCTCGTTCCCCTGGCCGTCGTGCGCCTGGTAGCCCACGGCTTCGACGCCGCAGTCGGCTCCGAGGCCGAGCGTCGCGTCGAGGACGGTCTGCACCGGGTCGACCTTCGAGTCGTCGATCGCGATCGCGCCGATCGACTCGGCAAGCCGCAGACGATCCGCCTGGCGGTCGACGACGAACACCCGCGCCGCGCCCTTGATGGTGGCCGACAGGGCCGCCATCAACCCGACGGGACCCGCGCCGTAGACCACGACCGTGTCGCCGGGCTTCACGCCGGCGAGCTCGGTGCCGTGCCATCCCGTCGGGAAGATGTCGGAGAGCATCGCGTAGTCGTTCTCCTTCTCGACGGAGTCCTCGCCGAGCCGGAGTGCGTTGTAGTCGCCGAACGGGACGCGCAACAGCTCCGCCTGGCCGCCGCGGTACGGGCCCATGTCGGCGTACCCGTAGGCGGCGCCGGCGGCATCCGGCTTCGGCTGCATCGTGAGACAGAAGCTCGACCAGCCGCGTTCGCAGTTCTTGCAGAAGCCGCATGCCACGTTGAACGGGAGCACGACACGCTCGCCGACCTGGACCTTCTCGACGCCGTCACCCACCGCGATGACCTCGCCGAGGTTCTCGTGGCCGAAGACGCTGCCGGTCTCGATGTCGGTGCGACCCTCGTACATGTGCAGATCGGAACCGCAGATGTTCGTGGCGGTCACCCGCACGAGGATGTCGGTCGGTCGCTCGATGGTCGCATCGGGCACCTCCTCCACACTGACGTCGTGGGGTCCGTTGTAGACGACTGCGCGCATGACTGCCTCCGCTCGTTGCGTCCACCGGGGCAGGTCCCCGGTGACGAGGTGCACGGTACGCGGAGGAATCCGAGCGTCGTTCCAGCGTCCGCGTCGATCGGACAGGCTCACCAGCCCGGACTGGGGGCAACCCCGATCCGATCCGGTGCCTACAGTGAGAGTCCCCCGGTGCGACGTCTCTCGCGCCGATCTCGGATCCCACGTGGAGTTCCCCATGGCCGTACGTCCCGCTCCGCGTCGAGTCTGGTCGACAGAGTCCGACGAGGCGCTCCTCGCCGGCATCCGCGACGGGGACCGACTCGCGTTCGCCGAGCTGTACCGGCGGATGTCCCGGCAGCTGCTCGCGTACGTGCAACGGCGCCTCGTCG
This sequence comes from Curtobacterium phyllosphaerae, assembly GCF_049341865.1. Lineage (NCBI taxonomy): Bacteria > Bacillati > Actinomycetota > Actinomycetes > Micrococcales > Microbacteriaceae > Curtobacterium > Curtobacterium phyllosphaerae. The sequence goes on along the minus strand of NZ_JBMPIU010000009.1, from coordinate 35,604 downwards.
ACCACGCCCAGTCGGAGGAGGTCCTGCAGGAGGTGTTCCTGCACGTCTGGGAGAACGCCGCGCGCTTCGACCCGTCGCGGGCGAAGGTCTCCACGTGGTTGCACCGCGTGGCGCACGGGCGGGCCGTCGACCGGATCCGTTCGGCGCAGGCTGCGGCGAACCGGGATCGTCGGGTGGGCATCCGCGACCACGAGGACGTCGACCACAGCGCGAGCGACCGGTTCGACGCGATGGACGACGTCGAGGAGCTCCGTGACGCACTGCTGCAGCTGACGCCGTTGCAGCGCGAGGCCGTGATGCTCCGCTACCTGCGCGACCTCAGCGGGGTGGAGACCGCGCAGCTCCTCGGCGTCAAGGTCGCCACCGCGAAGACCCGCGCCCGGGACGGCCTGCAGGCGCTCCGGGTGATCCTCGAGGCGAACCGCGACGCGGCCACGCCCGCCGCCTGAGCGCTACGACGAACGGCCCGCCGGATGCCGGCGGGCCGTTCGCTGTGTGACTGCCTCGTGGTGCGAGGCCGCTCCCGCTGGGGGAGCGGTCGGGAGAGCGCTGCGTCGCTTACTTGATCTGAGCAGTGATGGTGGCGACGCCCACCAGGAGCCCCGGCTTGACGGCGTCGGTGCTGAAGGTCTTGTTCAGCAGCGCCGCAGCGTCGGAGGACACGTGCACGGTGGTGCCGGTCAGGATCGCGTCGTCGCCCTGGAGCTGGAGGGGCTTGAGCGTCCCACCGTGGAGCGAGAACAGGTACGCCTGGGTGATCGGGGTGCCGCCGTTGACGGAAACGTCGCCGTACAGCTTGCTGCTGCCCGGGTTGACGGTGAAGTTCGACAGGGTGACGGTCGTCGAACCGGCCGTCAGGGAGAGGCCGGAGCCCTCGTGCGCCAGGATGCCCTGGACGTACGGGCGGTAGGAGCCCGTCGGGGACCAGTACGTGACGGCACCGGCGGTGATCGGGAAGTGCACCGAGCCGTCCGTCAGCGTCGCCGAGCCGGTGACGCCCGGGGTCAGGCCGAGGGTCTTGAGCGCGCCGGTGAAGCCTGAGTCGAGTGCGACGGCGGTGTTGCCGCCGAGGACATCGGGGACCGAGGCGACGGGCGCCGGGATCTTCGAGGAGGACGCGGCGGCGTAGTGGGCCGGAGCGGCGTTCGCGGCGGTGAGGCCGAACCCGGCACCACCGGCGATGATCGCTGCTGCGGCGGCGATGCTGACGGTGGTCTTGGTGAACTTGCGCATGATGACGAGCTTTCCCGTGCTGTGGACACGACGGAATGCGCCCGGACAAGGGCGCCGTGCAGGGCTTCCCACCGTGTGGGAGCCGTTGCTGATCCGTCAGTGCGAGGCGTTTGCCTCGGTTGTGATGTATTCGCCGCCGAGCCCCGGACGGATTGGTCCGGCATCGGCCTGGGTCAGCCCGCCTCGTCCTCGAGGAGCGCCGCCGCCAGCTTGTCGAGCGCCGCCGCTGCCTCGACGAGCACCGCCCGCTCGGACGGGTCGAGCGCTCGCTCGGCGGCGGCGAGCATGCGCGCGGACCGTTCCAGCCGGGACCGTGCGATCGTCGCCGCTCCGGCCGCGGTGAGCGAGACGAGCACGCCGCGGGCGTCGCCGGGGTCGGCGGCCCGCGTCACGAGACCCTGCCGTTCGAGCTCCGCGACCGCCGCACTCATCGTCTGGTGTCGCACGCGTCGCAGCCGAGCGAGGGCGGCGATGCTGTGCACACCGTCGCGCGCGAGGAACCCGAGGACCTCGATCTGCCCGGCCGGTGCCGTCTCGGAGCGCCGGATCGCACGCACGCTCCCGCCGATCGCCCTGCGGAGCTCGTCGGCGTCGTCGAGGGTGAAGGCACGCTGCCGGTCATCGGGGTCCATGGACGAAGAATACAGGCAGACTGTACAGTTGCCACATGGACCTCACCAAGTACACCCACGCGACCGTCGTGCTCACCGACGGCGACCGCTCGCTCGTCATCGATCCCGGTGCCTACACCCCGAACTCGGCGGACCTCGTCGCGGGGACGACCGCCGTGCTCGTCACCCACGCCCACCCCGACCACTTCGACGCGGGGGTCCTCGCAGCCGCCCTCGATACCCAGCCCGGACTGCGCGTGTGGGCGCCGGCGAGCGTCACCGACGAGCTCGGCGCGCACGACGGCCGTGTGACCACCGTCTCACCGGGTGACACGTTCCAGGCGTCCGGCTTCGCGGTCGAGGTCGTCGGCGGACAGCACGCGGTCATCCACCCCGACATCCCGGTGATCGTGAACGTCGGGTACGTCGTCGACGGGAACGTGTACCACCCCGGGGACGCCTACCTCGTGCCGTCGACGGCGGTCGAGACGCTCCTCGTGCCGACCTCGGGTCCGTGGTCGGGGCTCGCGGCGCTCGTCGACTTCATCCGTGCGGTCGCGCCGACCCGTGCCGTGCAGATCCACGACCTGATGCTGAGCGATGCCGGCCGTGCCTCCTCCGCACGCTTCGCCGAGCAGTTGACCGGCATCGAGCTCGTGACCCTCGCCGACGGCGAGACCATCGCGGTCTGACGCGACTGCCTGACGGACGGGAGGCGCGCGGATCGTCCGCCCCGCGCCTCCCGTCCGCGCCGCGAGCGTGCAGTTCCGCCGCGTCCGACCGCCGACGACCGGGCGATGATGCACGCTCGGCGGTCGGGCGAGCACGTGTCCGGCAGCCGGAATAGCGTCGGGGGCATGGATCTCGAACTGAACGGCCGTGTCGCGCTCGTCGTCGGCGGGGCAGGCTACATCGGCGCCGCCGTCGCCGACCGACTCCGCGCGGAGGGAGCCACCGTCGTCATCGCCTCCCGGAGCGCCGCGGGCGTCGACGACACCGCCGTGACGATGGACACCGCCGACCAGGCCTCGGTCGACGCCGGGATCGCCCAGGTGGTCGCCGCGCACGGGGGCATCGACGTGCTGGTCGTCACGGCTGCCCCGAGTGCCGGCACCCTCGACCCCGCGCGGAGGTCCGACCCCGACCAGGTCATGCAGGCGATCGACGGCAAGGCGCTCGGGTTCCTCCGGGTCGCGAACGCCGTCCTCCCCGGGCAGCGCGACCGCGGGTCCGGCAGGGTCGTCGTGATCAGCGGGCAGAACGCCTACCTGTCCGGGAACATCACGGCATCGCTCCGGAACGCCGCGGTGAACGTCATCGCGAAGAACCTCGCCGACGAGCTCGCCGGGACGGGCGTGACCGTGAACGTGGTGAACCCGGGCACCGTGACCGACACACCGTCCGCGGTCGTGCAGCCCGGCGCCGGCGGGGAGTCGAGCCCCGCGCAGATCGCCGACCTCGTGGCGTTCCTGTCCTCGCCGCGGTCGGTGGTGTCCGGTGCGTCGATCTCGATCGCACACCGGGTGCTCGGCTCCGTCGTGGTCTGACCGTGGCCGACGACGCGGTCCCCCGCTCCGACGACGCGGCCCCCCGGTCCGACGACGCGGTCCCGGGCGCCGTCCGTGTGTTCGTCCGCGACCATGCGGACCGCCTCAGATCGCTGATGGACCGGGTGGTCCCGGCCGACGAGCATCCCTCCGCGTCGGAGGCGGGCGGGCTCGACTTCCTCGCGCGGGTGCTCACGGACCGTCCCGACTGGCTCGAGCGCGTACGACGGGTCCTCGAGGCGGACCAGCCCGACCCCGCGGCGCCGACGCAGGACGAGGTCACGACGCCGACGCCGGCCGAGGCCGCGGAGCCGACGCAGGACCGGCCCGCCGGGCCGGCGCCGGCCCGACCCGAGACGGACCGCGACTGGTTCACCGGCATCGTGGCCGCCGGCTACTACGCCGACGAGCGGAACGGCGGCAACCGCGGCGAGCGCTCGTGGGACATGGTCGGGTGGCGGCCCGGTCCCCCCGACGGCTGGAGCGTCCCCGTCCCGGTGCCCACGGCGCGTCCGGTCGTCACGCACCCGGCCGACCTCGCCCCCCGCTACGACGCGATCGTCATCGGCTCGGGGGCCGGCGGCGGTGTCGCGGCGTGCGGGCTCGCCGAGTCCGGCCGACGTGTGCTCGTCGTCGAGGCGGGCTCCTGGCCCGTCACCGACGAACTCGCCCACGACCACATCCGGAACCCGCGGTCCACCTGGGGGATCGCACCCCGTTCCGGGCCGGTGGACCTCGGCAACCCCCGGGTGGTGTCCGACGCCGACGGCGACCGCATCGTCCGGCCGTCGGACGGGGCCTGGAACAACAACGCGGTCACGGCGGGTGGCGGGACCCGCGTGTACGGCGCGCAGGCGTGGCGGTTCGCCCCGCGCGACTTCACGATGGCGACCGACCACGGCGTCCCGGACGGCAGCAGCCTCGCCGACTGGCCGATCCGCTACGAGGACCTCGCCCCCTGGTACGACCGAGCGGAGACGGAGCTCGGCGTGAGCGGCGGCGGCGACGACGGCAACGGCACCTGGGCCGGCCCCCGCGCCCGTCCGCTGCCGATGCCCCCGGTCGCTGCGGGCCCGCGGCGCGACCGTCTCGCCCGCGCCGCGCGGGAGCTCGGCTGGTCGACGGTGCACGTCCCGCTCCTCGTGAACTCCGTCCCCTACCTCGGGCGAACGGCATGCGAGCACTGCGGGATGTGCGTGGGGTTCGCCTGCCCGGTCGACGCCAAGAACGGCAGCCAGAACACGATGCTCCCGCGGGCGTTCGCGACCGGGAACGCCTCGATCGTCCTCAGGACCCGGGCATCGCGGCTCCGGACGGACGCAGCGGGACGGGTGATCGGGGTCGCGCTCGTCGGCACGGTGGACGGCCGCGACTGGCACGCGGACGTCGACGCCGCCGAGGTCGTCGTCTCCGCCGGCGCCGTCGAGTCCGCGCGGCTGCTCCTCAACAGTCCGAGCGACCGGGAGCCGAACGGCATCGGGAACGACACCGACCTGGTCGGCCGGCACCTGCAGGGACACCGGTACGGCGGCGCGGTGGGTGTCTTCGACGACGTGGTGGAGGACGGCATCGGACCGGGGCCCTCGATCGCGACGACGGACTTCCGGCACGGCGTCCCGGGCGTCGTCGCGGGCGGGATCATCGCGGACGAGTTCGTCGCCACCCCGTCGAACACCTACGCCTCCCTCACCGGCCTCGGGTTGCTCCCCCGCTCCGGGATCGAGAGCAAGCGCGGCATGCGGGACCTCGTCCGGCGGAGCACACGGCTGATGGGTCCGATCCAGGAGGTCACCGCTGCCGACTCGCGCGTCCGCGTCGACCCGCGCGTGACCGACCGGTACGGCATCCCGGTCGCCCGGCTGAGCGGTGGCGCCCATCCGGAGGACGTCCGGGCCCGCGACCACACGAGCGCTCGGAGCGCCGACTGGCTCCGCGCCGCCGGGGCGGTCCGGGTGGCCGAGATGGTCGGCCCGCTGACCGGGGTGAGCGCCGGCCAACACCAGGCGGGGACGCTCCGGATGGGCGCGGACCCACGGACGTCGGTCGTCGACCCGTTCGGACGCGTCTGGGGACACGACAACCTGCGGATCGTCGACGGCTCGGTGCACGTCACGAACGGCGGGGTGAACCCGGTGCTCACGATCTTCGCGACGGCGATGCGGGCGATCGACGCGATGGTCACGACCACCTGACGGACGGGAGGGACGGGTCGGCCCCGCCCCGTGCCTCCCGTCCGGCACCCGGGCCCGGCAGACCGCGGATCGGACGCCGCCGTCCCGAGCCGGTTCCGGGGTGCCGCGCGTAGCGTCGCTCGCATGTCGAACAAGCACACCGCGGTCCGCTCCCTGCTCCTCGGAGCCTTCACCGGAGGACGCGCCGCCACCCCGCTCGCCGCCCTCGCGTTCCACCACGACGACCCCGCGCTCGCGGGCTCGTGGCAGCAGTGGGCGATGTTCCGCTCGCCGATCGGCCGAGGCGTGCTCGTCGCGGCGGCGATCGGGGAGCTCGTCGGGGACAAGCTGCCGAAGACCCCGGCCCGGATCAGCCCCGGTGGACTCGTCGGGCGGATCGGGACGGGCGCCCTCGTCGGTCTGGCGATCGGGACGACGGGTCCGAAGAACCGCGCGCTCGAGAGCGCGATCCTCGGCGGTGTCGGCGCGCTCCTCGGCAGCTTCGCCGGGTACCTGGCGCGCAAGGCGGTCGGCGGGGTCACCGGTGCTCCGGACGCGGCCGTCGCGCTCGCCGAGGACGCCACCGTCATCGCGGGGTCGGTGCGGGTGCTCCGCTCCTGACGGCCCCGCAGTGCGTACCCTGCCCTCATGGACCTGCTCTTCGTACACGGCGCCCTGGTGCGCGACGGCGCATGGTGGTGGCAGCCCACCGCCGACCTGCTCGTCGGGGACGGCATCGCGAGCCGGGCACTGCGCGTGCCGTCGTGCGGTGAGGGCACCCCGGACGAGATCGGCGGCGGACTCCGCGCCGACGCCGCCGCGCTCCGCCGTGCCCTCGACGAGGTGGACCCCGCCGAGGGCGCGATCGTCGTCGGACACTCGTACGGCGGGACGGTGATCGCCGAGGCCGGGACGCATCCGGCCGTCCGACACCTGCTGCTCATCAGCTCGTACCTGCCGGACGTCGGGGCGTCGCAGGGGTCGATCATGAGCGGCGAGCCCGATCCCGTCCAGGTCGCGCCGAACAACGACGGCACGATCAGTGTCGCGGGCCTCGACGCGACGTCGTTCCGGGCGCGGTTCCTGCAGGACGTCCCGGAGTCCGTCGCCGGCGAGGCCTGGGACCGGGTCACCGCACAGGCGCTCGCCGCGTTCGGGACCGAGACGACGGCGGCCGGATGGCAGGGTGTCGACTCGACCTTCCTGGTCTGCACCGAGGACCGGAGCACGTCCGTCGAGCTGCAGCGGTTCCACGCGGCGCGTGCGACGCGCTCCGTCGACCTCCCGACCGGGCACCACCCGTTCATCGCGCGGCCCGAGCTGGTCGCCGAGCAGGTGCGCGCGCTGCTGCCCGGCTGATCCGCCAGTCGGACGGGAGGAGCGGGGCGGGCCGGCACCGCGCCTCCCGTCCGCGACTCGGCCCGGTCCCGTCCGAGGATGCACAGAACCGGCGTCCACCAGCACTCGGACTGCGGGTTCCTGCATCCGACGGGCCGACGGGCCGACGGGCCGACTACGGTCGCGGCAGCGGGGTCTCGCTCCGGAACCAGTCGAGCAACCACGCGGCATCGGTGTGGTCGAACGACGGCGCGAAGCCGGTCTCGTCGGCGAGGAACGTACTGAACCCGGGGACGTCCCGCACCGACGCGTCGTCGAGCGGCTTGTACGCCATCTCCCACCCGTCGAAGCGTCGGGTGCTGATCTGCTCCTCGATGAGCACCTCGAAGTCGTGGTGCCGGTCGTCCCGCCGGATCACGTTCAGGCGGTCGGACACGCTGAACTCCGGCCCCTCGAGGAGCTGCATGAACCGTCCGCCACGGGCGACCAGGATCCCGCTGACCCCGAGTGCATCGTTGCGGAGTTTGGCCTCGCCGAGGAGCCGGGCGAGGTCGACGTCGGAGAACGGGTGCGTCGCGACGCTGGTGTAGAGCACGGAGATCACCCATGAGTCGTACCACTCGCGGATGTGCATCGACGCACGCGGATGATCGTCGCCTCCGGATCGCGCGGAGCACTGGCAGGGTTGACCCATGACCGAACTCCTCGTCGTCGTCGTGACCGGGTTCGTGGTGATCGCCGCCGCGACCGTGCTCGGTCCCCGCCTCGGCATCGCCTCGCCGCTCGTGCTCGTCGCGATCGGCGTCGGAGGGAGCTTCCTGCCGGTGTTCAGCACGGTCGAGATCGATCCGGAGTGGATCCTCGCGGGCATCCTGCCACCGTTGCTGTACTCGTCGGCGGTCTCGATGCCGGCGATGAACTTCCGACGCGAGTTCGGCGCGATCAGCGGTCTCTCCGTGCTCCTCGTCGTCGGGAGCGCGCTGCTGCTCGGCGTGTTCTTCATGCTCGTCATCCCGGGGCTCGGGTTCGCGTGGGGCGTGGCCCTCGGAGCGATCGTCAGCCCGACCGACGCGGTGGCGACCTCGATCATCAAGCGGACCTCGGTGTCGCGCCGCGTCGTGGCGATGCTCGACGGCGAGAGCCTCCTCAACGACGCGACCGCGCTGGTGCTCCTCCGGACCGCGGTCGTCGCGGCGGCCGCGTCGTTCTCGTTCTGGGGTGCGATCGGGTCGTTCGCGTACTCGGTGGCCGTCGCGATCGTGATCGGACTCGTCGTCGGGTGGGTCGACCTCGCGGTCCGGCACCGTGTCACCGACCCGACCGTGAACACGGTCCTGTCGTTCGCCGTGCCGTTCGTCGCATCGGTGCCCGCCGGGTACCTCGGCGCGTCGGGACTCGTCGCCGCGGTGGTCGCCGGGCTCGTCACCGGGATCGGGGCACCACGGCGCCTCTCACCGCAGAACCGGCTGTCCGACGTCCAGAACTGGCGCACGGTGGAGCTGGTGCTCGAGGGTGCGGTGTTCCTGACGATGGGTGTGCAGATCCGGTCGATCGTGGTGTCGGTCGAACGCGACCACGCCGGCGTCGGGTCCGCCGTGCTCATCGCCGTCGGAGCCCTCGTGCTGACGATCCTGGTGCGTGCGGCGTACATCGCACCCTTGCTCGGCGTCCTCGCCGCGAACGGCCGGCGCAGCGAGCGGATGCGCGACCGGATGCAGGACATGCAGACGCGGTTGCAGTCCCCGGACACCGCGAAGGGCGCGTTCGACGAGGTCAACCGGCGGGCGCGGCCCGTGTCGGACCGGCAACTCGACCGGTTCTCCCGGCGGGTCACCCAGCTCGTCGCGGACATCGAGTACTTCGTCCGTGAGCCGCTCGGGTGGCGAGAGGGCACCGCGGTCGTCTGGGCCGGCATGCGCGGGGCGGTGACCGTCGCCGCGGCACAGACGATCCCGGACGGCACGCCGCAGAAGTCCCTCCTCGTGCTCATCGCGTTCGCGGTGGCCGCCCTGTCGCTGCTCGTGCAGGGCGGGACGATCGGTCCGCTCCTCCGGGCGATCACGCCGCCGGTCGACACCGCCGCGGCGGCGGCGGCGACGTCGGCCGAGCGGACGCGTCTGTTCGCGCTCATGCGCACGGGCGTGGAGTCCGTCGGCGATGCACCCGAGCGTCCCGAGGGCGAGCCCACGCCGCTGCAGCTCGAGGCGGGCAAGGCCCACATGCTCGCCGTCATCGGTGCGCAGCGTGCAGTGCTGCTCGACGCCCGCGACGAGGGGACGTTCGACGCCGAGGTGCTCGAGTCCGCGCTGGCGAACCTGGACGCCTCGCAGATCGCGCTCGAGATGCGGGGTGCCCCGGCCGACGCGGAGCCCTGACCCGGCACGGAGTCCTGACCCGGCACGGAGTCCTGCCCCGGCAGGGAGTCCTGACCCGGAGCGCGGAGTCGCCCGGCGGCTCAGGCGAACGTGCTCGCGTCGATCACGAAGCGGTAGCGGACATCGGACCGCAGGACGCGCTCGTACGCCTCGTTGATCTGGCCGGCGTCGATGAGCTCCGTCTCCGGGACGATGCCGTGCTCCGCGCAGAACTCGAGCATCTCCTGGGTCTCGGCGATGCTCCCGATGCCGGACCCCGCGAACGAACGGCGGTTGCCGAACAGCGCGAACACCGGGATCGGCAGGGGTTCGGCCGGTGCGCCGACGTTCACGAGCGTGCCGTCGAGTGCGAGCAGTGACAGGTACCTGGCCATGTCGAGCTCTGCCGAGACCGTGTTGATGATGAGGTCGAACCGGTTCGCGAGCTCCTCGAAGGTCGCGTCGTCGCTCGTGGCGTGGTAGTGGTCGGCTCCGAGCCGGAGGCCGTCCTCCTGCTTGGCGAGGGTCTGCGACAGGACCGTGACCTCGGCGCCCATGGCGTGCGCGATCTTGACGGCCAGGTGCCCGAGCCCGCCCATGCCGACGACCGCGACCTGCGTGCCGGGACCTGCGTTCCAGTGCGCGAGCGGCGAGTAGGTGGTGATGCCGGCGCAGAGGAGCGGTGCGACCTTCGCGAAGTCGAGGGACTCCGGGACCCGCAGCACGAAGTCCTCGTTCACGACGACGGCCTCGGAGTACCCGCCCTGTGTGATCGTGCCGTCAGCGGGGTCGATGCCCGCGTAGGTGCCGGTGTTGCCCTTCAGGCAGTAGTTCTCCATGCCGGCCTCGCAGTTCACGCACTCCCGGCAGGAGTTGACCATGCAGCCGACCCCGACGCGGTCGCCGACGGCGTGCTTCGAGACGTCCGACCCGATCTCGGTCACGAAGCCCGCGATCTCGTGCCCGACGACCTGCGGGTACGCGATCTCGCCCCACTCACCGCGGACGGTGTGGATGTCGGAGTGGCAGATGCCGGCGTACCGGATGTCGATGAGGACGTCGTGGGGGCCGACGTCGCGGCGCTCGATGGTGGTGGGGACGAGGGGCTCGGTGGCGGACGGGGCAGCGTATGCGTTGACGGTGTTCATGGACGTTCCACGCTACGGATGTCCGCCTGTGTGCCGGAGGTGCGGTCGGGGCGCCGCACCCGCACGGGACGACGACGCGACCCGGGAGCACGCGGTCAGCACTCCGGGACGTTCACCGCGAGACCGCCCATCGCGGTCTCCTTGTACTTCGAGCTCATGTCGCGGCCGGTGTCCCGCATCGTGGTGATGACCTGGTCGAGCGAGACCCGGTGGTCGCCGTCGCCCCACATCGCCATCTGGGCGGCGTTGATGGCCCGAGCGGCCGCGATCGCGTTCCGTTCGATGCACGGGATCTGCACGAGCCCGCCGATCGGGTCGCAGGTGAGCCCGAGGTTGTGCTCCATCGCGATCTCGGCCGCGTTCTCGATCTGCTCGGGTGTCCCGCCGGAGACCTCGGCGAGCCCGGCGGCGGCCATCGACGCGGCCGAGCCGACCTCGCCCTGGCAACCGACCTCGGCACCGGAGATCGACGCCCGGACCTTGTAGAGCAGTCCGACGGCACCCGCGGCGAGCAGGAACCGCACGCGGACGTCGTCCCGGCCGGCCTGGTCGGCATCCCGGATCGCGGGGACGAAGTGCAGGGCATGGTGGAGGACCGCGGGGATGATCCCGGCGGCGCCGTTGGTGGGTGCCGTGACGATCCGGCCGCCGGACGCGTTCTCCTCGTTGACGGCGAGCGCGACGAAGTTCGCCCAGTCCTGCCAGCGGGCCGGGTCGTGGCGCGGGGTGCTGCCCTCGGCGTCGTCGCCGAGCTCGGCCACGCCGCCCAGCCGGTCGAGCCAGCCGGCCGCGCGCCGTCGGACGTGCAGGCCGCCGGGGAGTTCGCCGGTCCGGGTCGCGCTGGCGCGGACCGACTCGGTCATCACCCGCGCGATGTCGAGCAGCCCGCTCCGGACCTCGCCCTCGGTGCGTCGGGCGAGCTCGTTGCGGAGCATCACCCCGGCGAAGGTCAGACCCTCGGCGCGGCAGTGGGTGAGGAGCTCGGCGGCCGAGGTGAACGACAGCGGGACGGCATCGGCGGGGGCCGGCCGGACGCCGCCCGGTGCGGCGACACCCCCGGCCGGTGCCGCGAACGGCTCCGACCGCTCGATGAACCCGCCGCCGACCGAGTAGTAGGTCGCGGTGTGGAGCAGCGCGCCCGCACCGTCGACGAGGTCGAACCGCATGCCGTTGGTGTGCGCCGGGAGGATCGTGAGCGGGTGCAGGACGAGGTCGAACGACACCGGGTGCGTCCCGTCGAGCCGCAGTCCGGCACCCGGCAGCGCGAGGGTGGCGCAGCGCTCGGCGTACGCCACGGGGTCGATCAGTTCCGGGAGGGCGCCCTCGAGCCCGATCGCGACGGCGTCGAACGTCCCGTGGCCCTTGCCGGTCGCCGCGAGCGACCCGTAGAGGTGCATCGCGACGTTGTCGACGTGCTCGAGGACGCCGAGCGCCCGCACCTCCTCCGCGACCGCGGCGCCGGCGCGCATCGGGCCGACGGTGTGCGAGCTCGACGGACCGATCCCGATCGAGAAGAGGTCGAACACCGAGATCCCGGCCGCGACCGTGCGCTCCGTTGCAACTGCGTCTGACACACGAGCACACTACGTCGTCCGGACGGTGCAGTGATCCGCCGGGCAGCGGTGCACGGCCACTTCGCACGTGGACGTCGTCCGATCGGTGTAGAACTGCTCCGATGAGCGACACGACGTCGACGGGCCCGACGGCCACCGAGCACACCGAGCCCGGACCGGAACCGGACACCGGGGTCCATGAGGACACGGGTGCACCGGGCGGCCCCGTCGCGCCCGATGCCGGCGGTGATGACCCCGAGGAGCACGCCCCGCGGGACATCCGCGGCAAGGCGCTCGTCGGTGTCGCACTCGCCGCCCTGGGCGTCGTCTTCGGGGACATCGGCACGAGTCCGCTCTACGCACTCCGCACCGTGTTCACGATCGACGACGGCGTGGTCAAGCCGAACCAGGGCGACGTCTACGGTGTGATCTCGATGATGTTCTGGAGCATCACCATCATCGTGTCGATCAAGTACGTCGCGATCCTGCTCCGCGCGGACAACAAGGGCGAGGGCGGGGTGATGGCGCTCGCCGCACTGGCCCGTCGCCTCTACGCGAACCGCGTCGGTCAGGCGACGATCTTCCTGGTGATCGGGATCGTCGGGGTCGCCCTGTTCTACGGCGACTCGATCATCACCCCGGCCGTGAGCGTGCTGTCCGCGGTGGAGGGCCTCCAGGTCGCCGCCCCGTCCATCGGTCACCTCATCGTGCCGATCGCCGCGGTGATCCTGACCGGGCTGTTCGCGGTGCAGCGGTTCGGCACCGCGCGGGTCGGCCGGCTGTTCGGCCCCGTCATGCTGCTCTGGTTCGTCGTGATCGCGATCGCCGGCCTCGGCATGGTGATCCCGCACCCGGAGGTCCTGCAGGGCCTGTCGCCGACGTACGCCATCGCGTTCACGGTCGACCACCCCGGGATCACGTTCGTCGCGATGGGTGCCGTCGTGCTCGTCATCACCGGCGCCGAGGCGCTGTACGCCGACCTCGGGCACTTCGGTCGCACGCCGATCCGCCGGTCGTGGTTCTTCGTCGTGTTCCCGGCGCTCACGCTGAACTACCTCGGGCAGGCGGCGCTGGTCCTGCACGACCCGAGCACACGCTCGAACCCGTTCTTCCTGCTCATCCCGGACTGGGGCCGCCTGCCGATGGTCGTGCTCGCGACCGCGGCGACGATCATCGCGAGCCAGGCGGTCATCTCCGGGGCGTTCTCGCTCTCCGCCCAGGCCGTGCAGCTCGGACTGCTCCCGCCCCTGAACATCCGACAGACCTCCGAGAAGGAAGGCGGGCAGATCTACCTGCCGGCCGTGAACACCCTCCTGTTCCTCGGTGTGATCGCGGTGATGCTGGCGTTCCAGTCGTCGGCGCGACTCGCGACGGCGTACGGCGTGTCGGTCACGGGGGCGCTCGTCGTGGACTCACTGCTGCTGCTCCTGGTCGCGCGCCGGCTGTGGCACTGGCGCATCTGGCAGATCGTGCTCGCCGGGATCGCGTTCGGCGGGCTGGAGCTCACGTTCCTCGCCGGCAACCTGTCGAAGGTCCTCCACGGCGGGTGGGTGCCGCTGCTCATCGCCGCCGCCGTCGTGATGGTCATGACGACGTGGCGTCGGGGCCGGCAGCTCGTCACCGAGGAGCGCGCCGAACAGGAGGGGTCGCTCGAGGACTTCATCCAGAAGGTCCGCGCGAAGGACATCCCCCGCGTGGCGGGCGTCGCGGTGTTCCCGCACCCGAACAAGGACACGACGCCGCTGGCGCTCCGGGCGAACGTCGAGCACAACCACGTGCTGCACGAGCGGGTGCTCATCGTGTCGATCATCACCGCGGGCGTCCCGCACGTGCCGAGCGGCCGGATGTTCCTCTGGGACGACCTCGGGTACTCCGACGACGGGATCGAGCACGTGCGGATCAAGTTCGGGTTCTCCGACGACCCGAACATCCCGGCTGCGCTCCGGACGGCCTGCGTGCTCGACGTCCTGCACCTGGAGCCGTCGGCGATCGACAGCGCGTCGTACTTCGTGTCGCGTGGCGCGCTCCGTCCGACCCGAGGGCCGACGATGGTCCGGTGGCGCAAACGGCTCTTCGTCGCGCTCGCCCAGAACGCGGCGAACCCGTCGGCGCGGTTCGGGCTCCCGCCGCACCAGACCGTGACGATGGGCAGCGACGTCGACTTCTGACGAGCCCGACGGCTCACCCGCGGGTGAGCCGTCCCGACGGCTCATCCGCGGGTGAGCTGCTCCGACATGTGGATCACGGTCTCCGCGTCGCGGTGCACGCCGTGCCCGTGGACGACGAGTCCCACGCTCCCGATCGTCACCGCGAGGGTGAGCGTCCCCGTGACGACGGCCGTGCCGAGGCGTCGGCGTGCGTTCCCGGACCCGCGCACCCGCGGCGCCCATCCGGAGGCCGAGCCACCCGCGGCCGAGGTCCCCGACGGTCCGACCAACCACGGGCCGGAGCCGTCGGGATCGTACGAGAACGGGCCTGCGCCGTCGGGTGCGTAGCGGTACGGTCCCGATCCGTCCGCCGCGTAGGCCGACCGCAGGTCCTCCGGGGTCCACCCGAACGCGTCCGGACCGCGACGCTCCTGGTCACGGCGTCTGGTGCGCATGGCGTCCTCCTGGTCGTCCCGACCGGTGACCCGGCCGACTCCTCGTGCGATGGATCCAGTACAGGAGTCGTTCCTATGAGTCATCGGAGTGTCGTCTGGACGATCTCCCCGCGCTTGGTGACAGATCGATCAGGTCGACGAGGTATCTTGATGTCGAGAGATCGGGGCACGCGAGTAGCGTGGCGCCGAACGCACGAGCGACACGAGGGAGTACCTGCCGGCATGGCCAAGATCATCTACACGCTCACGGACGAGGCGCCGCTGCTGGCGACCTACTCGTTCCTGCCCATCATCGCCGCCTACGCGAAGAAGGCGGGTGTCGACGTCGAGACCCGCGACATCTCGCTCGCCGGCCGGATCGTCGCCCAGTTCCCGGAGCGGCTCACCGACGAGCAGCGCATCGGGGACGCCCTCGCCGAACTCGGTGACCTCGCGAAGACCCCCGAGGCGAACATCATCAAGCTGCCGAACATCTCGGCATCGATCCCGCAGCTGAAGGCCGCCGTCAAGGAGCTCCAGTCGCAGGGCTACGACATCCCCGACTACCCGGACGACCCGCAGACCGACGACGAGAAGGCCGCCCGCGCCCGCTACGACAAGGTCAAGGGCAGCGCGGTCAACCCCGTGCTCCGCGAGGGCAACTCCGACCGCCGCGCACCGCTCTCGGTCAAGAACTACGCCCGCAAGCACCCGCACCGCATGGGCGCCTGGTCCTCGGACTCCAAGACGAACGTCGCGACCATGGGCGTCGACGACTTCCGCTCGAGCGAGAAGACCGTCGTCCTCCCCGCCGACGACACCCTGACCATCGAGTTCGTCGGCGCCGACGGATCGACCCGGGTCCTCCGCCAGTCGGTGCCGGTGCTCGCGAACGAGGTCGTGGACGCCACGGTGCTCCACGTCGGCCCGCTCGAGACGTTCCTCCAGGCGCAGATCGACCGCGCCGAGGCCGAAGGCGTGCTGTTCTCCGTGCACCTCAAGGCGACCATGATGAAGGTCTCCGACCCGATCATCTTCGGCCACGTCATCCGCGTGTACTTCGCCGACGTCTTCGCCGAGTACGGCGACGACCTCGCCGCAGCGGGCCTGAACCCGAACGACGGGCTGAACGCGATGCTCCAGGGTCTCGACGCCCTGCCGAACGGCGCCGAGATCCGCGCGGCGTTCGAGCAGCGCATCGCCGACGGCCCCGACATGGCCATGGTCGACTCGGACAAGGGCATCACGAACCTGCACGTCCCGTCGGACGTCATCGTGGACGCCTCGATGCCCGCGATGATCCGCACCTCCGGCCACATGTGGGGTCCGGACGGCGACGAGCACGACACCCTCGCGGTCATCCCGGACTCGAGCTACGCCGGCATCTACCAGGCGACGATCGACGACTGCCGGACGAACGGCGCCTTCGACCCGGCGACCATGGGCTCGGTGCCGAACGTCGGCCTCATGGCACAGGCTGCCGAGGA
Source organism: Curtobacterium phyllosphaerae (assembly GCF_049341865.1). NCBI lineage: Bacteria > Bacillati > Actinomycetota > Actinomycetes > Micrococcales > Microbacteriaceae > Curtobacterium > Curtobacterium phyllosphaerae. The sequence goes on along the minus strand of NZ_JBMPIU010000009.1, from coordinate 19,581 downwards.
GTACGGCTCGCACGACAAGACCTTCCAGGCGCCGGGCGACGGCACGATCCGCGTGGTGAACAGCGCGGGCGACACGCTGCTCGAGCACGAAGTCTCGACGGGTGACATCTGGCGCGCCTGCCAGACCAAGGACGTCCCGATCCGCGACTGGGTCAAGCTCGCGGTGACCCGTGCCCGCGCGTCGGACACCCCCGCGGTGTTCTGGCTCGACGAGAGCCGGTCGCACGACGCGACGCTCATCGGCCTCGTCCGGAAGTACCTGCAGGACCACGACACCGACGGTCTGCAGATCGAGATCATGTCCCCGGTCGACGCGATCACCTTCTCGCTCGAGCGCATCCGCCGCGGCGAGGACACGATCTCCGTCACGGGCAACGTGCTCCGCGACTACCTGACGGACCTGTTCCCGATCATGGAGCTCGGTACCTCGGCCAAGATGCTCTCCGTCGTCCCGCTCATCGCCGGCGGCGGCCTGTTCGAGACCGGTGCGGGCGGTTCGGCTCCGAAGCACGTGCAGCAGCTCGTCGAGCAGGACTACCTGCGCTGGGACAGCCTCGGCGAGTTCCTGGCCCTCGCGGTGAGCTTCGAGCACCTCGCGACGTCGACCGGCAACGCACGGGCGCAGGTCCTCGCGGACACGCTCGACCGTGCCACGGGTCGGTTCCTCGACGAGGACAAGTCCCCGGGGCGCAAGCTCGGCTCGATCGACAACCGTGGGAGCCACTTCTTCCTCGGGCTGTTCTGGGCCGAGGAGATCGCCGCCCAGACCGAGGACGCCGAGCTCGCGGCACTGTTCGCCGACCTCGCGGGCAAGCTCCGGTCGCACGAGCAGCAGATCACCGAGGAGCTCATCGCGCCGCAGGGCACGGCGGTCGACATCGGCGGATACTACCGTCCGGACGCCGCGAAGACCGAGGCGGTCATGCGCCCGTCCGCGACGCTGAACGAGGCGCTCGCCGCGTTCTAGCGGGCGTGTGACCGGCTTAGCCGGTTCCGGACGGGAGGCGCGGTGCCAGCTGGCACCGCGCCTCCCGTCCGTCCGTGGGTCGCGCCCGCTGCCGCCGACCTGCCGTCGCCGCTAGAGTCCTGCCGTGCCCCGTGTCCGCACTCCCATCGTCGTCGCCACCGCCGTGGTGCTCGCCGTCGCCCTGAGCGGCTGCACCCAGCCCGTTCGGCTCCTCAACAAGCTGCCGGAGCAGACGCACGTCGCGCAGTGCCGGTCGAACGTCCCCGGCCACGCGGGGGCGGTGCCCTCCGCGGCACCGACGTCGAGGTCCGACCGGATCACAGCGCGCGAGGTCACGGAGGCGGAGGCGGTCGCGATGCCCGAGGACCAGTTCTGGGCGCTCATCGACACGCTGCACGGTTCCGAGTCCGACGCGGCCTTCCACCGACTCCGCGCCGCACTCGAGGCCCGACCCGTGGCGGACCTCGTCCCGTTCGAGGCCCGTCTCGACCTCGCCCTGTACGCCCTCGACGACGAGTGCCGCGTCGACTGGTACGACCACCACGACCCGTCGGGGCTCGGGGAGCTGGCCGACGACGACTTCCTGTACGTGCGGACCGACACCGTGGCCGCGGGCCGCGCCGTGTGGGAGGACGCGAACACCCACGACACGCTCCCGTGGGGCACCGTCGACGCGGTGGACGACGACGGCGAGGAACTGCTGTACGTCGCGGCGGAGGCGGCCCACCATTCGGGCATCAGCGGGGACGACTTCGCGAAGCGCGTCCCGTTCGACGACGTGTACGAGACGGCGTCGAACCCCGCCGGGTGGTCGGACACCGGCGACTGAGCTGCTGCCACGACACGACCCGATCCACACGGCACCGGATGGCGGTGTGTCGGATGGATCGCGCGGTGCGGTGCCGTTCCCGCCTCAGCGCCCGAGCTGCGCCCGCAGGTACGGCGCCGTGCGGCTCTCCGCCGATGCAGCGACCTCGGCCGGCGTCCCCGCGGCCACGACCCGTCCGCCGTCGACCCCACCGGAGGGCCCCATGTCGATGACGTGGTCCGCTGCGGCGACGACGTCCATCGCGTGCTCGACGACCACGACGGTGTTCCCGGCGTCGACGAGCCGCGAGAGCTGTTCCGTCAGGAGTTCCACGTCCGCGGGGTGCAGGCCCGTCGTCGGCTCGTCGAGCAGGTAGAGCGTATGTTCTGACCGTGCCCGCTGGAGCTCGGTCGCGAGCTTGATGCGCTGCGCCTCCCCACCGGACAGCTCCGGGGCCGGCTGTCCGAGCCGCAGGTACCCGAGCCCGACCTGCTGCAGCGTCTCGAGGCTCCGTGCGGCCGCGGGGACGTCGGCCAGGAACGGGGCGGCCTCGTCCACCGTCATCCCGAGGACGTCGGCCACGGTCGCGTCGTGCCACCGGACCTCGAGTGTCTCGGCGTTGTACCGGGCGCCGTGGCACTCCGGGCACGGTGCCCAACTGCCGGGCAGGAACAGCAGCTCGACGGACACGGACCCTTCGCCCTGGCACACCTCGCACCGGCCTCCGGTGACGTTGAACGAGAACCGTCCGGCACCCCAGCCGCGCGCCCGGGCGTCGTCGGTCGTGGCGAACGTCGACCGGACCGCGTCGAAGAGCCCCGTGTAGGTCGCCAGGTTCGACCGCGGGGTGCGGCCGATCGGCTTCTGGTCGACCTGCACGACACGGCTGACGAGCGGGTGGTCGGCGCCCTCCGATGCGAGGACACCACCCACCAGCGACGACTTGCCGGAGCCGGACACCCCGGTGACGGCGGTGAGGACCCCGAGCGGCACGTCGACGTCGAGGCCGCGGAGGTTGTGCCGGGTCACGTCGCGGAGCTCGAGCGTGCCGATCGGCGTGCGCGGCGCGCGGGCCCGGTCGGTCGCGCCGGCAGGACCGGGCTGGAGGAACCGACGGGTGACCGACTCCTGCACGTCCGCGAGACCCTCGACCGGCCCGCTGTAGAGCACCGTGCCGCCCCCGGAACCCGCACCGGGTCCGACGTCCACGATCCAGTCCGCGCGCCGGACGATGCTCATGTCGTGCTCCACGACGAACACGCTGTTGCCGCTGGCCCGGAGGTCCTCGAGGACGTCGACGAGCGGTTCGGCGTCCGCGGGGTGCAGGCCGGCGCTCGGCTCGTCGAGCACGTAGACCACGCCGAACAGCCCCGAGCGGAGCTGCGTCGCGATGCGGAGCCGCTGCGTCTCGCCCGGGGACAGGGTCGGCGTGGCACGGTCGAGCCCGAGGTACCCGAGCCCGAGTCCGGTGAGCACCTCGACACGGGCGAGCAGGTCCGTCGCGATGGCGACGGCGACCTCGGTGTGCTCGCCGGAGGAGGCGCGCGACGTGGCCGCCCCGGCGCCGGTCTGCGTGGCGATCGGGCGCAGCACGTCGGCGAGGCCACTCAGCGGCAGTGCGCCCAGTTCCGCGATGGTGTGGCCGGCGATCGTCACGGAGAGCGCGGCCCGGGTCAGCCCGGTCCCGCCGCACAGCGAGCACGGTCCGGACTCGACGAACTGCAACACCTTGGTCCGCTGCGACTCGCTCTGGGAGTCCGCGAGGGTGTGCATGACGAACTGCCGAGCGCTCCAGAACCGTCCCTTGTACGGCTTCGCCACACGGTCCCGTTTCGGGTGCACCTCGACCACGGGCTGCTCGTCGGTGAAGAGGAGCCAGTCCCGGTCCGCCCGCGGCAGCTCCCGCCACGGCCGTTCGATGTCGTACCCGAGTCCGGCCGTCACGTCGCGGAGGTTCTTGCCCTGCCAGGCGCCCGGCCATGCGGTGATCGCGCCGTCGCGGATGCTCAGCGACGGGTCGTGGACCGCGGAGGCCTCCGTCACCTCGTGCGCGACGCCGAGGCCGTGGCACCGGGGGCACGCACCCGCGACCGTGTTCGGCGAGAACGAGTCCGACTCGAGCCGGTCCGCGCCGGCGGGGTAGGTCCCCGCCCGGGAGAACAGCATGCGCATCGAGTTCGACAGCGTCGTGAGGGTGCCGACCGTCGACCGGGAGCTCGGGGCACCCCGCCGCTGCTGCAGCGCGACGGCCGGCGGGAGCCCCGTGATCGAGTCGACGTGCGGGGTCGAGCCCTGCGCGATGAGACGGCGGGCGTACGGGGCGACGGACTCCAGGAAGCGGCGCTGCGCCTCGGCGAAGACCGTCCCGAACGCGAGGCTCGACTTGCCGGAGCCGGACACACCGGTGAACGCGACGATCCGGTCGCGGGGCACGTCCACGTCGACGTCCCGCAGGTTGTTCTCCCGGGCGCCGCGCACGCGGATGAACTCGTCGCGGCCAGTGCTGTCTCGGGGAGCGGGCATTCGAGCGATGGTAGGCGGGGCCGCTGGACGGCGGGCGCGCGGCGGCGGCGGGGCCGCCACGAGACGGACTGGAGGCGCGGTGCGGGCCCGCCCCGTCCCTCCCGTCCGCGTCCGGTACCGCGCCGGCCTACTCGCCCGTCTCGCCGTCGACCGCCTCGCGGAGGAGGTCCGCGTGGCCGTTGTGCCTGGCGTACTCCTCGATCATGTGGGTGATGATCCACCGGAGGGACGGGGCGTCGCCGTCCTCCCACGTGTGGGCGGCGAGCAGCGCGAGGCCGCTCTCGGCGTACGCGCGGTCGGAGATCGCACGGGCGCGTTCGACGGAGGCCGTCCAGAGCTCGAGCAGGTCCTCGGGGGAGTCCTCGGCGGCGGAGTGCCACTCCCAGTCGCGGTCGGCCTCCCACTCCGCCGATGCCCAGGGCTCCGGGACCGGCGCGTCGAGGAGGTGCCGTCCGAACCAGTCGTCCTCGACGTACGCGAGGTGCTTGATCATCCCGCCGAGCGTCATCGTGGAGACCCCGACCGTCGTCCGGAGCTGCTCGGCGGTGAGCCCGGCGGTCTTCCACGCGAACGTCGCGCGCTGGTAGTCGAGGAAGCCCGTGAGGGTGGCGTACTCGTCGCCGTGGAGCGGTGGTTCCGCCCGGCCGTGCTCATCGAGGTCGTCCATGCCGGACACGCTAGCGCGGACCCGTCGCCGCCGAGCGGGTGTCCGGCGCGTGCACCCGCGGAACGCGCCCCCTCGCCGCCCGGACCCGGGCACGCAGGCTCTACCGAGTAGCACTGGCACGATGTCCGCCGCCCCGCCGCTGCCGTACCACCCGGTCACCCAGCACGACTGGCGGGAGGTGGTCGGCCTGCACTGGCGCATCGACCCCGCCCTCGCCCGGCACCTCGTCCCGCCGGGGACACGGCCCGACGAACACGACGGCGCCGCATGGGCCACACTCTCGGCCTACCGGTTCGTGGACAGCACCGTCCCGCCGCTCCCACGACTCGGCCGCTTCGGCACCATGACCGAGATCGCCGTCCAGATCGCGACGGTGGAAGACGAGCCCCGGGGCGCGCCGGAGCCACGACACGGGATCGCGTACCGGTCGATCGACACCCAGCACGCGCCCGCGGTCCTCGCCGCGAGGACCATCGGCCTGCCCTACGTCTGGGCTCGTGCCGGGTCCCGCGTGCGGCCCGACGACGTCGCACACCGGTCGGCACGGTACGGCGGCGGCCCCGGGAGTCTCGTCCGCGTGACCCCCGGCACCGACGTGGTGGAGCAGGACCCGACGACGGAGTTCCTGCTCGACCGCTGGGGCGTGCACGCTCCCCGGTTCGGTCGCGCCCGGTGGTGGCGTCGGGCGCACGAGCCGTGGCCGCTCCGCTCGGTCCGCGTCGACCGGCTCGACGACACCCTCCTCTCGGCGGCGGGGCTCCCGGGTCTCGCAGAGCAGGAGCCGGACGTCACGACGTGGTCGCCCGGCGTCGTGGTCCGCTACTCCCGCGGCTGACCGACGTCCTGTTCCGTGGAACCTCCCTGGCAATCGAATCGAATCGACTCCGGAGTTCGGTAGCGTCGAGGCATGTCGACGACGACCACTCCACCGAACACCGCCAGCACCGACCCGACCGCCGAGCTCCGCGTGGGGGTGGTCGGCCTCGGGTTCGCCGGGACCACCCACCTCGACGCCTTCACCGCCCTGCCCGGCGCCCGCGTGGTCGCGCTCGCCGGCCAGGAGTCCGACCGGCTCACCGAGCTCGCGGACTCCCGCGGGGTCGAGTCGAGGTACGCCGACTGGCAGGACCTCGTGGCGCGTGACGACCTCGACGTCGTGTCGATCGGCGTGCCGAACGCGCTGCACCACCCGATCGCGGTCGCGGCCCTCGAGCGCGGCAAGCACGTGTTCTGCGAGAAGCCCCTCGCGACGACCGGCGCGCTCGCCGCGGAGATGGTGGCCGCCGCCGAGGCCGCTGACCGCGTGCTCGAGGTCGCCTACAACCACCGTCGTCGCGCCGACGTCCAGTTCCTGCACGACCACATCGCACCGACCGGGCCCGGCCGGAGCGACGCCCTCGGCGAGATGTACCACGCCCGTGCGAGCTGGGTCCGTCGCTCCGGGGTGCCCGGGATCACCTCGTGGTTCACGAACCGGGCCGCTGCGGGTGGGGGGCCGATGATCGACCTCGGGTCGCACGTCCTCGACATCGCGCTGTACCTGATGGGCGAGCCGCGGGTCACGACGGTCTCCGCCGTGGCGTACAACCACCTCGGCGCAGCCGGACGCGGCGGCAGCATCGGCGGCGGGCCGGTCTCCGCGCGCGGGTCGCACGCGTTCGACGTGGAGGACTTCTCGAGCGCCCTGCTCCGCTTCGACACTGGCGCGAGTCTCCAGCTCGAGGCGTCGTGGGCGTCCTACTCGAAGGCGCACGAGGACATCGACGTCGAGGTCCTCGGCTCCGTCGGCGGCGCGCAGCTCCACGTGGACGCCTACGCGACCGACGGCACCGTCACGCTGTACTCCGACGTCGAGGGCGTGCCCACGGTCTCGCGCCCGGCGGTCCACGTGCCGGCCGGGCACCACCAGCGGGTGATCGAGGAGTTCCTCGCGACGGTCCGAGCCGGCCGGACGGCCGGCACGACGGGCCCGCGGTACGCCGGGCACCACGGCGAGTACGCGCTCCACCGGAGCCGGGTGATCGACGCCGTCTACGAGTCGGCCGCCGCGGGCCACGAAGTGGAGGTGCAGGCATGAGCACCGAGACCCGGCGCGGTATCCACGCCACCGTGTGGAACGAGTTCGTGCACGAGACCCGCGGCGACCAGGTCGTCGTGGAGAACTACCCCGACGGCATCCACGTCGTCGTCGCGGACGGTCTGCGAGAGCACCTCGGCCCCGACGCGGTGGTGCGGACGGCCACCCTCGCAGAACCGTCGCACGGCCTCACCGAGGAGGTCCTCGCCGACACCGACGTCCTCTTCTGGTGGGGCCACATCGCCCACGAGCAGGTCGCCGACGAGGTCGTCGAGCGCGTCGTCCGGCACGTGCACGCCGGGATGGGGCTGGTCGTGCTCCACTCCGGGCACTACTCGAAGGTGTTCAAGCGCCTGATGGGGACCACGTGTTCGCTCAAGTGGCGGAACGACGGCGAGCGCGAACTCGTCTGGACGGTCGCCCCCACCCACCCCGTCGCCGAGGGCGTCCCGCACCCGATCGTCATCCCGCGCCAGGAGATGTACGGGGAGTTCTTCGACATCCCGCGCCCCGACGAGGAGGTCTTCCTGTCGACCTTCGAGGGTGGTGAGGTGTTCCGCTCCGGCGTCGCCTACGACCGTGGGCTCGGCAAGGTCTTCTACTTCTCGCCCGGCGACCAGGAGTACCCGGTGTACCACCACCCGGACATCCGCCGGGTGCTCGGCAACGCCGCCCGGTACGTCGCGGCGACGGCACCGCGGCACGATCTCACCGCCGACGAGCACCCCCGGGACTGGTTCCTCCCCGAGTGACGCCCGGCCATCGCGGCCGGCCCGGCCCAGCGGGTCAGTGCGTCCGCTGCCGACCGCTCGCGAACAGCGCCGTCACGAAGAGCGTCACGAGCATCCCCCCGCCCGTCAGCACGACGCCGAGTGCGGCGACCGTCCAGTACGCACTCCCGACGACCTGCGGCTGGGTGATGGCCTCGGGCCACCAGTCGCCGAGTCCGCCGACCGACCCGGGGATCGGGTCGAGCCCGAACAGCGCGACGCCGACCACGACCAGCACCGCTCCCAGGACCCCGGTGGCGACGCGCCCGCGAGCGAGCATGCCGACGGTCGCGGCGGCGGCGACCCCGAGCAGCCCGAGGACGGCGACGGCGAAGGCGAGCACGGAGACGACCTGCGGCACGAGGGTGGACCAGACGAGCACCGCGTACGGCAGCAGGAGCCACCGACCGGTGCGGGCCCAGCGGACGGGCGCGCGCCAGCCGGCCGTCGATCGTGACCCGGTCTCGCGCATGGCAGGAACCGTAGCGGCACGACCGGCGCGTCAGCTGGGCGACGACCTCGGGTACCGTCGACGCGTGCTCGCCGACATCGCCGTGACCGAGGACCTCGTGCGCGCGCTGCTCCGCGACCAGCATCCCGACCTCGCCGCGCTGCCGCTCCGGATCGTCGCGAGCGGCTGGGACAACGTCGTGCTCCGACTCGGCGACGACCTCGCCGTCCGGGTCCCACGCCGCGAGGTCGCAGCCCACCTCGTCGACCACGAGCAGCGCTGGCTCCCCGTGCTCGGCGACCTGGTTCGCGGCACGGTGCCCGTCCCGACGCCGGTGCGGATCGGCGTACCGACACCGGAGTACCCCTGGCACTGGAGCGTCGTGCCGTGGTTCGACGGTCAGCCCGCGATCGGCACCGACGCCGAGCGTCCGCAGGTGGTCGACGCGCTCGCCGCCTTCGTCATCGCCCTGCACGTGCCGGCGCCCCCGGACGCGCCCCACAACCCGGTCCGGGGCGGTCCGCTGGCCGGACGCGCCGACGTGGTCGCGGAGCGACTGGCCTCCGGTGCCGTCCCGCACGCCGACGGGGTCTCGGCCGTCTGGGCGCGGGCGCTGGCCGCGCCGCCGTACGCCGGGCCTCCCGTCTGGCTGCACGGCGACCTGCACCCGCACAACCTCGTGGTGTCCGACGGGCGCCTGGCGGCCGTCGTCGACTTCGGCGACGTCACGGCCGGCGACCCCGCCACGGACTTCGCGACCGCATGGCTGACGACGAACGGACGGGAGGCCCGGGGCCGGTTCCGCGCGTCCGTCACGGCGGACGACGCCACCTGGATGCGCGCGCGGGGGTGGGCGGTGACGATGGCGACCGCGGTCGTCGTCGCGACGCGACCCGGGGACGGCCTGCACGTGATGGGGCTGCGGGCCATCGACGCGCTGCTCGACGACCCGTCCGCCTGAGAACGGGGGTATCGCCCCGAGCGCCGAACGGGGTTATGGTCACTCCACACATCCGTGCACACCGATCCGGAGGGACCGTCATGACCCTCGAGTTCCGCGTCCAGCACGACGTCGCACACACCGACGCCTCCACCGCAGCACCGCTGCGCATCCCGCTCCTCTCCCGGCGACGCATCGCCACCTGGGTCGACGCGCACCATGCCCGGCGCCTGGTCGCCCACCAGCGCCGACTCGACGCCCAGCTCGCGGAACTCGGCCGGCTCGAGGAGCTGCTCGGCGAGGCCCGTGCGGTGATCGAGCGCGGGTGGATCCAGCACGCCTGGTTCGCCTACCTCGACGACCGTGGTCGGACCCGCAAGGCGTCGAGTGCCGGGGCGATGGACGTCTCCGGGCGGCCGCTCGTCGGGGCGTGCCTCGTCGGCTCCGTCGTGTACGCCGCGGGCGGCCCGCACGCAGTGCACTCCCAACCGGTGCAGCGCGCCCTCGACCTGGTGTGGCACGCCCTGGCGGTCGAGGAGGGCGCTCCGGTGCTCTGGTGCCCGGCTCCCGACGTCCGGATGGCACGGGTACGCGACCTGACGAGCTGGAACGACGCCGCATCGAGGCGCGCCGACGACGTGGCGGCGTTGCTCCTGACGGCGGAGCGGGTGGCCGTGGGGGAGAGCGAGCGGCTCGTCGCGCGGGCGGCAGCCAAGGGCGTCGTCCCGGCGTGACCGAGCCCGACGTCCGTCCGCCGTCACTCGTCGCTCTCGGTGGCCTCGCGGCATGAGCTCCGACGACGGCGTGCTGCCGACCGGTGTCCGAGCGCACGTTCTGCGTCGAGTCGGAGTTCAACTCCCGTTCGGACGGGTTCCACCCGACGCTCGAGGCCTACGGCCTACGGCCTCCGCCTCGGAGCGGCGGACGGCGTCCCGACCGGGAACGTGAGCATCCTCGACACCGGGACCGTGTACACCGCGACCGACCGCGGCAGGTGCAACTTCGGCGAGGTCTTCACCACTGATGGCCGCATCAAGTCCCTGGGCTTGACGGTGCTCGACGACGACCGAGGGTTCTTCCCCGCGTACAACGTCGCGCCGGTGCTCTCGACCGCCACGCTCGAGCAGTACCCGCAACTCGAGGACGTCTCCGACCAGGTCTCGCCGAAGCTCACCGACGCGGTGCTGCAGAAGCTCAACCACGAGGTCGACGTCGCCGGCCGGGAGCCCGCCGACGTGGCGTTCGACTGGATGCTCGGGGAGGGCTTCGTCACGAAGCCATAGCATCCGGACGAACCCCAGGGTCACCGGACCGCGGACGGCTACCGTTGGCGCCATGGACGCACCCGTGCTCGAGGCCCGAGGCCTCACCAGGACCTACGGCCGCGGTGACGCGCGCTTCGACGCACTCAAGGGGGTGTCCTTGGCCGTGCGGCGGGGTGAGAGTCTCGCGATCGTGGGCAAGAGCGGATCCGGCAAGTCGACGCTGATGCACCTGTTGGCACTGCTCGACCAGCCGTCGGACGGGCAGGTCCTGCTCGACGGCCACGACGCGGCACGGCTGTCGGGCCGGCAGGTGAACGCCACGCGGAACAGCACCTTCGGGTTCGTGTTCCAGCAGTTCTTCCTCACGCCCAAGACGAGTGTGCTCGACAACGTCGTCCTCCCGCTCAAGATCGCGGGCATCTCCGGCCGCGAGCGTCGGAACCGTGGACTGGAAGCCCTCGACGCGCTCGGCATCGCGGACAAGGCGCGGAGCGACGCGAACGACCTCTCCGGCGGACAGAAGCAGCGTGTCGTGATCGCACGTGCGCTCGTGAACGACCCCGCGGTGATCTTCGCGGACGAGCCGACCGGCAACCTCGACACCGCCACCGGCGACCTCGTCGAGGACAAGCTGTTCGGCCTGCAGCGCGAACGCGGCATCACCCTCGTCGTCGTCACGCACGACCGGGACCTCGCCGCGCGGTGCGACCGCAACGTCAGCGTCCGCGACGGCCTCATCGTCGACGAGCAGGAGGCCGCCGCGTGAACTTCCTCGACCTCGTCCGGACCGCCGTCGGGAACACGTTCCGGTCGAAGCTCCGGACCACGCTCACCGTCATCGCGATCTTCATCGGCGCGTTCACGATCACCATCACGTCCGCGATCGGCACCGGCGTCTCCGGGTACATCGACTCGCAGGTCTCGTCGCTCGGCAGCGGCGACTCGCTGACCGTCACGAAGAAGGTCGACAGCTCCGCCGCGGACAGCGGCCCCGCGAAGTACGACCCGAGCGACTCCGGCGAGACCGTCCAGCGAGGTCCGGCGTCGTTCGGGTACCTCAGCGCTGCGGACATCACGAAGATCGAGGGCACGACGGGCATCGCGTCGGTCCAGCCGTCCGTCGCGCTGTCGGCGAAGTGGCTCGAGTACGGCGACGCCGGCAAGTACGTCGTGAGCGTGACGGGCAACGCGGGCGTGGTGAAGGCCGACCTCGCGACCGGGTCGCAGCTGTCCGAGAAGTCCTCGGAGCACCAGCTCATCCTGCCGACGAACTACCTGAAGACCCTCGGACTCGGCAGTGCCTCCAACGCCGTCGGCAAGACCGTGACGATCGCGGTGGACGACTACCTCGGTCAGGAGCACACCGTCGACGCAACGGTGGTGGGCGTGCAGAACGAGTCCCTCTTCGGCGGGGGTGCCGGGGCGAACGCGGCGCTGACGGACGCGCTCCGCACTGCGCAGGAGACGAACAAGCCCGCGTCGGTCGCGACCTCGTACGCGTCGGCCACCGCGACGGTCGCGAGCGGCGCCGACGTCGCGGCCGTGAAGACCCGGCTGTCGGACGCCGGGTTCACCGGGCAGACGATCGCCGACCAGCTCGGGCAGTTCCAGACCGTGATCAGCGGCATCGTCGGTGTGCTCAACGCCTTCGCCGTGATCGCCCTCATCGCGGCAGGGTTCGGGATCATCAACACGCTGCTCATGAGCGTGCAGGAGCGCACCCGCGAGATCGGCCTGATGAAGGCGATGGGCATGGGCGGTGGGAAGATCTTCGCGCTCTTCAGCCTCGAAGCCGTGTTCATCGGCTTCCTCGGGAGCGCGATCGGCGCCGGGGTGGCGATCCTCCTGGGGACCGGGCTCAGCAACCTGCTCGCCGGGACCCTCCTCAAGGACCTGCCGGGGCTGCAGATCCTCCAGTTCGCGCCGAGCTCCGTGGCCACGGTGATCATCGTCGTGATGGTCATCGCGTTCCTCGCCGGGACCCTGCCGGCGCGCCGTGCCGCGCGACAGAACCCGATCGAGGCGCTCCGCTACGAGTAGCGGACGCCGGTCAGCGCGCTGCGTCGACCAGCGCTGCGTCGACCAGCGCGCTGCGCCGACCAGGTCAGGCGGCTGGGGCCGAACCCGATGCGACCGCGTCGAGTGCCGACCCGAGCACGTCCATCGCGTCGTGGAGCAGCTCGTCGGAGATCACCAGGGGCGGCAGGAACCGGATGACGTTCCCGTCCGTCCCGCACGTGAGCAGCACCACGCCCTGCGCATGCACCGCGGCCGCGATCCGCGCAGTCAGCGCGCCGTCCGGCGCACCGGCGGGGTCGACGATCTCGACCGCGATCATCGCGCCGCGACCGCGCACGTCCCCGATGCAGGGGTGCGTCACCCGCAGACCGTCGAGGCGCGCGAGCAGGAGCGCACCGATGTCCCGCGCCCGGTCGACGAGGCCACCGTGCTCGAAGAGGTCGATCGCGGCCAGGGCAGCCGCGCACGCGACGGGGTTCCCGGCGTACGTCCCGCCGAGCCCGCCGACGTGCACGGCGTCCATCAGCGACGCGCGGCCGGTGACCGCGGACAACGGCATCCCGCCCGCGATCCCCTTGGCCGTCGTGATGATGTCGGGGACGACGCCCTCGTCCTCGCACGCGAACATCGTGCCGGTCCGCGCGAACCCGGTCTGCACCTCGTCCGCGATGAACACGACCCCGTGCTCCGCCGCCCACGCGGCGAGCGCCGGCAGGAACCCCGGCGCCGGGACGACGAACCCGCCCTCGCCCTGGATCGGCTCGATGACGATGCACGCGATCTCGTCCGCACCGAGCTGCTTCTCGAGCTGGTGGATCACGGCGGCGGCGGCCTCCGGTCCCGTGCGGCCGTCCCGGAACGGGTACGACAGTGGTGCGCGGTGCACCGACGGCGCGAACGGCCCGAACCCCGCCTTGTACGGCATCGACTTCGCGGTCATCGCCATCGTGAGGTTCGTCCGACCGTGGTACGCGTGGTCGAACACGACGACGGTGTCACGACCGGTCGCGAGCCGCGCGATCTTGACGGCGTTCTCGACCGCCTCGGCCCCGGAGTTGAACAGGGCCGTCCGCTTCTCGTGGTCCCCGGGGGTGAGCCGGTTGAGCGCCTCCGCGACCTCGACGTACCCGTCGTAGCCCGTGATCGTGAAGCAGGTGTGCGTGAACCGGTTGATCTGCGCCGTGACGGCGTCGACGACGGCAGGCGCGGCGTTCCCGACGCCCGTGACCGCGATCCCGGAGCCGAGGTCGATGAGCCGGTTGCCGTCGACGTCGACCAGGATCCCGCCGCCGGCGACGTCCGCGAACACCGGGAGGGTGATGCCGACGCCGCGTGGGACGGCGGCGTCCTTGCGCGCCTGGAGTGCGCGCGAACGCGGTCCGGGGACCTCGGTGACGAGCAGTCGTGACTGGGGGATGCCCGGGCCGCCGACCCGGCTCTCGGAGGTGGGGGACGTCGTCGTCATGGCACCACGGTATGCCAGATCGCCAGCGGTCCGCCACGGCGGCGAGCACGAGGCCGGTGGCCGAGGCAGCCGGACCGGAGCGATGCCCGGGTCGGACTGGAGGCACGGTGCCGGACGCATGGATCGCCGGACGTTCGCGACGTGGTCGCGGGAACCGGGCCTCCCGGCCGTAGGATCGGCAGCACGCCGCGTCCGCGGCCGAGCCCGACCAGGGGGACTCCATGATCATCTTCGGCACCCGCGGCATGTCCAAGCTGCTCGGCGTCCTGTTCTACGCGTGCGCCTACTGCCACCAGGAGGCGGCGCAGCGGCTCGTCCAGCGCGCGACGTGGTTCACGTTGTTCTTCATCCCGGTCTTCCCGTTCTCGACCCGCCGGACCATCAGCTGCGCGTACTGCGGAGGACAGACCGACCTCGACAAGGAGACCGCCGAGCGGTTCGTCGCCGACTCGCAGCGGTTCGCAGCCTCCTCGTCCCCGCAGACGCAGCCGGGGACGGAGCGCGCCTGATCGGGCTTCGCAGGGCACCGGCCCCTGACGATCGGTATCGTCGATGCTGCGGTGTCCGGAACCCCGGGGCGCCGGTTCGAGCGAGACACGAGGGAGCGGGCGTGGCGGTGTTCGGCAAGCGGCTCCGGCGGGACGACGTCCGCGAGCAGCCGGTCGATCCCGACGATCTGCGCCGGTCCGTCGACGAGGGGTTCCTGATCGCCAGGTCCGCGGTCACGATCGCCGTCGCCAACCACATCATCCGCAACGCGCTGCAGGACCACGAGCGGTTCGACGCCGGCCGTGTCGCCGACGCTGCGCGGGACGAGCTCGAGCGGATGGCCGCGGAGCAGACGACCGAAGCCGAGCGGATGCGCGAGATCCGGGCCGTCGCGCAGAACGCGAAGGGGCGGTCGAAGCACCAGCACGACTACCGCCGTGGCGACGACCTCAAGCTCCGCACCCGCGAGGCCGCCTACGTCGAGCTCGCCGCGGCGATGCGACGGAGCGCCGAGGACGCCGCGTTCATCGACACGGTCGTCATCGCGGCACGGGAACGGGCCTGGAACGACATCGGGGCGACCGTCGTCGACCGGCTCGGGTGGGCGCAGCGCCCGGCCGAGGGCTACGAGATCGGCCGTGACGAACGGGTGCAGCAGATGCTCGACGAGGACTTCGCGGCGCTCGTCGCCCGGCAGCGGGGATCCTCGGGCCGCTCGACGACGACCTCGGGCGACGGTCGGGCCCCGGGGTCCGAGCTCGACGACGACAGCGTGGGCCCCGGCGCGTCCGGCGCATGAGTCGTCCTGGCTGTGTCCGGTCCGTGCTTCGGCCGGACGGGATTTCCTGGCTGTGTCGTGCCGCGATGTCCTGGCCGCGATGTCCTGGACGCTCGGTCACTGCTCCCGACTGAAGGCCGATGCGCGCGCGACCTGCTCCGGCGTCAGAGACACACCCGTGTACCGCTCGAACTGGAGCGCCGCCTGGAGTGCGATGACCTCCGCGCCGGTGATCACCCGCCGACCGGCGTCCCGCGCGGCCCGGATCAACGGGGTCTCCGAGGGGAACGCGACGACGTCGAAGACGGTGTGAGCGGTCGCGATCCGGGAGGCCGGGAACGCGAGCTCGTCCGCGCTGTCGCCGTGCATGCCGAGGGGCGTCACGTTGATCAGGACGTCGGCGGCAGCGCGGGTGTCGTCCGTCGCAGCCCAGCGGTACCCGTACCGCGTCGCGAGGGCCGTGCCGGCGGGCTCGTTCCGCGCCACCACCGTGAGGTCGTCGAAGCCTGCGCTGCGGAAGGCCGAGACGACCGCCTTGGCCATCCCGCCCGAGCCGCGCAGCACGACGCTGGCCCGGGGATCGACCTCGTGCGTCGCGAGGAGGGCGGCCGCGGCTTCGTGGTCCGTGTTCGAGGCGGTGAGCACACCGTCGTCGTTCACCACGGTGTTCACCGAGTCGATCGCCCGCGCCGAGTCCTCGATGCGGTCGACGAGCGGGATGATCACCTCCTTGAAGGGCATCGACACCGAGCAGCCACGGATGCCGAGGGCGCGGATGCCCCGGACCGCGCCCTCGAGGTCCGTCGTCGTGAAGGCCTTGTAGACGAAGTTCAGCCCGAGCTCGTCGTACAGGAAGTTGTGGAACCGGGTCCCGATGTTGCTGGGACGCGCGGCGAGCGACATGCAGACCTGCATGTCCTTGTTGAGGATCGGCACCACGCCAGTGTGGCGGACGTCTGCCCTCCGGGTGACACGAGCGTTCGTGCGCGTCCTGCCGAGGTCGCGCATCCTGCCGACGTCAGCCGTGCGGACGACGCGATGTGCGCCTCCCGGCCGACCTCCGACCCCCGGCGGGCCGATGCGTCGCGGTGACCAGGCCGCGAGGATGGGGACATGCCACACGACAGCCTCACCACGTCCCGCTGGTTCATCGGAGCCGGCATCGTCGTCTCGGCCGCGGCGGCACTGCTGCTCGTGGCCGGCTGCAGTCAGATCCGGCAGCAGACCGCCGATGCGTGGTCCGTGACGTACGAGGTGACCGTCGACCAGCCGGCGGGCTCGGCGCTCACCCACGTGCGTGCCGAGGGGGCCGAGCGTCGTGGTGACGACCCGGAGGTCGCGGAACTCGGTTCAGTCACCACGGTCGGCGTCGGGGCCGGCGACGGCAAGCGCAACGGCAATGGCGTCGGCGATGGTGGCGGCGACGGTTCGGTGTGGCGGCACGAGACGCTCGTGCTCGCGACCGACCGGTCCATGGTCGTGGCGACCCCGCCGCCGGGCGGGACGGCCTCGTGCCGGATCCTGCTCGACGGCAAGCGCGTCATCGACGAGGAGCACGCCGACGTCGGCGCTCCGGTCACGTGTTCGGCGACGACACCTGCCTTCGGTCACTGACCTCGGACGCGACTGGGTCGGGCCTCCGGACCGGGCCGTCGTTCCGCGGTCAGGCTCCCGTCTGGGTCAGCCACCCCGGGCGGACGAACCCGCTCTCGTAGGCGAACACCGCCGCCTGCACGCGTGAGGTCGTCCGTGTCTTCGTCAGGACGCTCGAGATGTGGGTCTTCACGGTGGCCTCGCTCACCCAGAGCTCTGCCGCGATCGCGGCGTTGCTCGACCCGCGCGCGACGGCGGCCAGGACCTCGCGCTCGCGGGCACTCAACGTGTCGAGGAGCGCGCGTTGCGCGGTGTCCACTGCCCTGCCGTCCGCGTCGAGAGCGACCGTCGCGACCGTCGGGCCGTCGGTGCGGTCGGTCTGTCCCTGCAGCCGATCCGCGAGGCGCTGCTCGAGCAGGGACCGGGTCATCGAGGGGTCGATGAGGGTGTCCCCGGCGAACGCCGTCCGGATGCCCGCCGTCAGCAGGTCCGGACCGGCGTCCTTGAGCAGGAACCCGAACGCCCCGGCTCGGACGCTGTCGAGCAGGTACTCCTCGTCGTCGAAGGTCGTCACGATGACGACGGCGCCTGCGGTGCCCGCGTCGGTGATGGCCCTGGTCGCCCCGATGCCGTCGAGCTCGGGCATCCGGATGTCCATCAGCACCACGTCCGGGCGGACGCGCGCCGCCTCGGCGACGGCGGCGCGACCGTTCGCCGCCTCGGCGACGACCGACATCCCGGGTTCGCTTGAGAGGATCATCCCGAGCCCCATCCGGATCATCGGTTGGTCATCGACGAGCATCACGCGGATGTCGCCCGCGGTGGTCGTTCCGGTGGTCGGCGTCGGATCGGTCATGCGGTGCGGGTCCGTTCTGCGGATGCTGCGGATGCTGCGGGCAGCGCAGTCGGCGCAGACGGCGCGGGCGGTGCGATCGGGGCGATCGGGGCGGTCGTCTCCGGGGCTCGTGTCGGAGCCGTCCGCTGGTCCCGCAGCGGGAGCACGAGTTCGACACGCCAGCCGTGCTGCACCGGACCCGCGATGAGGGATCCCCCGACCGCTTCCGCCCGTTCCTGCATCCCGCGGATACCGGCTCCCCCGGAGCCCAGGACCCCCGCTCGTCCCGGCGCCGAGCCATCGGACGCCGGTCGGGCGGCACCGTCGTCCTGCACCTGCAGCAGGAGGGCGTCCGCGAGCGTGATCACCATGACGCGCACCCGCGTCCCGTCGGAGTGGATGAGGACGTTCGTCAGGGCTTCTTGGCAGACACGGAGCACCGCGAACTCCTGCATCGCGCTCAGACCGTGCGGTACCTCGATCTCGGCGAGGACGTCGAGTCCCGCACCGCGCACCCTGGCGAGGACGTCGTCGAGTGCGTGGTCGAGCCGCAGCGGTGCCTCCGTGCTCCCCCCGGGAGTCGTTCCCCCGGACGCGCTCCCGCGGAGCACCCGCACGACGTTGCGCATGGCGGTCAGGGCTTCTTGTCCGCTCGACGCGATCCACTCGACGGTCGAGCGGAGCTCCTCGGGGCGGGTGTCCGCGAGCCGGGCAGCCCCTTGCGCGCGGATCACCATCGCGGCGATGTGATGCGCGACGACGTCGTGGACCTCGCGCGCGATCGCGCTGCGTTCCTCGTTCGCGATTCGCGCGCGGTCCGACTCGCGCAGTCGTTCGAGTTCACTGTTCCGCCGCCGGAGCTCCGTGGCGTCCCGCGCCTGGACGAACGAGGCCCGACCGAGGAGGACGGCCGCGAGCACGATGCAGAAGGCGAGCGCGCGGATCGAGGGGTTCTCGACCGCGAGGACCTCCCGCAGGCGGTCGGTCCCCGGCGCGAACCAGAACCAGTACGGCACCATGGCGGAGACCGCGCTGGCGGCGACCACGGGGAGTGTCACGACCACACGGACACCCCCGCTCGCGGCGAGGAACCCCGCGATCCCGAGCGGGATGAGCCGGACTTCGGAGACCTCGAACGACCAGGCGGGCCAGCCGACGACGACCGCCGTGCCGAGGAGGAGCGGCAACGGGTACCGCCGACCGAACCCGATCGCCACGGCGGAGATCGCGGCGGTCCACACGTAGTAGTCGATCCGAGACGGGTACCAGGGGAGCTGATGCGCGAGGGTGATGGCGACCACGGCGACGACGAAGACCGTCACACCGCGGACGAACCGGAGCAGCGCCGGCCGTGACCGCAGCCATGTGGCGGCGGGTCGAACGGGAGGAGTCTGGTCGGTCACGCGAACACGGTACCGAGGCGGCTGGCCGATCGGACCAGTCGAAGGAGTGAACTGTGGACGATCGAACAGGGGCACGGGCTGGGGAGGGAAGCCCTGGCCGGGAGTGCGGTGGTCGGGTCTGCGCTCGCCGCGACCCTCGCGGGGCTGACCCTCGCGCCGCTCACCATCGCGACACGCCCGAGGTCGAGCTGGCTTGGCCAGCCCGGACGACCTGCGTAGAGCGTTCCCTCGTCACCCCATAGGGCGGCGGAGCGGCTGAGACGGTCAGATGCGAATCTGATGCAGTCCAGACCACGTCGACCTCAAGTGGGACCACCCCAGTACCTGATCCGTCATGGATCGTTCCGGGGTGCACCCTCCTCCGGTTCCACGTCATCACGACTTGACACCAACTGGCAGGGTGATAAGGTTGGAAAGTTGCCCGGGTGGGCATCCCGAAAGGGAGTGAAACCCGGTGCGTCTGGTCCTTGAGAACTCAACAGCGTGCACATTGTCAATGCCAATTTATTGACCTCGTGCGATGGGTGTTTC
>NZ_JBMPIU010000008.1:0-135715 GCF_049341865.1 Curtobacterium phyllosphaerae | reverse complement strand
GCAGCAGCCGGCGCGGGGATCTTCGACGACGACGCCGCAGCGTAGTGCGCCGGAGCCGCGTTCGCAGCCGTGAGACCAAACCCGGCACCACCGGCGATGATCGCAGCCGCAGCAGCGATGCTGACCGTGGTCTTGGTGAACTTACGCATGATGAACCAATCCTTTGCTGTGGACGCCCCGAGTACCGCCCAGGACTGGACGGACAACCAGATGGGCGTCGGCCGGAAGACGATGGCGAGCCGCTGGTGAGGCTTCGGGGCGTTTGCCCGATGTACTGTCCATTCGGCACCCCCAGCACCGCGGTTTGGTCCGGTTCGGACGCGTTACCGGACCGTGATGAAACAGCTCCAGGAGCAGCATCGGCGAGCTCGGCGCAGACATCGCCTACCCTGGAACGGTCATGACTCCTCCCTCCTCGCACCCGGCGCTCACGCGACGCGCGTTGTTCTCGTTCGCCGGCGTGGCCGGTGTCGGCCTCGCGCTGGCCGCATGCTCGTCGGACGACCGGAGGAGCGCCGGCCCGTCCGGAACCACGGGAGCGTCGTCGACGGGAGCCACGACACCCGCCGCGACGCCGAATGCCGACAAGCTCGAACCCGGCACGGTCCCGCTCGCCGGTGGCACCACCATCACGGTCACCGGCGCGGGCCTCGCCGCCGTGACCGCGGTCAGCGTCGGGGGCGTGCCAGCGACGGACGTGCAGGCATCGGCACACACGGTCGCCTTCACGCTGCCGCACCAGGCGACGTACACCCCCGGGGACGCCGATGTCGTGCTCGCCGACCAGGGCGGCACCACCCTCACGACGTCCACGGTCGCGTACGCCGCGCTCACCGACGTCGACCGGCAGCTCGAGTACGCGATGCAGTACTGGCAGCACTACAACACGGCGGCGTACGGCGACATGAACCCGATCGGCGGGGACTGCGCGAACTTCGTCAGCCAGACCCTCGTCGCCCGCGGCTGGCAGCAGCGTGCGGACTGGTACAGCCGGGACGCCGGTGCCCAGCACACGACGACGTGGACCTACTGCCCGTCCATGGACCCGTGGCTCATCGCGAACGCGGCGACCTTCGGGCTGACCCGCCGCCCTCTCGAGGCCCGCGACGAGGTGCGGATCGGCGACATCGTGATGTGGGACTGGAACCACAACGGTTCGCCGGACCACGTGACGATCGTGTCCGAGGTCTCGAAGGACGCCGACGGCACGACGCGCATCAAGTCGGCGAGCCACAACGAGGACGGTCCCTACCGCGACCTCGACGAGATGATCACCGTGCAGCACCCCGGTGGCACGGCCTGGTTCCACACCTTCGACGCCTGAACGACCGTCACGGGTACCCGAGGAACCACAGGAACACGATCGCGACCGGCTGCAGCACCACGCCGACGACCAGCAACGACACCGTCCGCCGACGGGTCCGCACGAACGCGTCCGATCCGAGCACCGGCCCCATCGGCAGGAGCAGTCGCGGCAGGCTCTGCTGCGGCAGGAACACGGCGACGAGGTATGCCCCGTAGGACGCGACGAACCCGAGCAGCTCCGGACCGAGCGTCCGGACCGATCGTCGCGTGAGGAACACGACGAACCCGCCGACGAGCACCACGACCAGCACGATCCCGAGCAGCCCGAGCCACCGCGACGCCATCACGAACCACGGCGTCAACGGGGCGAAGTGCTGCCGCCCGACGAACCCGACCCACCAGGACAGCTCCGTCGCGAGGTACGCGTCCGATCGACCGGTGACCGTTCCCGCGACGACCGGCCACGCGAGTCCCGCCACGGCGACGACGAGTCCGGTCGCGGCGACACCGACCCGGGCCGGCCAGGAGAACGCGGAGCCCTCCCGGACCCATCGCACGACGAGGTGCACGGCGACGGCGACGGCCAGCGCGAGCACCCCCGGCCGCGTGAACGCCGCGACCACGCCGAGCAGCGCCACGAGCCAGTACCGCTGCCGGACCAGTGCGAGGAGCGCGCCGAACAGCAGCAGGAGGAACGTGCTCTCCGCGTAGGACACCTGCAGCACGAACGCGAGCGGCCCGAACGCGAACAGCGCCACACCACGACGCGCCCGCCGCGAGCACCCGGTCGCGCGGATCAGCCGGTACAGCACGACGCACGCCCCGGCGCCGCAGAGCACCGCCACGAGGAACCCGGCCGCCCAGAACGAGAGCCCGGTCGTCATGACGCCGCGGACCACCACGGGGAACACCGGCAGGAACGCCCACGGGTTCGGCAGGACGTGTCCGGCGGCGTCGGTCGGCAGCACGACGGGGTAGCCGACCGTCGCGATCGTCCGGTACGCCGACGCGTCCCACGACCCCGAGAACGTCAGGAACGAGGGGTCTGCTCGGGAGCTCGCGAACCGCCAGCCGCTCCTCGTCGCGATGACGAACACCGCTCCGAGCAGCGCGGTGCTGACGATCCGGGACGCCAGCCACAGGAGCAGGGGAGCGGTCCACCCGCTGTGTCGTCCCTCCAGACCGATGCGGACCGCGCGTCCGGCGCGACGCGCCCTCCCGCCCGGACTGGAGGCACGACCGGCGTCGTCGACGCGACCTCCCGCTGGTGCCGTGGCCACCTCGGTCAGGCGATCGCGGCCGCACGCGTCAGCACCATGAGGTCCATCCGGCCCTCCTGGACGACCTCGGCGTGCTGGTTGCGGAGCGTCACGGTCCGCTCGACGATCCCGGTCCGGCCGGAGCTCGTCAACCGCGTCGACAGGATCTCGACGGTGCAGGTGACGGTGTCGCCGATGAACACCGGGGCGGTGAAGCGCCAGCCGTCGATGCCGAGGAGCGCCACGGCGGACCCCTCGAACACGCCCGTGCGTGCGATGAGACCGAGACAGAGCGAGGCGCCGAGCATCCCGTGCACGATCCGCTGGCCGTACCGGGTGCCCGCTGCGAACTCGACGTCGGTGTGCACCTGGTTGTTGTCGTTCGTCCACGAGGCGAATGACACGACGTCGGCTTCGGTGATCGTCCGACCGGGAGTGACGAAGGTCTGTCCGGCGGCGAGGTCCTCGAGGTAGTGCGGCACGGACCGAGTCTGGCACAGCGGCGTCGGCCCCGACGGTTGCGGGATCGCGCAGGAACGCCCCGATGATCCTGTCCCACTTGTGGGGGACATCGAGCCCGCAGTACGGTCCCCACAGACCCGGACGCCACCCACGTCCGGGGCCCGCACCACACCCGATCAGTCCCGACGAGTCCGACCCTGGTCGGCCTCCGCACCCACCCCGCCGCGGAACGGTTCGTCGGCACCCGTCACACCCTCGCAGTCGTCACACCCAGCATGAGGAACCCGGATCCCATGACCCCAGTCGACGACCGGCTGCGCCTCCGCGCGCTCCCCGGTCCCACCCCACCCACCTCCGTCCCCGCGGCCCGCGTCGTCCTCGGCGTCGAGCCGGACCGGTCCCGCGCCGTCGCCCGCCCGCGGTTCGTCGTCGACGGCGTCCCGCCCGTCGCCGATCAGCCGCGGGTGTGCGTCGTCGACCGCCTCGACCGCTCGCATGGGGGCGACCGTGGCGACGCGCTCGTCCGGGCCGTCGCGATGGCGCGCGACGGACTCGACGTCCTCGTCGTCGGCGAGCGTCCCCGGTCCCTCGACGACGGCGAGGCCGTCGTTCCGGGGTTCAGCGCGGCGGCGGCGTCCGGGCGGCTGCGGTGGACGACCTCGTTCTCGGCCGCAGTCGGGTTCGGCGATGTCCACGTGGTGCCCGTGCCGTCCTCCCCGTCCGGCGCCGACGACCACCGCGCCGTCCGGTCCACCGTGTCGGGACTCGTGGCCCGTGCGACGCGTCGGACGCTCGTCGTCTGCTGCTCCGACGAGCCCGCTGCGGCTGCCGGGACCCTCGACCTCGTCGTCGAGGGCGTCCCGCTGCGGGCCGACGTCGAGGTCGCGTGGGTCGCCGACCCCGGTGTGCGGACCGACCGCGGCCGGACGGCCGGACTGACGTTCGGCGTCGGGTCGCCGTGGGCCGAGGCGCAGCTCCGCGCGCTGTACCGCCGACGACTCGACGCGGGCACGATCGTCACGGTCGTCCGTGTCCCGCCGACCGAGCTGCCCGAGGACGGCACGTGGTCCGGGCTTCGTGTCGACGCGCACGCGGACGGGCTCGCGGACGCGCTGATGCAGTCCGCCTGACGGGGCCGTCCGGTCGGGTCTGCGGCGTCCCGCGTACGCTCCCCAGCATGAGTGACGAGGCGCAGACCACCCGTTCCGCCGGCAGCACGTCGGCCACCAGCGGCGGCGGCATCGACCACGCGGTGGCGACCTGGATGGCCGGGCAGCGGTGGTACGCGGCCAAGGGGCTCGATCCGGAGCTCCGGGTCATCGCGAGCGTCGAGGAGCACGTCGACGACCTCGACGGCACTGCGGTCCGCGTCGTCACGAACCTCGTGATCGACGACGCGCCGACCGTCCCGGTGCTCTACCAGGTGCCCGTGACGGTCCGGTCCGCCCCGGTGGCGGGTCTCGACGCCGCACTCGTGGCCGAGGACGACGGCCGCTGGGTCTACGACGGTCCGCACGACACCGCCTACGCGCGGTGGCTGCTCGCGACCATCGCCGGGTCACGGAGCGTGTCCGGCGGAGCGATGGGGGTCGACGGCCAGGCGATCCGGACGCCCGGCGCACTCGTGTCCTCGCGGGTCCTGCGCGGCGAGCAGTCCAACACGTCGATCATCTGCGACGTCGACTCCGGCCACCCTGCGGACGACGCCCACCCGGCGGACGACGGCCACCCTGCGGACGACGCCGGCGCTGCGGACGACACCGGCGTCCCGCAGGTCATCGTGAAGGTCTTCCGGGTGCTCCACCACGGCGAGAACCCCGACGTGACGACCCAGGCCGCGCTGTCCGTCGGCGGGTCCCGCCGGGTGCCCACCTCGATCGGGGCGCTCTCCGGCACGTGGCCGGACGTCGGCCGCGACGAGGGCACCGCGACGGGCCACCTGGCGTTCGCGCAGGAGTTCATGCCGGGGCTCGAGGACGCCTGGCGCGTGGCGCTCGCGGCCGCCGAGGCCGGGACAGACTTCACCGACGAGGCCCGCGCGCTCGGCGCCGCCGTCGCCGAGGTGCACGCGACCCTCGCCACGACGCTGCCGACGATCGAGGCGGGCCCGGACGAGGTCGCGGCGATGCTCGGGTCGATGCGCGAGCGGATCGACGTCACCGCGGCCGAGGTGCCCGCGATCGCCGAGCACGCGGACGCGATCCGCGCGTTGTACGCCGCGACCGAGGAACTCGACTGGCCCCGGTTGCAGCGCATCCACGGCGACCTGCACCTCGGGCAGGCGCTGTCGTCACCCGATCGCGGCTGGATCCTGCTCGACTTCGAGGGCGAGCCGCTCCGACCGATGCCCGAGCGCTCCCGTCCGGACCTCACGCTCCGTGACGTCGCCGGCATGCTGCGCTCGTTCGACTACGTCGCCGGTGCGATCGCGCACGGGGCCGGGCCGGCAGCGTCCGCGACGGCCGGTCCGGTCGATCCCGACACGGCGGCGTCCGCCGAACACTGGGCGGATGCCGCACGCCGCGCGTTCGTCGACGGCTACACCGCGTCGAGCGGCGTCGACCTGCACGCCGAGCGACGACTCCTCGACGCGTTCGAGGTCGACAAGGCCGTGTACGAGGCCCTCTACGAGGCCCGGAACCGACCGGACTGGGTCGGGATCCCGGTCACGGCCGTCGGACGGCTCGTCGCGCGCTCGGCGCCGGACGCGCTCGCGGACGCAGACGCGGACGCGGACGCGGGCGCGGGTCAGCGAACGTCGTAGCGCGGCGCCGGTCGCTCAGAGTCCGGTGGCGGACCGCAGGAGCGCCGCGAACGCACTGGCGAACACGATGCCCGTCGTGACGGCGATGACGACGGCGGACGCCGCGAAGCTCCGTCCGACGACCCGCCAGGCACCGGTGCCACGAGGGCGGACGAACCCGGCGACGGCGAGCACGATCGCGAGGACGCTGAACATCCCGAGCGGGTTCACGACGGCGGAGACGAGCGCGACCGCCAACGACGTCCACCCGAACAGGCAGAACCGGCGCTCCTCGGTGGCGGGACCGACCTGGCCGACGGCGAACCCGCCGACGCCGGCTGCCGCGACCGTGCCGACGCCCGAGCCGCATGCCCAGGCCACGTCCACGACCTTCGTCGCGCTGATCGAGAACTGCGGGGCGGCGGCGACCTCGGTGGTGCCGGACGTCATGTCGGTGCGCACCGATCGCGGCGCGGGCTGCGTCGCGCTCCCCCAGGTGCGGCCGTCCCACCACCGCAGACGCTGTGCGTCCCGCGGGTCCGGGAACCAGCCGGCGGCCGGCAGTGTCACGGGGTCTCCTGTGGTCGATGGAACGGGATGTGCTCATGTCGAGGGTAGGCACAGCCTTCGACGCGACACAGTCCCAGAGCGGGTGTCGGCACAAGGGGGGACCACTCGTACCCCCGGCGCGGACCGCCGCACACGAGACGGACGGGAGGCTCGGCTCAGGTCGCGGGGACCGGCTGCCGGTCCCAACCGAGTTCGGCACCGATCGCGACGACACCGGCGAGCAGGCGCGCGTTGAACTCCACGCCGAGCTGGTTCGGCACCGTCACGAGCACCGTGTCCGCCGCAGCCACCGCGGCGTCGTCCGCGAGCTCGGCGACGAGCCGCTCCGGCTCGCCGATGTAGCTCCGGCCGAAGCGCGCGACGCCGCCGTCGAGGTGCCCGACCTGGTCACGGCCCTCGACCTGGGCCCGCACACCGAAGAAGTGCCGCGACTCGTCGTCGGTGATCGGGATGATGCTCCGCGAGACCGAGACGCGCGGGGTGCGGTCCCACCCCTGCTCCGCCCACGTCGACCGGAACCGCTCGATCTGCTCGCGCTGCAGCTGGTCGAACGGCACGCCGGTGTCCTCGGTCAGGAGCGTCGACGACATCAGGTTCATCCCCTGTTCGGCCGTCCACTCCGCGGTGGCCCGGGTCCCGGCGCCCCACCAGATACGGTCGCCGAGCCCCTCGGACAGCGGCGACACCGGCAGCACGCCGTCCCGGCCGGTCATCCTCGGGTTCGCCTGGGCCATCGGGGTGCCGGCGATCGCCTGGCGGAAGAGCGCGGTGTGCCGGCGGGCCATGACGGCGTCGTCCTCGCCGTCGCCCGGCACGTACCCGAACGCCTCGTACCCGGCCTCGGCCGTCTCGGGCGATCCCCGGCTCACGCCGAGCTGCAGGCGGCCGCCGGAGATCAGGTCGGTCGCGGCGGCCTCCTCCGCCATGGACAGGGGGTTCTCGTAGCGCATGTCGATGACGCCCGTCCCGATCTCGATGCGGGACGTCCTGGCGGCGATCGCGGCGAGCAGCGGGAACGGGGCGGCCTGCTGCGGGGCGAAGTGGTGGACGCGGAAGTACGCGCCGTCCACGCCGACCTCCTCGGCGGCGACGGCCAGGTCGATGCCCTGGAGGAGCGCCTCGCGCGCCGATCGCACCCGAGACCCCGGGTGGTCCTGCCAGTGTCCGAAGGAGAGGAAGCCGATGGCGGTCATGTCCGTGCAACCGCACGGGCAGGGCCGGCCATTCCCACACGATGCGGCGCGGTCCTAGGCTGCACGGAGGGATCGGGGGCGGATGGACCAGGTGGCGCTGCTCGGCGTGCTCGCGACCACGGCGATCGCGGTCGCGGTGAGTCCGTTGCCGATCACCGCCGTCGTGCTGCTGCTGCTGGCGCGCCGCGGTCGTGTGTCGGCGGTGTGGTTCGCCGTCGGCTGGGTGGCCGGCGTCCTCGTCGGCGTCCTCGTGACGGCGCTCGTCGCCGATGCCCTGCCCGACCCGGACGCCCGCGGCAGGGACCCGGTCGTCGGCTGGATCACCGTCATCGCCGGTGTGCTGTTGCTCGCGGTCGCGGCGTGGCAGTGGACGCATCGGCGACTCGCGGACGGCCGTCCGGCGACGGTCCGGTGGTTCGCGGTCGTCGACGACGTCGGGCCGAGGCGTGCCGCGGTGCTCGGGCTCCTCGCGGTCGTGGCGAACCCGAAGAACCTCGTGCTCTCGCTCTCCGCCGGGATCACGCTCGGCGAGGCGGCCGCGACCACTGCTCCCGTCGGCATCGTCCTCGCCGTCGTCGCCTACGTGCTCGTCGGTGCGCTCGGGGTGGTGCTGCCGGTGGTCGCGGTGGCCGTGGCGCCATCGGGGACGGCGCGGCCACTCGCCGCCGTCCGCGAGTGGCTCCTCCGCCGAGGGATCATGTTGCTCGTCGTGGTCCTCGTGGTGCTCGGCGTCGTCGAGGTCGTCGGGGGCCTCCGGCAGCTCTGACGGCCGGGCTAGCCTGGAGCGGATGGACGACCCCGACCCGCGCTCCGCCCTCGACGAGGAACGCACCCGTGCGCTCCGGCTCGTCGCGGACGTCGAACGGAACATGCAGGACGTCAGCGACGCTCGTGACGGTGCGAACGTCGACGACGAGCACGACCCGGAGGGGGCGACCCTCGCCTGGGAGCGCGGCTCGCTCGGCGCCGTCCGGGACGCCGCTCGCGACCGCCTCCGCGAGGTCGACGCCGCGCTCGTCCGACTCGCCGACGGCCGGTACGGTCGGTGCATCGTGGGCGGCGAACCGATCCCCGCGGCACGCCTGGCCGTCGCGCCGTGGGCCGCGACGTGCGTCGCGCACGCGAGCTGAGCCTCCAGGCCGGACCATCGGCCACACCGGACCCCGGTCGGGGCCGTCGGATCCGCACCGGCCCCGGACCGGCGGATTCGGAGTCGTGATGCCGCGGATTCCCAGCCGTGCTTCCTACGCTGCCGCCATGGACGACGACGACGACGAGCACGAGGGCCGCGCGGTGCGATCGCGCTTCCGCTGGTTCCGCGACGTCCGGGCCTGGATCCACGCCCGCCCGCACGTGCACCTGCCCTACCGGATCCTGGTCGGGATCGTCGGCGGACTCATCGTCGTCATCGGTCTGATCCTCGTGCCCCTGCCCGGCCCCGGCTGGCTCATCGTGTTCATCGGCCTCACGGTCCTGGCGAGCGAGTTCGCGTTCTTCTCGCGCATCTCGGCCTGGTTGCGCGTCCAGCTCCACCGGTTCTGGGACTGGGTCCGCCGTCATGGCACGGAACGGATGCGCGCCGCTGCGGACCGCGGCAAGTCCTCGGTCGACGACGCCCACGCGGACGCCACTCGGTCCGTCGGGACACCGCCCGCCGCTTCCGTGCCGATCGCGCCCCGCCGACCGGCACGCTGACCGCGCCGGTCAGACCGTCCGGATCGACCCCGAGGTCGAGCAGGCGACCTCGGCCGCGGCGTGTTCCTCGACGGCCGCGGTGCGCCGGGACACGAGCTGCATCACGAGCGCGACAGCGGCCGCCAGCACCACGAACGACCCGTACCCGATGATCACCGGCACGAGCCCCGTCATCGGTTCGAACAGCCCGGCGACGACGCTCGGGACCCCGAACGCCAGGTAGCTCAGGACGTAGATCGTCGAGAGGATCCCGGCCCGGTGGGTGGCCGACGCCTCGGCGAGGAGCATCCGGAGCGCGGCCTGGAACCCGGCGCCGAACCCCACCCCGGCGATCACCGACCCGACGAGGAGCCCCGGGAGGGACCCGGCGACGACGAACGCGACCAGACTGACGGGTCCGAGCACGAGTGCCCACAGCCCGACGAGCATCGCGCGACGGGTGTCGACGCGCTGCAGGACCAGCCCGGTGACCGCTCCTGAACCGGTGAACACCGCGATGAGCGCGCCGGCGGCGAAGTGGTTCGTGATCCCGAACACGGTGCCGAGCACGCTCGGTACGAGCGACAAGTACATCCCGCCGAGCGCCCAGCTCGACACGAGTGCGCCGGCGACGCTCCGGAACAGCGGCCGGGAGGCCCGGGGCAGGCTGATCGTCGGGGCCAGCGACCGCAGGGCGCCCGGGCGGCGCTGCACGCGTTCCGGGACGACGACGAGGGCGACGGCGGCGAGCACGAGCAGCGACCCGAACACCACGTAGACGAGCTGCTCCGGCGCGGGCCCCCACTCGACGAACGCGCCGCTCGACATCGCCCCGACGGCGAGGGCGATCGGCGGGGTGACGCCGTTCAGCACGCTCGCGAGTGCCGGACGGGTCTCGAGCGAGTGGTCGAGGAGTGCGGCACCGAGCGTGCCGAGCAGCACCCCCACCGAGACGCCCTGCACGATGCGGGCGACGATGAGCGACGCGACCCCGTCGGCGAGGGCGAACAGCACCATCGCGACGACGACGCCGACGGCTCCGGCGAACAGCACGGGCTTCCGACCGACGTGGTCCGAGAGCGAGCCCGCGGTGACGAGGCTCCCGAGCAGTCCGACGACGTAGATCGCGAACACGCCGGTGAGCATCAGCGGCGTGAGGTGCCACTCCGCGGCGTAGACGGGGTAGATCGGCGAGGGGACCGCGGACGACGCGACGGACACGAGCAGCATCGCCGCGATGATCCAGAACCCGGCGACGGATCGTGCTGACTGCATGGGTGGCCTCTCCATGTACGTGTCCGGTGGTACTGGTCATTCGTACCGTAGACCTGCTGTACGACGCAAGTCGTACAAGCCGGCGGACGGTGGTAGCGTCCCGTACATGCCCGAGTTCCTGCCGCAGCCGACGAGGGACGAGCTCGACCTGCCGACCGTCATGGCAGCGCTGTCCGACCCGATCCGGCTGACGATCCTGCGTCGGTACCTGGTGGACGGCGGCGGTGCCGAGCTCGCGTGCGGATGGGTCGGCATCGACCGGCCGAAGTCGACGCTGACGCACCACTTCCGGACGCTCCGCGAAGCCGGGCTCATCGAGCAGCGGCAGTCCGGCCTCGAACGGCGTTCGCGGGTCCGGGTCGACGACGTCGCGGCGCGGTTCCCGGGACTCCTCGACATCGTGCTCGACTGGCACGTGCCGAGCGGCGTCCTGGTCGATCCGCTGCCCGCCGCCCCACGCGCACTCGCCGACACGGCCGCCGACGCCCGATGACCCCGATCGTCCCCGATGCCGCCGTCGCGCGCGCCCTCGCGGCCGACCTCGCCGCCGCGGGGTTCACGGTCCAGGGGCTCGACGAGCTCTGGGGTGCCGAGGCCGCGGCGGCGCTCCATCGCGGCAACCGGACCCCGGCGATCCGCGCGCTCGGCGCCCGACCGTCGTCCCCGCTCAGCACGCTCGCCCGACTGTTCCTGCTCGGACAGGCGGCCGGTCGTCTGGACGCGGCCGCGGGCCTCCCGTCCGTCGGTGTGGAGGCGCTCGTCGCGACGGGTCTCGTGACGACGGACGGCGACGTCGTCCGTCCGGCCGTCGACCTCCGGCCCTACGCCTACGTCGACGACGCCGGCGCGGGCAGCTGGTGGGTGGTGTCCGACCTCGGCGAGCTCAGCCTCGGGGGACCGCTCGGCGAGGAGCACGTCCTCGGCATCGGCGGTGCGTCGACGACGCTGAGCGGTCTCATGGTGCCGGTGCACGTCGAGCGGGTGCTCGACCTCGGGACCGGCTGCGGGATCCAGGCCATGCACGCCAGCCGGTTCGCCGACCGGGTCGTCGCGACGGACGTCTCGCAGCGCGCCCTCGACATCGCCCGGTTCAACGTCGCGCTCAACGGCATCGACAACGTCGAGTTCCGCCTCGGGTCGCTCTTCGAGCCGGTCGCGGGGGAGCGGTTCGGCCGGATCGTGTCGAACCCGCCGTTCGTCATCACGCCCCGCGCCGAGGGCGTCCCGGCGTACGAGTACCGCGACGGCGGCATGGTCGGCGACGCGCTCGTCGAGACCGTGCTGCGCGGGCTCGCCGAGCACCTCGAGCCGGGTGGCACCGCGCAGCTGCTCGGCAACTGGGAGCACCGCTCCGGGCAGGACGGGCTCGCGCGGGTCGCGGCGTGGTTCGACGGTGCCGCCGGGGCCGACGGTCGAGCTCCGTTCGGCGGATCGGCTGCGCTCGACGTGTGGGTCGTGGAACGGGAGCGTCAGGACCCGGCGTCGTACGCCGAGACCTGGATCCGCGACGGCGGCACCCGACCGGGCACGCCCGACTCCGAGCGGCTGATGGGGCTCTGGCTCGACGACTTCGCCGAACGACACGTGATCGGTGTCGGGTTCGGGTACGTCGTCGTCCGCCGGCCGCTTGGACCGGACGCCACCCCGCCGTTCCGACGCTTCGAACGCCTGCCGGAAGCCCTCGGTGCGAACCCGACCGGGCTCGGGCCCACGGTCGCGAGGAGCCTCGACGCGATCGCCTGGCTCCGTGCCGAGCAGGATGCGCTCGGGTCGGCGCACCTCGTCGTGGCGGGCGACGTCACCGAGGAGCGTCACTACTGGCCGGGCAACGACGACCCCACCGTCATCACGCTCGTGCAGGGTGGTGGCCTCGGCCGTCGGGTGACGGCCGACACGGCGCTCGCCGCGTTCGTCGGTGCGTGCGACGGTGAGCTGTCCGTCGGGGCGATCGTCGGCGCGCTCGCCGAACTCCTGTCGGTCGACGAACGTGCCCTGGCGGCCGAGCTGCACCCCCGTGTCCGCGACCTGCTCGTCGACGGACTGCTCCAGCCCGGCGCCTGACCCCGGTCTAGCGGCCGTCGCGCCAACTGTGCTGCGGCGCGTACCCGAGCAGCTCCCGGGCCTTGTCGCTCGACAGCAGGCTCGACACGCCGTCGATCGACGCGTTCCGCGGGATGTCCGGGAGGAACCGGTCCGCGAGCTCGATCGTCGGTGTGTCCATCACGGTGTCGGGGCTCGCGATGATGAACGCCTCGAACCCGGTGAGGTCGCTCTCGACGGCCTTGCGGACCGCCTGCGCGCCGTCCCGCGAGTCGATGTAGGACCACAGGTTGAACGTCTTGGCCTCCGGCGTCGCGTCCCACGGGAAGGCGGGGTAGTCGGTCTCGTCCATCACGTTCGAGAACCGCAGGCCGATCATCTTGAGCTGCGGGTCCCACTGCGTGAAGTGGCGAGCCATCTCCTCCTCGACGGCCTTGCCGAGGGAGTACGACGACTTCGGCCGGACGGCGAACTCCTCGTCGACCGGGATGTAGGGCGGGTGGTGCTCGCCCATCGGGATCCCGAGCAGCGTCTCGCTGGACGCCCACACGACGTTCCGGATGCGGGCCGCGCGGGCTGCGTGGAACACGTTGATCGACGCCGTGACGTTGTTCGTGATGAGGGCGACGTCCGGCACCTGGCCCGGTGCCGGGATCGCGGCGAGGTGCACGACGGCGTCCACCGAGTCGTACCGGTCGTCCACGCCGAGCAGGCAGTTGAGGACCTGCCCGTAGTCGGTCAGGTCGGTGCGGACGAAGGACACACCGTCGGGCAGGTCCGGGGACGGGACACGGTCCAGCAGGACCACGTCGTAGCCGTTCGATGCGAACTCGCGCACCACGGCCCTCCCGAGCTTGCCGCTGCCACCGGTCACCACTACGCGCGTCATCGCGCCTCCTTGCATCGATCGGGATCGGCGGCGCTCCGGCCGCCCTGTGCTCGCGGCGCCGTGCCGCTTCGCGTCGTGCTCGCGGCGTGTGCCACGTCGTGCTCGCGGCGCGGAGGCCGCTGTTCCATCATGCTCGGTCCGGCCCGGGACCGGCCAGTTCCCGGGCGATGCGTCGACAACTGTCCACTCACCCCCCTGTTCGGGGTACAAGTCGCCGCGAATCGGGGGACCGACCGACCCGGACACTGTTTTCCGAGCGTTCGTGATGGCTACGATGGCGCTTGCGCTCGACGGCTGGTTACCGTCGGCGTCCGCGCCGCTCCAGAGTCGGCGGCGCGCGCTGCAGCCTCCTGATCCGGCTGTCAGTGCCCCGACGGCTCGGAGCGTCACGATGCGCCCCCGCGGTCCGCTGCGGGGGCGCATCCCTGTCCGCGCTCGGGCCGGGAGGCTCAGGCGGCGGGCGACCAGCCGAGCTCGGGGGCGATCTGTCCGGCGACCACGCTGAGGATGCGTCGGTGCGCCGCGGCATCGCCGTTCGCCGGCAGGGTGACCACGAGCTGGTCCGCTGCCTGGACGGCGGGGTCCGAACGCAGCGCGTCGGCGATCGTCTCCGGGGAGCCGGACAGCACCGTGCTGAACCGGAACGGCGGGTTCCCGGAGAGCGGGCGCCCGTCGTCGTCCATCCCGGCGGCGTAGCTCTCGATGAACTCCCGGTGCGTGGCGCGGTCCTCGTCCGACAGGAGCGGTACCACGATGCGCCCGACGGCCACGCGACGGATGGCGCCGGGATGGGCCGCCGCGAGCCGGGACCGGTACGCGTCGATCTGCGCCGCCTGCGCCTCGGCGAACGGCGCACCGGTGTCCTCGGTGTTGAGCGTCGACATGTGGATGTTCAGACCTCGCTCGGCGGTCCGGATCGCGGTGCCAATGCTCCCACCGCCCCACCACACCCGGTCGAGCAGCCCGTCGCTCTGTGGCTCGACGAACAGGTCCTTGCCGGCGGGGATGCTCTCGTACCCGGAGCCGGACGTGCCGAGGGTGTCGCCGCGGAGCGCCTCGAGGAGCCGTTCGCCCCGGGCCTCGGCCTCCTCGCGGAACGGTCGGTCGACGCCGCCGAACAGCGGGTCGAGGACGGGTCCGGACTGCGGGATGCCCGTGCTGATGCCGAGTTCGACCCGACCGCCGCTCAGCAGGTCGACCGTGGCGGCGTCCTCCGCGAGCCGGATCGGGTCCTCGTACCGCATCCCGAGGACCGCCGTCCCGAACCCGATCCGGCTCGTGCGCTGGGACACTGCCGCGAAGAACGTCATCGGGCTCGTCAGGAACGGCTCGAAGTGCCGGCCCCGGACCCACCCGGTCGTGTAGCCGAGCTCCTCGGCGTGCTCGAAGAGCCGGATGCCGTCCTCGAGCGCGGCGGCGGCCCCGGCGCGCCCGTCGTGGTTCGGGACGAAGGAGAGGAAGCCGAGTTCGAGCATGCCCCGAGCCTAGTCCGGCGTTCGTTGCGTACGCATGGACCCCCGGACGGGAGGCGCGGGGCGGCGGCGACCCGCGCCTCCCGTCCGTCCCGCGGTCGCGCCCGCGACCTCCGTCGCCCGGGCAGGTGCGCGAGGATGGGGGCACCATGACCGACACCGGAACCGCCGTCGCCCCGCTCATCGCCGTCCTCCCACCCGCGGGCGACCCCGACGCGGTCTACCTGGCGTTCGCCGAGTGGACCGCAGACTCGGGACGGCCGCTCTACCCGGCGCAGGACGAGGCACTCATCGAGCTCGTGTCCGGCGCGAACGTCGTCCTGAGCACCCCGACCGGCACGGGCAAGAGCCTCGTCGCGGCGGGAGCGCACTTCGCGGCGATGGCCGAGGGCAAGCGCTCGTTCTACACCGCGCCGATCAAGGCGCTCGTGTCGGAGAAGTTCTTCCAGCTCGTCGACCTGTTCGGTGCCGCGAACGTCGGCATGGTCACCGGCGACTCCGCCGTGAACGCCGACGCTCCGATCATCTGCTGCACGGCTGAGATCCTCGCCAACCTCGCGCTCCGCGAAGGACCCGACGCCGACGTCGACGTCGTCGTGATGGACGAGTTCCACTTCTACGGCGACCAGGACCGCGGCTGGGCGTGGCAGGTGCCGCTGCTGGTCCTCGAGCGCGCGCAGTTCCTGCTCATGTCGGCCACCCTCGGGGACGTCACCACGATCGCCGACGACCTGTCCGAGCGCACCGGGCGACCGACCGCCCGCGTGACCGGGGTCTCCCGGCCGGTGCCGCTCGACTACGAGTACGTGCAGACCCCCGTGCAGGAGACCGTCGAGTCGCTCCTCGCCGACGGCAAACGGCCGATCTACATCGTGCACTTCGCCCAGGCCGCAGCCCTCGAGCGGGCCCAGTCCCTGACGAGCATCACCGTCGCCTCCCGCGAGCGCCGCGACGAGATCGGCGCCGCGATCGCCGGGTTCCGGTTCTCCGCCGGGTTCGGGCAGACGCTCAACCGACTCGTCCGCGCGGGCATCGGCGTGCACCACGCGGGGATGCTGCCGAAGTACCGGCGGCTCGTCGAACAGCTCGCCCAGCGCGGACTCCTGCCGGTCATCTGCGGGACCGACACGCTCGGCGTCGGGATCAACGTGCCGATCCGCACGGTCCTCCTGACGGGACTCACGAAGTACGACGGCACGAGGATGCGGCAGCTCGGCGCGCGTGAGTTCCACCAGATCGCGGGGCGGGCCGGTCGCGCGGGGTACGACACCGAGGGGACCGTCGTCGCCGAGGCGCCGGAGCACGACATCGAGAACGCCCGCGCGGTCGCGAAGGCCGGCGACGACCCGAAGAAGAAGAAGAACATCAAGCGGAAGCGGGCGCCGGAGGGGTTCGTGTCCTGGGGGCAGCCGTCGTTCGAGCGGTTGATCGGCGCCGAGCCGGAGCCGCTCGTGTCGCACCTCACGATCACGCACGCGATGGTGCTGTCGATCATCGCGCGCGGGGGCGACGTGTTCCGGAACGTCCGGTCCCTGGTGTTCGAGAACCACGAGCCCCGTGGACGGCAGCTGGCGCTCGCACGCCGGGCGCTCGCGATCGGACGGACGCTGCTCACCGCCGGGGTGATCGAGCGGGTGCCCGGCCCCGACGGTTCGACGACGGTCCGCCTGACGATCGACCTCCAGCCGAACTTCGCCCTGAACCAGCCCCTGTCGCCGTTCGCGTTCGCGGCGTTCGAGCTCCTCGACCCCGAGTCGCCGTCGTACGCGCTCGACATGGTGTCCATCGTCGAGTCCACCCTCGACGACCCGCGGCAGATCCTCGGCGCCCAGCAGTTCAAGGAGCGTGGCGAGGCCGTCGCCCGGATGAAGCAGGAGGGCATCGAGTACGAGGAGCGGATGGAGCTCCTCGAGGAGGTCACCCACCCTCGTCCGCTGCTCGAGCTGTTGACGGCGGCCTACGAGTCCTACGCCGCCGAGCAGCCGTGGGTCCTCGACTTCCGCCTCTCGCCGAAGTCCGTGGTCCGCGACATGTACGAGCGGGCGATGACGTTCGGCGAGTTCGTCAAGTTCTACGGCCTCACGCGGTCCGAGGGGCTCGTCCTCCGCTACCTGTCCGACGCGTTCCGCACGATGCGGCAGACGATCCCGACCGAGTCGCGGACGCCCGAGCTCGAGGACATCGTGGAGTGGCTCGGGGAGCTCGTCCGGCAGGTGGACTCCTCGCTCGTCGACGAGTGGGAGGCGATGGTGTCCGGCGTGCTCGTCGACGGCGGCGACCCGGCGGACGACATCCTGCCGCCGGCACCCCCCCGGCTCACCGCGAACACCCGCGCGTTCCGGGT
This sequence comes from Curtobacterium phyllosphaerae, assembly GCF_049341865.1. Taxonomy (NCBI): domain Bacteria; kingdom Bacillati; phylum Actinomycetota; class Actinomycetes; order Micrococcales; family Microbacteriaceae; genus Curtobacterium; species Curtobacterium phyllosphaerae. The sequence continues at coordinate 118,489 of NZ_JBMPIU010000008.1, read as the reverse complement.
CCTCGTGCGCAACGAGCTGTTCCGGCGCGTCCAGCTCGCCGCGCTCGACGACGTCGCGGCACTCGGCGAGCTCGACGCCGAGGCCGGGTTCGACGCGGACGCCTGGGACGCCGTGCTCGAGGAGTACTACGCCGAGCACGACACGATCGGGACCGACGCCGACGCCCGGTCGATGCAGTACCTCGTGCTCACCGAGTCCGGCCGGACGTGGCACGCACGGCAGGTCTTCGCCGACCCGGCCGGGGACAAGGACTTCGGGATCGTGGCGTCGATCGACCTCGACGCATCGGACGACGCCGGGGAGGCCGTGGTGCGGGTCCGGGAGATCGGCCGGTTCGACGGGTGGACCGAGGTGGACGTCGACTGACCGCGTGGTGCCGCCCCGGTTCGGGGGAGCGCGCGGGCACGCCGGACCGTGTACATTCCGGAACAGTCTTCGAAGGGACTCCCAATGCGCATCGGTTCGAGCATCGCCCTCATCGTGATCGGCGCCATCGTGGCGTTCGCCCTGGACTTCCAGGTCGCCGGCATCGACCTCCGGCTCATCGGCTACATCCTCATCGCCGCCGGTGTCGTGCTGCTCATCATCAGCCTCGCCGTCGGGTTCGGCGGACGCCGCACCACGAGCACCACGCGTTCGAGCGTCGACCCGGCGTCGGGTGAGCAGATCACCCACCAGGAACGCCGCGACGGCACCTACTGAGGCACGCGCCGGGTCCGCAGCGGGCTTCGAGCGTGCAATCGTGCCCCGTGATCGCACCGGTCACGGGGCACGACTGCACGCTCGGCGCTCGGCGCTCCGCGTCTGGGCGCTGCACGCTCGGCGCTCGGCGCTCGGCGTCTAGAAGAGCGTCGCGGGCGGGGTCGCTTCGGGCAGCGGAGCGGGCTCGCTGACGTCGACGCCCGGCCACCCCGGTCCGTGCGGGACCTCGGTGCGCTGCTGGTACGCCGTCGCCGCACCGCGGGCCCGGACGTCGGCAGCCTCGTTCATCTCGTGGCCGACGTGCCCACGGACCCACTCGAACCGGACCTGACGCCCCTGCAGCTCGGCGTCGAGCTCCTTGATGATCTCGACGTTCATGACGGGCTTGCCGTCGGCCTTCCGCCAGCCCTTGCGTTTCCAGCCCACGAGCCACTCGGTGCACGCCTTGATCGCGTACTGGCTGTCGCAGAGGATGTGCAGCGGCTCGTCGGTGCCCTTGGTCGCTCGCAACAGCTGCAGGACGGCGGTCAGCTCGCCCTGGTTGTTCGTGGCGTTCGGCCAGCCCCCCGCGGCCCAACGGTCGTCGTCGACGTACCAGGCCCACCCGGCGGGACCGGGGTTGCCGAGGGCGGATCCGTCAGCGGCGGCGACGATCGTCACGAAGTACCTCCAGGTGTGCGCGAGTGCCGGACCACGGTACCGGACCTGGACGAGTCCGCTCCGCCTCCGGCTGTCCCGGAGACCGCTCGTCGTGTCGCCGCGGTCGTGCCTGGGAACCGTGGACCCCGGAGCGCATACCGTCCAGGAGACATCCACGAGAGGACGACGATGACCGACGAACGAGGACCGGCCGAGCGCCTGCAGGACGCCGTGGTGGAGCACGACCCGCACGGCGAGAGCGCGACGGAACAGCGCGAGGACGACACCAGCTACAGCCCGTCGAGTGAGCGGGAGACCGAGGCGTCGCAGCACCTCCAGCGCGACGACGACGATCTCCGCGCCGACGGCATCGACCCCTCGCGGGTCGTCGCCGCACCGGGCACGGGCGGCGCTGACGACGCGGGCGACGTCGAACCCGAGCCGGGCGACCTCAACCTGCCGTGGGAGCAGGACTCCAAGCAGGGCTGACCACTCGACGAGTGAGCGGGAATCGTCGGGTGCGCCGGGTCGTCCCGACGATTCCCGCTCACTCGACGGGCGCGCTCGCTACGAGACCGCGTCCGGGTGCGACCCGGTCCGCTGCCCGGACTCGAGACCGGCGATCGCGTCGAGGTCCTCCTCGGTCAGCGTGAAGCCGGCGATGTCGATGTTCTCGGCGATCCGCGACGGCGTCTCCGACTTCGGAAGCACCACGACGCCCTGCTGGACGTTCCAGCGCACGAGCACCTGCGCCACCGACACGCCGTGCCGCGCTGCGACGTGGGTCAGCACCGGGTCCTCCACGAGTCGCCCGCGCCCGAGCGGCGACCACGCGGCCGTGACGATGTCGAGCGTCGCGTGGAACGCCATCAGCTCGCGCTGCGGGAGCCACGGGTGCCGCTCGACCTGGTTGACGACGGGCACGACACCGGTCTCGTCGACGAGCCGCTGCAGGTGCGGCACCTGGAAGTTCGAGACCCCGATCGAGGTCGCCCGGTCCTCCTCGTAGAGCCGCCCGAGGGCTCGCCAGGTGTCGACGTACCGGTCGTTCGCCGCGGCCGGCCAGTGGATGAGGTACAGGTCCACCCGGTCCGTCCCGAGCCGCTCGAGCGACGCGTCGAAGGCCCGGAGGGTCGCGTCGAAGCCCTGGTGGGTGTTCCACACCTTCGTCGTCACGAAGACGTCCTCGCGGGCGAGTCCCGACGCGCGGACGGCCCGGCCGACGCCGGCTTCGTTGCCGTACATCTCGGCGGTGTCGACGTGCCGGTACCCGTCGGCGAGGGCGGTCCCGACGACCGACTCCGCGGTGTCGTCGTCGACCTTGTACACGCCGAAGCCCACGGCCGGGATCGCCCGACCGTCGAGGAGTGCGAACGACGGGGTGACTGCGGGATCGACCATGTCCCCATGCTGCCGCCTGGAGCCGGCCCGCGCACGCGATCCGCGCCTCCCGTCCGGCACGCGTGTCCCGGACCGGCGCGGTCGCGGACCACCGGACGGGAGGCGCTGCCGAGGCCCGACGGGCGGGCCCTGTCCGTCAGGTGGTCGGGATGTCGACCGGTTCGGTGTCCGGGATCGGGCTGGCGTCCCGTCCGCGGAGGTCCGGCAACCAGCGACGCGTCGCGAGCGGCAGGAGCACGCCGGCGAAGGCGCCGACGGCCGCCGCGGCGAGACCGCCGACGGCGCCGTGCGCGTCGATGAGGAACCCGGCGACCGCCGACCCGATCGCGGCGCCCATCAGCTGCCCGGTGCCCATCCACCCGTAGGCCTCGGCGGTGTCGCTGAACTTGACGGTCGCGGAGACCGATCCGAACATCACCGCGAGCGCGGGGGCGATGCCGGCGCCGGCGATGAGCAACGCGAAGCACAGCCAGGCGAAGCCGACGTGGCCGGTCGCCAGGACGAGGCCGAGGAACACCACGCCCATCCGGAGCCACAGCGCGTTCGGGGAGATCGGCCGGTGACCGAAGGACAGACCGCCGGCGAGCGACCCGACGGCGAACACGGCGAGGACGATGCCGGCGTTCGGGCTGCCCTCGCCGAACGCCTTGGTGACCCCGGCCTCGACCGCGGCGCACGCCCCGATGAGCAGGAACCCGGTGAACGTCGTGACGAGCACCGCGGGCCGCCGGAGCACGACGCCGAACGCGCGCTTGGACCGGGGGATGCGCACGCGGCCGAGCTCGGGCGAGGCGATGAACCACACGCCGCCGATGAGCAGGAACACCATCGCGAGCACGATCGCCTGGACGGTCCCGATCTGGGTGGCGACGAACGTGGTGATGACCGGGCCGGCGACCCAGATGAGCTCCTGCGCGGACGCGTCGAGCGAGAACAGCGGGGTGAGCTGCCCGGAGGTCACCATCTTCGGGTAGATCGTCCGGACCGCGGGTTGGACCGGCGGCACGGCGAGACCCCCGACGAACCCGACGACCATGTACAGCCAGAGCGGCATGAGCACGAACGCGATCACGCCCATGCTCGCGAACGCGACGACGCTCGTCAGGACGAGCACCGGCCGCATGCCCCAGACGCCCATCCAGCGGCTCGTCAGGGGGCCGGAGATCGCCTGGCCGATGCTCGACACGGCGAGGACGAGTCCGGCTGCCGCGTAGGAGTGGTCGAAGATCCGCTCGATGTGCAGCAGGTAGGCGAGCGAGAGCATGCCGAACGGGAACCGTGCGGTGAGCTGGGCGGCGATGACGCGGCCGACGCCCTGGGTCCGAAGCAGGTTGCCGTATGCGCTCACCGGCCCAGTGTACGGAGCCGACGGACCGCTCCGGGATCGTCGGTGGAGTGCCACATCGGGGCCTGTCGGACCACCTCCAGAACGGGGGGCGACGGGCGCTGCGGCGGCACGCCGCGACACGCCGTGACCGAGATCCCACACCCTGTGGAGGCGCGTCTCCACACCTGTGCAGCGATGTCGGTGGTGCCGTGGAGAATGGCGGAAAACCGGGCCTCGTGACCGTCGCGGTGGAATGTCCACACTGTGGAGGGGCTGTGGAGAACTACACGCCTGTAACACTTCCTCTTGTGGTCGCTTCCGGTGGCGGGCACAAGATGTAGTATCGACAAGCCGAACGAGGACACCCCGTTCCGGCCCACGAACATCATCGGAACACCATCCGTCGGGCGTCTCGTCCGACCGGAACCCAGGGGAGATCATGGCCGTCACCGTCTACACCAAGCCGTCCTGCGTCCAGTGCACCGCGACCTACCGCGCGCTCGACAACAAGGGCATCGAGTACGAGATCCACGACGTCTCCACGGACGACGCCGCCCTCGAGCACGTCAAGAGCCTCGGGTACCTGCAGGCTCCGGTCGTCGTGACGGACGACGACCACTGGTCCGGCTTCCGCCCGGACAAGATCGCCGGTCTCGCCGCCGAGCTGGCCTGACTCTTCGCCACGCACCGGGTGCCGGGCCGGACGGTCCGCACCCGGTCAGCACCAGGAGGCGCACGATGAGCAACCTCGTGTACTTCTCGAGCGTCTCGGGCAACACCGCGCGCTTCGTGGAGAAGCTCGGGCGGCCGGCGGTCGCCATCCCGCTCCGCGCCAAGGAGCCTCCGCTCACCGTCGACGAGCCGTACGTGCTCGTCCTGCCGACCTACGGCGGGGGGAACGGCCACGGCGCCGTCCCCAAGCAGGTCATCGCCTTCCTCAACGACGAGCACAACCGGTCGTTGATCCGCGGCGTCATCGTCGGCGGGAACACCAACTTCGGGGACGCCTACGGGCTCGCCGGCGATGTCGTGGCGCGCAAGTGCCACGTCCCCGTGCTCTACAGATTCGAACTCTTCGGAACGCCTGACGACGTGCAGGCGGTCAACACAGGATTGGATGCATTTTGGACGCAGCAGTTGCAGACGTCGATCTGACGACGTCGGCGACGGGGATGGACTACCACTCCCTCAACGCCATGCTGAACCTCTACGGGCCGAACGGGGAGATCCAGTTCGACAAGGACCGCGAGGCCGCCAAGCAGTACTTCCTGCAGCACGTCAACCAGAACACCGTCTTCTTCCACAACCTGAAGGAGCGGCTCGACTACCTGGTCGAGAACGAGTACTACGAGCGTGCGGTCATCGACCAGTACCCGTTCTCGTTCGTCGAGCAGCTGAACGACCTGGCCTACGCCAAGAAGTTCCGGTTCCAGACGTTCCTCGGCGCGTTCAAGTACTACACGAGCTACACGCTCAAGACGTTCGACGGCAAGCGCTACCTCGAGCGCTTCGAGGACCGCGTCGTGATGACCGCCCTCGGCCTCGCGCAGGGTGACCAGGACCTCGCGGTCGCGCTGGTCGAGGAGATCATCGGCGGCCGCTTCCAGCCGGCCACCCCGACGTTCCTCAACACCGGCAAGGCGCAGCGCGGCGAGCTCGTCTCCTGCTTCCTCCTCCGCATCGAGGACAACATGGAGTCGATCTCCCGCGGGATCAACTCGGCGCTGCAGCTCTCCAAGCGCGGCGGCGGCGTGGCCCTCAGCCTCTCCAACATCCGCGAGGCCGGTGCCCCGATCAAGCAGATCGAGAACCAGTCCTCCGGGATCATCCCCGTGATGAAGCTGCTGGAAGACTCCTTCTCCTACGCGAACCAGCTCGGTGCGCGGCAGGGCGCGGGTGCGGTGTACCTCTCCGCACACCACCCGGACATCATGCGGTTCCTCGACACCAAGCGCGAGAACGCCGACGAGAAGATCCGCATCAAGACGCTGTCGCTCGGTGTCGTCGTGCCGGACATCACGTTCGAGCTCGCCAAGAACAACGAGGACATGTACCTGTTCTCGCCGTACGACGTCGAGAAGGTCTACGGCATGCCGTTCGGCGACGTCGCGATCTCCGAGAAGTACCGCGAGATGGTCGACGACGCCCGGATCAAGAAGACCAAGATCAAGGCGCGTGACTTCTTCCAGACGATCGCCGAGATCCAGTTCGAGTCCGGCTACCCGTACATCGTGTTCGAGGACACGGTGAACAACGCGAACCCGATCAAGGGCCGCATCAACATGTCGAACCTCTGCTCGGAGATTCTGCAGGTCAACACCCCGACGACGTACAACGAGGACCTCTCGTACAACGAGATCGGCAAGGACATCTCCTGCAACCTCGGCTCGCTGAACATCGCGCTGACGATGGACTCGCCGGACTTCGGCAAGACCATCGAGACGGCGATCCGCGGCCTCACCGCCGTGTCGCAGATGTCGCACATCGCGTCGGTCCGCTCGATCGAGGCCGGCAACGACAAGTCGCACGCCATCGGCCTCGGCCAGATGAACCTGCACGGGTACCTCGCCCGCGAGCACGTGCACTACGGCTCGGACGTCGGCATCGACTTCACGAACATCTACTTCTACTCGGTGCTGTTCCACGCCCTGCGCGCCTCGAACAAGATCGCGATCGAGACCGGCACGACGTTCGACGGCTTCCGCGACTCCAAGTACGCGTCGGGGGAGTTCTTCGACAAGTACACCGACCAGGAGTGGGTGCCGGCGACGGCTCGGACGGCGGAGCTCTTCGCCGCGTCGAACATCGCCATCCCGACCCAGGACGACTGGAAGGCGCTCAAGGCGTCGATCCAGGAGCACGGCATCTACAACCAGAACCTGCAGGCCGTGCCGCCGACCGGGTCGATCTCCTACATCAACCACTCGACGTCGTCGATCCACCCGATCGCGTCGAAGATCGAGATCCGCAAGGAAGGCAAGCTCGGTCGCGTGTACTACCCGGCGCCGTTCATGACGAACGACAACCTGGAGTACTACACCGACGCGTACGAGGTCGGCCCCGAGAAGATCATCGACACCTACGCCGCGGCGACGCAACACGTGGACCAGGGCCTGTCCCTGACGCTGTTCTTCAAGGACACCGCCACCACGCGCGACATCAACAAGGCGCAGATCTACGCATGGCGCAAGGGCATCAAGACGATCTACTACATCCGCCTCCGGCAGATGGCCCTCGAGGGCACCGAGGTCGAGGGCTGCGTTTCGTGCATGTTGTGACGCCTCCGGCGTCGTGCATGTTGTGACGCCTCGGGCGTCGTGCATGCTGTAGTCGCTCGAGCGACCGCCTCCGGACTGGAGGGACGGTGCCAGCCCGCACCGTGCCTCCCGTCCGGCCCCCATCACCATCTCGACAACGCAGGAAGAAGTCATGACGCTCACCGATCCGGTCCACGCGACTGGCAAGTCCATCCCGCTGATCCGCCAGGTCAGCGCGATCAACTGGAACCGCATCCAGGACGACAAGGACGTCGAGGTCTGGAACCGTCTGGTCAACAACTTCTGGCTGCCCGAGAAGGTACCGCTGTCGAACGACGTCCAGTCGTGGAACACCCTCACGCACGACGAGCAGCAGCTCACCATGCGCGTGTTCACCGGGCTGACGCTGCTCGACACGATCCAGGGCACGGTCGGCGCGATCTCGCTCATCCCCGACGCGATCACCCCGCACGAGGAGGCCGTCTACACGAACATCGCGTTCATGGAGTCGGTGCACGCCAAGAGCTACTCGTCGATCTTCTCGACCCTCGCGTCGACGCCCGAGATCGACGACGCCTTCCGCTGGTCGGTCGAGAACCCGAACCTGCAGAAGAAGGCGCAGATCGTCCTCGACTACTACACCGGTGACGACCCCCTGAAGCGCAAGGTCGCCTCGACGCTGCTCGAGTCGTTCCTGTTCTACTCCGGCTTCTACCTGCCGATGTACTGGTCCTCGCGCGCCAAGCTGACGAACACGGCCGACCTCATCCGCCTCATCATCCGCGACGAGGCGGTGCACGGGTACTACATCGGCTACAAGTTCCAGAAGGGGCTCGAGGGTCTGTCGGAGGAGCGCAAGCAGGAGATCAAGGACTACACGTTCTCGCTGCTGTACGAGCTCTACGACAACGAGATCCAGTACACGCAGGACCTCTACGACGGTGTCGGCCTGACCGAGGACGTCAAGAAGTTCCTGCACTACAACGCCAACAAGGCGCTCATGAACCTGGGCTACGAGCCGATGTTCCCGAAGGAGACGACGGACGTGAACCCGGCGATCCTGTCGGCACTGTCCCCGAACGCCGACGAGAACCACGACTTCTTCTCCGGGAGCGGTTCGTCGTACGTCATCGGCAAGGCGGAGAGCACCGAGGACGAGGACTGGGACTTCTAGCGGAGTCCGCCCGTCCCGGAGTCGATCCGGCGCCGAGGATGCGGAAACCCCCAGTCCCGCGAGGGCGGCACTGGGGGTTTCTGCATCCTCGCCCGGGGCCGGGGCCGGGGCCGGGGCCGGGGCCGGGGCCGGGGGTGCCCGGCGGGGCACGGGTCGGCGGGGCTCAGCGCGGCACGGTCGCCGTTCCCCGTGTCAGCTGCGGGATCTCCGACCGGTAGCGCTCGAGTGCGTCCGGTCGGGCCCCCACCGCTTCGAGCGCTGCGAGACCGGCGCCGAGGATCGGCGGTGCCGTCACCCAGGCCGGGACCGCGTTCGGCGCCGCCGCGGCCAGTCGAGCCGTGACCGCATCGGAGAGCAGCGGGTGCCGGGCGGCGAGCACACCACCACCGAGCACCACCGTCACCGACCGCTCGGACGTCGTGCGTTCGAGACCGAGTCGTCGCATCGCCGCGACGACGAGCAGCACGATCTCCTCCGCCTGCCGGTCGATGACGGCTCGGGCGACCTCGTCCCCGCCGTCGGCGACCTCGAAGAGGACCGGGGAGAGCCGGTTGATCGCGGAGCCCGGGATCCGCCCGAAGTGGAAGCCCTGGGTCACAGACTGGACGTCCGGCAGGTCGAACGCCGCGGGCACTGCGAGCTGGAGCGCGGTCGCAGGACCACGCCCGTCCTCGGCGCGGGCCGCGTGCCAGAGCGCACGGTTGCCGAGGAACGCACCGCCGCCCCAGTCGCCGGACAGGTCGCCGATCGCCGGGAACCGGGCCGTCGCACCGTCTGCACGGACACCGATCGCGTTGATGCCGGTGCCGCAGACGACGGCGACGGCGTCCGGTGCGAGGGTGCCGGCGCGGAGGAGGGCGAACAGGTCGTTGTCGAGCACCGCGGGTACCCCGCCGTCGGCGTCCCAGTGGGCGAGCGCGGCGCGTGCCTCGACGATCTCCTCCTCGAAGTCCATCCCGGCGAGGTACACGTGCGTCGTCAGGATCGCCCGTCCGTCGAGGGCGGCGAGGACCCGACCGCGCAGGTCGTCGAGGATCCGTCCGGAGACGCCCCAGCCCTGCGTCTGCGGGTTCGTCCCGGGTCCCCGCGCATGGCCGACGACCCGGCCGTCGAGGTCGACGGCGACGACGTCGGTCTTCGAGCCGCCTCCGTCGACCGCGATGACGACCGGGGTCAGCGAGTCCACGGCAGATGCTCCGCGTTGTTGGCGAGCAGCAGGTCGGTGAGCTTCTCGGCCCGGTCGATCTGCCCGACGAGCGGGTGCGCGAGCATCGCCTGGACGACGCGGTCCCGTCCCCCGTGCACCGCGGCGTCGAGCGCGAGCCGTTCGTAGCCGGCGACGTGGGCGACGAGCGCGGCCTTGTCCGTCTCGAGCGGGGTCACGGGGAGCGCCGTGATCCCGGACGCGTGCACCCGCGACGGGACCTCGATGACGTGGTCGTCCGGCAGGAAGTCGAACGTGCCGTCGTTCCGGACGTTGAGCACCTGCACGTCGCCCTTGTCGGACAGGATCGACGACAGGACGTCGATCGCCGCCTCGGAGTAGTACGCACCGCCGCGCTGTTCGAGCTCGGCGGGCTTCGTCACGACGGACTCGTCCGCGTACTTCGCGAGCAGCGCCCGCTCCGTGTCCATGACGGCCTCGGCGCGGGTCCGTTCGTGCAGCTGCTCGTCGAGGACGATGTCGTGCTCGTAGAAGTAGCGCAGGTAGTACGACGGCACGGCGCGCTGCAGCCGGAGGAGCGACGGTGCCATGTGGACGCTCTCCGCGACGTGCTCGAGCTGCGCGCCGACGAGGTCGTCGATCACGTTCCGCTCGACCCCGGACGCATCGGTGATGTGGACGCCGCGCTCCCACGTCAGGTGGTTGAGACCGACGTGGTCGAGACGGACCTGGGTGTGGTCGACCCCGTACTCCGCGGCGAACCGGCGTTGGAACCCGATCGCGACGTTGCAGAGTCCGACGGCACGGTGCCCGGCCTCGAGCAGCGCCCGCGTGACGATGCCGACCGGGTTCGTGAAGTCGACGATCCACGCGTCCGGCTTCGCGTGCTTCCGGACGAGCTCGGCGTACTCCAGGACCACCGGCACCGTGCGGAGCGCCTTGGCGAACCCACCGGGTCCGGTCGTCTCCTGGCCGATGCAGTGCTCGTCGTGGGGCCAGGTCTCGTCCCGCTGCCGGGCCGCCTGTCCGCCGATCCGGAGCTGGAACATGACCGCGTCGGCGTCCGACACGCCGGCGACGACGTCGTCGGTGACGTGGATGGTGCCCGGGTGGCCGGCGTGCGCGAACATCCGCTTGGCGACGCCGCCGACGAGTTCGCGGCGGACGGGGTCCGGGTCGACGAGCCAGAGCTCGTCGATCGGCAGCTGGTCCCGGAGCCGGGCGAAGCCGTCGACGAGTTCGGGCGTGTAGGTGGAGCCTCCACCGATGACCGTGAGTTTCACTGTGGTACCTGTCCCTTCGGGTCGACCGGCAGGGTGCCGTCGACGACGACGTCGTGGGTGGAGGACGGGTGTCGCCCTCCGAGTGGTGTGCTGAGCGCGGGCTCCGGCCCGCGGCTGCGCCCAGGCCGGGGCCCGGCCCGCTGGCTCGTGCGGCTCGTGTCGCTCATGCCGCGGTCGCCATCGACTCCTCGCCGCGCCCGACCTGGTCCGCGGCGACGTGGCAGGCGACCTCGTGTCCGGGCTCGAGCGTGAGCAGCGGGGGCGTGACGGAGCGACAGACGTCGCGGACGAGTGGGCACCGGTCGGCGAACCGGCAGCCCGGCTTCGGGTCGATGACCTTCGGCGGCTCACCGGCCGCCTGCGCCGCAGTGACCGTCAGCGTCGCGCGAGGATCGGGGACGGCCGCGACGAGCAGCTGCGTGTACGGGTGCATCGGCGCCTGCAGGACGTCCTCCACCGGACCCGACTCGACCACCTGGCCGGCGTACATCACCATCATGCGGTCGGCGACGTACCGCGCGCTCGCGATGTCGTGCGTGATGTAGAGCAGGGACACGCCCTCGTCGTCGCGGAGCTTCGCCATCACGTTGAGCAGGCCGATGCGGACGGAGATGTCGAGCATCGAGACCGGTTCGTCGGCCAGGATCACCTCTGGGTGGTAGGCGAGCGCCTGTGCGAACCCGATGCGCTGGCGCTGGCCGCCGGACATCTCGTAGGGGTACTTCTCGAGCGCATCGGCGGCCGGGGTGAGCCCCACCACCTCGGCGACGCGTTCCGCCTCCGCCTGCCGTCCGGCGGCGTCCAACTCCGGACGGTGCAGCTTGAGCCCGCGGAGGATGCCGTGCGACACGGGGTAGGACGGGTTGAGCGACGAGAACGGGTCCTGGAACACCATCGGCACGGCGGCGCGGTAGCGCATCCGGTCCGCATGCGTCCGCAGGCTCGTCAACGGCCGACCGTCGAACAGGATCTCGCCGGACGTCGGTGCGTGGATCTGCGCGAGGAGCCGGGCGATCGTCGACTTGCCGCTGCCGGACTCGCCGACGAGCGCGACGATCTCGGACCGGTTGATCGCGAAGGTCGCGCCGTCGACCGCGTGCAGCTCGTGGCGCGCACCGAAGCCGCCGACGCGGAACGTGCGCGAGAGGTCGCGGGCCTCGAGGATCGGTGTCCCGACGGTCGTGCTCATGACGTGGCTCCTGCCGGTTCGGCCGGTCTGTCCGGTTGGTGGTCGTCGCTGTACAGCAGGCACCTGGCCTCGACGCCGTCGACCTCGTAGAGGTCGGGGACCACCTCGTGACAGTCGGCGTAGGCGAGCGGGCAGCGTGGTGCGTACCGGCAACCGCGCGGCATCGCGGTGAGGGCCGGCGGAGCACCCGGGATGCCGGCGAGCGGCTTCTTCGGGCCGCGGATCGACGGGAACGCGTCGAGCAGTCCGCGCGAGTACGGGTGTGCGGGCGAGTCGAACACGGTCCGCGTGTCCCCGAGCTCGACGTCCTGCCCCGCGTACATGACGAGCAGCCGGTCCGAGAAGTGGCTCACGAGCGACATGTCGTGCGTCACGAAGAGCACGGCGAACCCGAGCCGGCGTTGCAGCTCCTTGATCTGCAGCATCAGCGAACGCTGCGCCACCACGTCGAGGGCGGACGTCGGCTCGTCCATGATGATGAGGTCGGGGGAGAACAGCAGCGCCATCGCGATCATGGCCCGCTGCCGCATGCCGCCGGACAGCTGGTGGGGGTAGCTCTGCAGGTGGATGCGGTCGATGCCGACGAGGGCGAGGACCTCCTCGGACCGCCGCCGGACCTCGGCCTTGTCGCGCACCCCGTGTGCACGCATGGTGTCGGCGTACTGGGCGCCGATCCGGGCGACGGGGTTCAGCGCGTTCATCGCCGACTGCATGACCACCGACAGGTGCCGCCAGCGGGTCGGCGCGAGCTGCCGGTCGTTCATCGTCACGAGGTCCTCGCCCCGGAACAGGACGGAGCCGGTCGTGATCCGGGCGGGCGGGCTGAGGAGCTGAGCGATGCCGAAGAGCATCGTGGACTTCCCGCAGCCGGACTCGCCCACCACGGCGACGAACTCGCCGCGGCGCACGGTGAGGTCGACGGCGTCGACGGCGGTCACCGGACCGGACGACGTGTCGTAGACGATCGTCAGGTCGCGCACCTCGAGCAGGGGTGCGTCGTCGGGGTCGGCCGACGCGGACCGATCGGGGAACTCAGACATCGTTGCTCCTTGTCGGCGTGCTGCGCAGACGACCGGTCCGGACACGGCGAACGGGCCGCAGTGCCGGGTTCGAGATCTCGTCGAACGCGTAGTTGAGGAGGGCGAACGCGGCACCGAGCAGGGCGATGCAGAGACCGGGCGCGATGATCCACCACGCCTGACCGGTCTGCAGTGCCTCGCCCGACTGCGCCCAGTGCAGCATCGTGCCCCAGCTGACCGAGCTCGGGCTCCCGAGTCCGATGAACTGCAGGCCCGCCGCGGTCAGGACCGCATAGAGCGCCGCACCGAGGAAGTTCGCCGCGATGAGCGACACCATCGTCGGCAGGATCTCGCACACGATGATGTACAGCGGCCGTTCGCCGCGCACCCGAGCGGACTCGAGGAAGTCGCGGCGTCGGAGGGACAGCGCCTGCGCCCGGAGCTGTCGCGCTCCGTACGACCACCCGGTCACGACGAGGACGCCGATGATCACCGCGAGGTTGCCGCCGTTCGCGTAGGCGGCGATGACGATGATCAGCGGGAAGGCGGGGATGACGAGGAACACGTCGATGAGCAACGACAGGACGTCGTCGGCGAAACCGCCGAGGTACGCCGCGGCGACACCGATGAGCACGGACAGGACGCTCGCGAGGGCGCCGGCGATGACCGCGACGACGAGCGTCTCGCGCGTGCCCCAGACGAGCTGTCCCCAGACGTCCTGCCCGTAGGACGTGGTCCCCAGGAGGTGTGCCCCACTCGGCGGGAGGCTCAGTCCGAAGGCGCGCTCGTTCGGCTTGGTGACGCTCGTGAACAGGTTCGGGAAGCATGCCGCGACGACGAACACGAACAGGAGGATCGCACCGGTCAGGGCCTTGCCGTTCCCGCGGATCGCGTGCCAGACGGCGCGGAACCCGCCGCTGCGCCGACGCTTCGGCGACCTGGAGCCGTCGACGGTCGCGACGATCGGGTCGGCGGTCGCCAGGGAGGAGGTCGAGGTGGAGGTCGTGGACGCCATGGTCAGCTCTCCGTCCGGGCGCGCGGGTCGAGCATCACGGTGAGGAAGTCGCAGGCCAGGATCGCGACGAGGACGGTGACGGTGATCATCACGAACATCGCCTGCATGAGCGGGTAGTCCTGGTTGTTCACCGCCTGCAGCAGCATGTAGCCGATGCCCGGGTAGTTGAAGGTGTACTCGACGAGGATCGACCCGGAGACCACGAACCCGAGCGACATCGCGAACCCGGCGAGGTTCGGGAGCACCGCGTTCCGTGCCGCGTACCGGTACATGATCATGGCGTTCGGAAGGCCCTTCGCGCGGGCCATCCGGATGTAGTCGTCGGCGAGGATGGTGACGACGTTGTTGCGCATTGTCAGGATCCAACCGCCGATCGAGACGATGAGGATCGTGACCGCCGGCAGGACGGCGTGCGACAGGATGCTCTGGATGAACGGACCGTTCATGCCCGGGATCTGGGTGACGTCGTAGGCGCCCTGGTTCGGCAGCAGGTCGAGCGTCACGGAGAACAGCAGGACGAGCAGGAGTCCGATCCAGAAGAACGGCAGGGCCCCGGTCACGACGAACACCGGCGGGAGGATCGCGTCGACGACACCGCCGCGCTTCCAGCCGGCGACGAGCCCGATGAGGGTGCCGGCGAGGAACGCGATGATCGTCGTCACCCCGACGAGACCGAGCGTGTACGGGAGCGCCTGCAGGATCACGGTGCCGACGTCCTGCGGGAAGAACGTCAACGAGATCCCGAAGTGGCCGGTGAACGTGTTCCCGAGGTAGTCGAGGTACTGGACGGCGAGCGGCTTCTGGGTGTTGACGCCGAACGCCACCTCGAGCGCCTTGAGCGCAGCGGGGTTCACCCGACCGTGGAACCGCGCCATCATCGCCTCGGCCGGGTTGCCCGGCATGAGTCGGGGGATGAAGAAGTTCACGGTCAACGCCACCCAGAGGGTGATGACGAAGAGCACGAGGCGTCTGGTGACGTACCTCATGGTGCGGTCCTGGAGTTCACGGCGGTGCTCCGATGGGTCGAGCGGGCGGGAGGACGAGGGTGGGGTGCCGGGGCGCTCGCGCGCCCCGGCACACCGCGTGGCTGGTGGCGCTGACGCGCCCCGGCCGACCGGTCAGCTGGTGGGCTTGACGTGCAGGAGGACCTGCTCGACGTCCGGGATCGAGTACGGCGCGGGCAGTGCGTACGGGTCGGACTTGCTCGGCCACCCGGTGAAGTTCTTCGTGTTGTACTGGAACCACGTGACCTGCTCGGTCGTCGGGATGATCGGCACCTGCGTGAGCATCACCTTCTGCAGCTGACTGACGATCTCGTGCTGCCCCGACTCGGACGCGCTCGGGTAGGCGTCGAGCAGCCTGTCGACCGCCGGGTCGGAGAACCGCATGTAGTTCGTCGACGCGTTCTGTCCGAGCGGGGCGGTGTTGCCGCTGTAGAGCTCCTGCCGCAGCTCGTAGTACGGCACAGGTCCGCCGGTCTCGGAGATGTACGCGAGGTCGAAGTCGCCCTGGTAGAGCCGGGTGTTGTAGGTCTGACCGGCCAGGTCCTGCACCGTCAGGTCGACGTTCACCTTCGCCAGCTCCTGCTTGATCTCCTGCAGAGAAGCGTCCCAGTCGGTGTACCCGCTGACGGAGAGCGCGGTGAGCTTCAGCGGGTGGCTTGCCGAGTACCCGGCCGACGCGAGCAGCTGGGTCGCCTTGTCGGTGTTCTGCGTGTAGTCGTACTGCTTCGCGAGGTCCTGGTCGTACCAGTCCTTGAACGTCGGGAGCACGATGCCGGACTGGTTCGCGGCGGGCTGCTGGCCGTCCTCGCCGACCTTCGCGATCTCGCTGCGGTCGAGTGCGTACGCGATGGCCTGTCGGACCGCGACGTTGCCGGTGGTGGCGTGCTTCAGGTTGAACGCAAGGCTCACGTTCGCCACTGGCGGGGACCAGTAGTGGTTGTGCGCCTTGTCCTTCGCGACGTAGTACTTGTCGATGCTCGGGATGAACTGGCCGCCCCACTGCGCCTTCCCGTTCGCCAGGTCCTGGTTCGCCGGGGAGTTGTCGGTGTAGGCGGGGTAGTTGACGACCTTGACGGCGGGCTTGCCGGACTGCCAGTACCCGGTGTTCGCGGTGTACTGGATGTTCTGCGGCGTGCAGCTCGCGACCTTGTACGGGCCGGAGCCGACGGGCTTGGCGTTCGTGAACGTGGTCGGGTTCTTGATCGCCGACCAGATGTGCGACGGGACGATCGGGGTCTGGTCGGCGATGTAGTAGAAGTACGGCTGCGCTGCGGCGTCGAACTGGAAGACCACCTTCGAGCCGTCCTGCGTGACCGACTGCAGCCCGGACTGCCAGATGGCGTTGAGGTCGAGACCCTTGTGCGCCTTCAGCAGGTTGAACGTGTACGCGACGTCCTTGGCGGTCAGCGCGGTGCCGTCGCTCCACTTCACCCCGCTCCGGATCGTGAAGGTCAGGGTCTTGTAGTCCGAGGACCAGTTCGACTCGCTCGCGAGCATCGGCGTCTCGGCGCCGTTCTTCAGGGTGTTGACGTAGACGAGCGGCTCGTAGGCGAACCCGAAGGCCTCCTGGCTCACCGCCGGGTTGAACGGGTTGAACCCGCACGTCCACGTGGCGCCGCCGACGTTCGCGATGGACAGGGCGGACCCGCCGGAGGACGACGCGCCCCCGGCACTGCAGCCGGTCACCACGAGGGCGGTCGCCGCGACGGTTGCCACCGCGGCGCCGAGACGCCGCCAACGGGACGGCGCGGCGCCGCTGCGCCGACGCGATCGGATCGGGTTGAACATGGTTTCACTCACCTTCGGGGGATGACGCGCGGTCGTGGCGGGTACACGAACGGAGCGACCGAGAGCGTCGCGACGATCGTGTCGAGGTGTCGGCCGGATGGCCGTGGGCGGTGTGGCCGGGGGGGGGGGGGGTCGTGGACGTGGAGTCGGAGGGACTACTGCGGGGCGCGTTCCAGTGACGCCGGACGGGACGTCGTGTCACCGGGGGCAGCGCTGGCCCCGGATCCATCGACACCCGACAGACGTCGAGCGAGCGCGGCGCGCACGGCGTCGATGAGGACGTGCCGTGCGCCGAACAGGACGGGTGTTGCGGTGACGCCGGGTGCGACGAAGGGTGTCGCCCAGCGGGTCTTGGTGCGGAGCCACGCGGTGGCCGCCGCGGCGAGTGCCGGTCCGCCGGCCACGCCGGTCGGGCCGTGCAGGATGAGCACCTCGGGGTCGGCGACCGCGAGGGCCGGGAGCGCGTTGTAGGCCACGCGCTGGCCGAGGGCGGCGAAGAACGGGTGCTTCGGGTCGAGTCCGCCGAGGACGGCGAGCACGCCGCGCCAGTCAAGCGCGGTGCCGTCCGGGCCGGTGATCCCGTGCGCGTGCGCGAGGTCGGCGACGGCGGACTCGAGGATCAGGTCGGCCACGATCTCGGCGTCCGGGTCGAGTGCGAGTGCCTCGATCGGGGCGCCGAGGTACCCGACCTCGCCCGCGGCGCCGGTGGCTCCGCTGTGGACGCGTCCGTCGATGTCGAGCGCCATGCCGAGGCCCTCGGCCATCCACATCAGGGCGAACGAGCTCGTGCACCGGCCCGCGCCGGCGTTCCGCTCGGCGATGGCGGCCAGGTTCGCGTCGTTCTCCAGGATCACCTGGAGACCGAGGGCTGCCGAGAGCGTGCCGGCGACCTGCTGTCGGGGCCAGCCGAGGAGCGTGTCGGTGAACGACAGGGTGTCGGCGGCGTGGTCGACCGAGGCCTGCAGGCCGATGCACACCGCGATGACGTCATCGGCCCGGACGCCGGCGAGTGCGGTCGCCCGGTCGATGGCCGCCCGGATCAGGACGATCGAGTCGCCCTGCATCTCGGCGTCGCTGAGCCGGTACTCGTCGACCGGGTGGTGCCCCCCTCGTGCATCGACCACGCAGGCCCGGACGTCGACGAGCTGGACGTCGATCGCGACGGCGAGACTCGTGTCGACGATCGCCTCGTACGCCAGGGCGCTCGGGCCGCGCGGTGCGGGCTTGGTCCCGGCCGGTCGGATGAGCTCGACGCCTTCGAGGCGGCGGATGATCTCCGCCGCGGTCGGCTTGCTGAGGCCGGTGCGGGTGGCGAGTTCGTTGCGGGTCAGCGGGCCGGCCTCGAGCAGCAGCGTCAGGGCAGCCCGGTCGTTCAGCTCTCGGAGGAGAGCGGGCTGGCCCGGCGACGGCTTCGACATGTCCAGGACTGTAACGAACAACCTTCATTACAGAAAGGGTTGTTTCCTGAGAGTTCTCGGACGACCCGACGCAGAGCCCGGTCGCGGTCCGCGATCGCACGTCCGGACGGGAGGCGCGGGTCGGGGCCGTCCCGCGCCTCCCGTCCGCCCCGGCCCACGTCGCGTCGGCCATCCGCTATGGTGGAGTCGTCCCGCGAGGGGCGCGCCCCTGTCGGGGGGCCTCGTCTGGTTCGATTTCCGGAGCGCTCCACCATTGCCGCCCGCCCACCATTGCCGTCCGACCGGTGTCCGCGAGTGAGCAGCAATCGTCGGGTCCGGGCATGGAACTCGACGATTGCTGCTCACTCGTCAAGCCGACGGTGCGCGGCTCACGGCCGGACGACGACCTTGCCCGTGACCCCGCCCGTCGCGGCCTCGGCGTGGAGCGCGGGCAGGTCGGCGAGCGGGATCCGACGGTCGACCTCGACCGTGAGTGCACCCTCGTCCACCAGGGACACCAGCTCGGCGAGGCGCTCACGGTCCGACCGGACGAACACCGTCGCAGCGCGCACACCGCGGGCGTCGTCCCCGGGGGTCGCCATGAACGCGGTGGTGCTGACGACGACGCCGCCGTCGCGGACGAGCGCGACGAGGGCGGCGAACCGTTCCGGGTCGATCGGGGCGAGGTTCAGCAGGACGTCGACCGGTTCGTCGACCGCGTCGAGCAGGTCGGTGGTGGTGTGGTCGATGACCTGGGCGGCACCGGCTGCCCGGACGGCGTCGGCACTGCGGGGGCTGGCCGTCGCGACGACGTGCGCTCCGGCCCGTGCGGCGAGCTGGACGGCGTACCCGCCGACGGGGCCCCCGGCGCCGACGACGAGCACCCGCTGCCCGTCGCGGACCCGGCCCTCGTCGAAGAGCGCCTGCCACGCGGTCAGGGCGACGGAGGGGAGTGCGGCCGCGTCCGTGAGCGGGATGCTCGTCGGTGCCGACACGAGCGACTCCGCGGGGGCCACGACGTACTCGGCGGCGCCGCCGTCGCGCTCCATCGGCAGGAACCCGATCACGGCGTCACCGATCTCGAGTCCGGACACGCCGTCGCCGACCGCGTCGACGGTGCCGGAGACGTCGTACCCCGGGATGTGCGGGAGCGTGATCGGGATCGGCAGGGACCCGGCGCGGATGCTGTTGTCCGCGGGGTTGTACGCCGATGCGGCGACGCGGAGGCGCACCTGTCCGGCCGTGGGGACCGGCTGGTCGACCTCGGCCAGGGCGAGGACCTCGGGTCCGCCGACTTCGTGGAACTGGACTGCGTGCATGATGATCTCCTGTCATAGTGCTTCGAATTCGAAGCGATGATCCGATGGTAGCACTGCTTCGAACTCGAATCAACAGGTAGGATCGATGCATGGTCGAACCCGTCACCGCCCTCACCCCGGCACAGCTCCGCGCGTACTTCGCCTTCACCGAGGTCGGCGCGCTCCTCCGGCCGGCGGTCGAGGCGCAGCTCCGCGATGCCGGTGCGCTCAGCACCGTCCAGTTCCAACTCCTCGCACGCCTGGGCGACGCGCCCGACGGAGTGCAGCGGATGACCGACCTCGCCGACGGCGTCGTCTACAGCCGCAGCGGCCTGACCTACCAGGCGCAACTGCTCGAACAACGTGGGCTCGTCACACGCTCGCCGTCACCGGACGACGAGCGGAGCACGGTCGTCGCCATCACGGACGCCGGTCGCGACGTGCTCGCGACGGTGTTCCCCGGGCACATCGCGACGGTGCACGGACTCCTCTTCGCACACGTCTCGGACGCCGACGCCGACGACCTCGCGCGCATCCTCGGGACCATCCAGGAGCAGCTCCGTGCCGCGCCGCCGAGATCGACCCGCCGCCGCCGGTCGTGAGGAGACCCGCATGGACCCGGGGGCCTGTCGATCCCTGACCTGATCGATCCATCAGGACGGCACGCGCCCCGGCAGGAGCGGGCTCGGCGTCCCGGCCCCTATGGTGATCGAGTGCAGAGAGAGCGAGGCTGTTGAGCATGTCCGGACCGATGCCCGTCGACGAATCCTGGTCGTTCACGGTCGACGCCACCCCGTTCGACTCCGAGCACGCCATGCGCCTCCGGGCCGCAGCCCGCATCGAGACGGACGGCATCGTCGGGCAGCGGTCGGACTTCGGGACGGAGCTCAGCGCGCCGATGCTGGCGGCGCACTTCGTCGCACACGACCGGGTCGGGACGCCCCTCGGCTGCGGCGGTCTCGCGTCGGTCGGGGACGGCGTGTACGAGATCCGTCGACTGTACGTCCGGTCGGACATGCGGACCCACGGGGTGGGCACCCGCATCCTCCAGGAACTCGAGATCGCCGCGGCCGACCTCGGCGCGCCCGCAGTCGTGTACGAGACGGCACCGCAGATGCTCCGTGCGCTCGAGTTCTTCGAGCGCCGCGGCTACCACCGGATCGCCCTCTGGGGTCCCTACGTCGAGAGCCCGTTCTCCGTCGCGCTCGCCAAGACCCTGTGACAGACGGGAGGCGCGGGACCGGCCGGCACCGCGCCTCCCGTCCCCGACTCAGAACGCGGGCGTGCCGCCCGCGACCGTGATCGTCGACCCGGAGCTGTAGCTCGACTCCGGGCTGACGAGGTGCACGTAGGCCGCGGCGAGTTCCGCGGGCTGCCCGGGACGGCCGAACGGCGAGTCCTGGCCGAACGTCGAGACGGTCTCGGCGTCGTCGGACCCGGGCTGCAGCGGGGTCCACACGGGACCCGGGGCGACCGAGTTGACGCGGATGCCCTTCGGTGCGAGCTGCTGGGCGACGGCCTCGGTGAAGAGCTTGATCGCGCCCTTCGAGACCGCGTAGTCGATCTTGTCGGCCGACGGCGTCGACGCCTGGATCGACCCGGTCGTGACGATGGTGGAGCCCGGCTCGAGGTGCGGGACGACCGCCTTCGTCAGCCAGAACAGCGAGTAGATGTTCGTCTTGAACGTCGAGTCGAACATCGTGGTGTCGAGGGTCAGGATGTCGTCGTTGCTGTCCATCCGGCCGGCGACCATGACGAGCGTGTCGAGGCCGCCGAGCTCGTCGACGCCCTTCTGGACGAGGTCGATGCAGTACTGCTCGTCCGAGATGTCCCCGGGGAACAGCACGATCTTCCGGCCCTCCGCGGTGAGGAGGTCGCGGACCTCCTCGGCGTCTTCCTGCTCGTCGGGCAGGTAGGACAGGACGAGGTCGGCACCCTCGCGGGCGAGGCCGATCGCGGCGGCGCGGCCGATGCCGGAGTCGGCGCCGGTGACGATGCCGCGGAAGCCCTTGAGTCGTCCGAGGCCGAGGTAGCTCTCCTCGCCGTGGTCGGGCTTCGGGTCCATCTTGTACGCGGCACCCGGCAGCGACTGCTCCTGCTCCGGGTACGGCGGCGCGGGGTAGAGGGTGTTCGGGTCCTTCTTGTCGTACTGGCTCATGGACCCACTCTGCTCGCGGTCGTCGTCCGGGCGCTCAGGGACGACGTCGACGCTCGACCAGGGAGACGACCGCGACGAGGACGAGCAGACCCGCGGCGATGTACCCCTGCGGACCGCGGCGATCGTCCGGATCGTCGACGAGCGCCGTCCCGGGGTAGAGGAGCGCGGAGAGCTGGGTCGCCGGGTACAGCGAGGACAACGCCGTCGCGAGGGCGAGTCGGGACGCCGACCAGCGACCCCGGCCGCCCCAGACCACGGCGAGCGTCAGCAGCGCCAGCCCCGCGCCGAGGCTCATCGTCTGAGCGTTGTGGAACTTGGCGTGCGGCGGCCAGTTCGGGTTGTGGATGTGGGTCGTGTTCCAGTCGGCGATGAACCCCCCGACGCCGCCGTACAGCGCGGTGACGGTGAGGACGGCCCGCGTGACGGTGATCTGACGCATGCCGCCCGGTCTACGCGCGCGATGGCGACCGCGCACGCCACACGGCACGATGGTCCCGACCCGCACCTGGACACGCCGTCCCCCGGCTCGGAGCACGACGCGGGTACCGTCCGACGGGATCTCGACCAACGAGCGACAAGGAGCACCCCATGAAGGCAGTGGTCTGGCACGGCATCGGCGACATCCGACTCGACGACGTCCCCGAGCCCATCATCCTCGACCCGCGCGACGCGATCGTCCGGATCACCAAGAGCGCGATCTGCGGCACTGACCTGCACTTCGTCCGCGGCACGATGGCCCCGATGCAGGAAGGCACGATCCTCGGACACGAGGCCGTCGGCGTCGTCACGCAGATCGGCGACGCAGTCCGAGGGTTCACCCCTGGCGACCGCGTCGTGATCAACTCGACCATCTCGTGCGGTGCCTGCCGGTACTGCCGGATGGGCAAGACGGCGCAGTGCGACGTCGCGAACCCGAACGGCCCCACCGCCGGCACCGCGTTCTTCGGCGGACCGGAGGGCGCCGGGTCGTTCGACGGGCTCCAGGCCGAGTACGTCCGCGTGCCGTTCGCGCAGAACACCATGCACGGGCTCCCGGAGAACGTCAGCGACGAGCAGGCGATCCTGTTGTCGGACATCTTCCCGACCGGCTGGTTCGGCGCGCAGCTCGCCGGGGTGACCCGGGGGGACGTCGTCGTCGTGTTCGGCGCCGGTGTGGTCGGGCAGTTCGCGATCGCGTCGGCGTTCAAGCAGGGAGCCGGGCGCGTGATCGTCGTCGACAGCAACGAGACCCGGCTGGCGCAGGCGCTCGCGCAACACGCCGAGGTCGTCAACTACGACACCGAGGACCCCGTGCAGACGATCATGGATCTGACGAACGGGATCGGAGCGGACTGCGTGATCGATGCAGTGGGCGTCGATGCCGAGCGTCCGAAGCACGGGCCCGCAGCGGTGTCCCCGGAGCAGGCCGAGCAGTTCGACGCCGAGGTCGCCGAGGTCGCACCGGACGCGGATCCCGCCGGCCAGGGGAGCCACCACCAATGGAAGCCGGGAGACGGCCCCTCCCAGGTCGCTCGCTGGAGCATCGAGGTCGTGGCGAAGTACGGGCGCATCGGGATCATCGGTGTGTACTCGCCCACCTTCGAGGCGTACCCGCTCGGGCAGGCGATGAACAAGAACCTCACGATCCGCATGGGCAACTGCGACCACCACTCGGTGACCCCACCCCTCATCGACATGGTCGCCGCCGGGCAGTTCGACCCGACCGCGCTCATCACCGAGCACGAGGGCATCGGCTCGGCCATCGATGCCTACGCCGCGTTCGACCGTCGTGAGCCGGGCTGGACGAAGGTCGAGTTGTCGACCGCGGAGTGAGGTGGCGGTCGCGCACGGCACACGGCACGATGGTCCCATGCTCCCCGCCGATGCCCACGTCCACAGCGAGTTCTCCTGGGACAGCGGGTCCGATCCGGCGTCCCCGGGCCGGATGGTCCGGACCTGCGAACGGGCGGTGCGGATCGGCCTGCCGGCGCTGGTGTTCACCGAGCACCTCGACCTCGAGCCGCAGTGGCGCGTCGACCCCGGCGACATGGGGGAGCATGCGGAGTCCCTGGTCGACGACGACGGACTCGTGCGGCTCCCACCATTCGACCTGGCCGGCTGGCTCGACGCGATCGAACGGTGCCGGGCGGCGTTCCCCGAGCTCCACGTCATGACGGGGGTCGAGTTCGGGCAACCGCACCTCTGGGACGCACAGGCCGCCGACGTCCTCGGGTCCGGGATGATCGACCGGGTGAACGGGTCGCTCCACATGCTGCCGATCGGCCTGGACGGTGCGTCGGGCGGCGACCGCACGGAACCGGTCACGTTGTACCGGCACCACGACCCGGACGCGGTGATGTGGGCGTACCTCGAGGAGATCCCGCGGATGGTCGCCGGGTCCGACCGGTTCGCCGTCTTCACCCACATCGACTACGCCGTCCGTGCGTGGCCGACCGACGCCGTCGGACCGTTCGACCCGCGGCGGTTCGAGGAGGGGTTCCGCGGCGCGATGCGTGCTCTCGCCGCGTCCGGTCGGGCGCTCGAGATGAACACCCGCCGCCTGTGGTCGTGGGTCCCGGAGTGGTGGAGCGAGGAGGGCGGTCGAGCGGTGTCGTTCGGCAGCGACGCCCACGTGCCGGAGGCGCTCGCGGCGAACTTCCCGGAGGCGACCGCGATGCTCGAGCACTACGGCTTCCGAGCCGGGTCCCGCCCGGAGGACTTCTGGACGCGCTGAGCACCCTCGTGTGCTCCTGCGGGACGGGCTCACCTCCGGTCGCGACCGCCGTCCGCGAGCACGCGGTCCAGGACACCCCATGACCGGGTCGGCATCGGCGAGACCGTCCCGATCATCCCGGCGGCGACGATCATCGCCTTCCAGAGCGCCCAGCCGCGGGCCCGCGCCCAGGTCCCGTCGTCCAGGTCCATCGCGTGCCGGAAGACCGCTCGCGACGGACCGTCGAAGACCTGCCACGCGATCGTCAGGTCGCACGCCGGGTCGCCGACCCCGCATCCGCCGAAGTCGATCACCCCGGTGAGCCGTCCGGCGTCGTCGACGAGCAGGTTGTTCGGACCGACGTCGCCGTGCACCCACACCGGGTCCGACGTCCACGTCGTCGCGAGGGCGTCGTCCCAGACCCGTCGTGCGACGTCGGTGTCGATCCGCCCCCGGAGGATGCCGAGCGCCGCCCGTGCCTGGTCGTCCCAGACCGCGAGCGCACCGCCGCGGTGGAAGTTGTGCTCACCCGGCGGGGGTCCGTCCGCGGCGTCGATCGACTCGAACGCACGGAGGAACTCGGCGAGCGCCGTCGCGAACCGGACGGTGTCGCCCATCGTGTCGGCGGCCGAGGGTCGCCCGGGGATCCAGCCGTAGACCGACCACGGGTACGGGTAGCCCTCGCCGGGCTGTCCGAGCGCGATCGGCGCCGGGATCGGCAGCGGCAGGTACGGGGCGAGACGGGGGAGCCAGACCTGCTCCTTCTCGACCTGGGCGACGTAGTGCGCAGCGCTCGGCAGCCGCACGCTCATCGTGTCGCCGAGCCGGAACGTCCGGTTGTCCCAGCCGGGCAGGTCGACGGGACGCACCGGCAGGTCGGCCCAGGCCGGGAACTGCTGCGCGACGAGTCGGCGCGCGAGGTCGGCGTCGATGTCCACGGGACCAGCCTGCCGCAGCCGGGTGCGGAACGCGAGCGGACACCGGACGGGAGGCGCGTGGTGCGCCGGCCCCGCGCCTCCCGTCCGCCATCCGGTACCGTGCCCCCATGACGACGCGAGTGACGGACGGATCGGCGGGGGACGCGGACTACGGGCGGATCGGGGTCGGGTACCGGGACCACCGTCGACCCGAGCCGGCGTTCGCGGCGGCGATCGGACTCGCCCTCGGCGACGCGACGACGGTGCTCAACGTCGGCGCCGGCGCGGGGTCGTACGAGCCCGAGGACCGGTCCGTGACCGCCGTCGAGCCCTCCGCTGCGATGCGGGTGCAGCGGGGACCGGGCCTCGCCGTCGCGATCGACGCGACCGCCGAGGACCTGCCGTTCGAGGACGACGCATTCGACGCCGCGATGACGACGTTCTCGGTGCACCAGTGGGGCGACCTCGAACGCGGACTGGCGGAACTCCGTCGGGTGACCCGCGGGCCCGTGCTCGTGCTGACCTGCGACCCGTCGCGCCTCGACCGGTCGTGGCTCGCGACGTACGCACCGGAGGTCATCGCGACCGAGGCCCGGCGCTACCCGACCCTCGACCGCATCGCGGCGGGGCTCGGCGGGGACGTCGACGTGCGGCCGCTGCCCATCCCGCTCGCGTGCACCGACGGGTTCAGCGAGGCGTACTACGGTCGCCCCGAGCTGCTGCTCGACCCCGGGGCACGGCGGGCGAACTCGGCCTGGAGCTTCGTCGGGGCCGAGGTCGAGCCCCGGTTCGTCCACGACCTCCAGCGGGACCTCGACGACGGCACGTGGGATCGTCGCTGGGGTGCGCTCCGGACGACCCCGGAGTTCGACGGGTCGCTCGTGCTCGTGGTGGGGCGCTGACCTACTCGGACTTCTCCAGCTGCCACGACTCCGGCTCGCGGTCGCCGTTCGGACGCACCGGGCGGACGTCGCCGACGATCGGGATCGCCCGCTTCCGCATGGCCCAGAGGTAGCGGACGAAGAAGTGCGTCAGGGTCGACATCCGGTTGCCGTTGCCGAGCAGGCTCGCGATGTGCACCACGACCCACGCGGCCCACGCGACCGGGCCGATCATCGTGATGCCACCGCGGAGCTGGGCGACCGCGGCGTTCGTGCCGATCGTCGCCATGGTGCCCTTGTCGTGGTAGCGGAACCGCTCCCGGGGCCGGCCGGCGAGCGTGCGGACGATCTGTTCGCCGATGTGGTCGCCGCCCTGGATCGCGGGCTGAGCGAGCTGCGCGAGGGCGTCGTCCTGCGCGGCGATGTCGCCGGCGGCGTAGATGTTGTCGAAGCCCTTGACGGTCAGGTCGTCGTTCACCTGGATGCGGCCGCCGGGACCCTGCGGCATGCCCCAGGACCCGACCTCCTTGTGCGCGGCGACACCCGTGGCCCACACGACGACCTCGGCGGGGATGAACTCGCCGCCGGCGACGACCACGCCGTCGGGGGTGACCTCCTCGACCCCGGAGTTCAGGCGGAGGACGACCCCGCGCTTCCGCAGGACCCTCGCCGCGTACCGGCGGAGCCGCGGCGCGAAGGGCTTCAGCAGCTCGCCTCCGCGGTGCACGAGGGTGATCTTGATGCTCGACGCGTCGATCTCGGGGTACGCGTCCTTCAGGGCCTGGTCGCGCAGCTCGGCGAGCGATCCGGCCATCTCGACGCCGGTCGCGCCGCCGCCGACGATGACGACCCGGACCTCCATGGTGTCCTGACCGGCGGCGGCCTTCTCGAGCTGGGTGAACAGCTCGTCGCGGATGCGGAGCGCCTGCGAGCGGGAGTACATCGAGTACGCGTACTCGTACGCACCCTTCGTCCCGAAGTAGCTCGTGTTGACGCCGTTCGCGAGGACGAGGGCGTCGTAGCCGATCTCCTCGCCGTCGCTCAGGGCGACCGTCTGCGCCTCGGGGTCGATGTGGCGGAGCAGGCCGTGTCGGAAGTTCGCGTTCGGCTGCTTGGCGCGGAGGCTGCGCAGGAAGTACGTGACGTCCCCGGCGTTGAGGCCGCCCGTCGCGACCTGGTACATGAGCGGTTGGAACATGTTGTAGACGTGCCGGTCGATGAGCGTGACGTCGACGTCCGCGTTCCGCAGGGCCTTCATCGTCGCGATCCCGGCGAACCCTCCGCCGACGATGACGATGTGGGGACGGTTCGGCATGGGCTCTCCTGCGGTGTCGATGCTGCCGCGGGCTCCCGTGGCGCTGGTTCTCCGCGGGGTCGCCGCGGGTGGCTGACGACGCGGTGCGCGCCGTCGGGCAGGTCGTCGACACCCACCCTGACACAGGTCCGGGCGGAGTGCTCGCTCAGGCCGGCGGTCGCACCGCGTAGGTGACCAGGACGTTCCCGGCGCTCGTCGTGTCCGAGCGGACGAGCGACAGCCGTGTCGTCGGGTCGCCCGCGCGGAAGAGCCGCTGTCCGTCGCCGGCGATCACGGGGTGGACCATGAGCTGCAGCTCGTCGAGCACGCCCGCGAAGAGCAGCTGGCGCACCACGGAGATGCTCCCGAACACAGCGACGTCCCCGCCGTCGGTCTGCTTGAGGTCCCGCACGAACTCGACGAGGTCGCCGTCGACGAGCGTCGAGTTCTGCCAGGCGAGCGGGCCCCGGAGGGTGCGCGAGGCGACGTACTTCGGGAGCGGGTTGATGAAGGCGGCGAACGGGTCGCCGGAGTCCGGCGCCATCCGCGGCCAGTGGTCGGCCCACTCCTCGTACGACGTCCGGCCGAGGATCCCGGCCGTGGTCGACGCCATGAACGCGGTCAGCGCCGCACCGAGCTCGTCGTCGAAGCTGTCGAACTGGAACCGGTACGGCTCGCCCACGACACCGTCGACGGAGCAGAACAACCCGGTGGAGACCTTGCGCATGGCCAGACGCTAGCGCCTGCGCACGCCCGGGCACCAGGGTGCGCCGCGTATCGTCGAGGCATGCGAGCCCTCGTCGAGACCGTGGTGATCGACGGAGCGACCGTGCGGCTGCGGACCCTGGCGCCGGCCGGACGGACCCGGGACACGCTCGCCCCGACGGTCGTCCTCGTGCACGGGCTCGCCGGGTCCTCCCGGTCCGTCCGGCGACTGCACGAGGCGCTGTCCCGCGGGCACCGGACGATCGCGGTGGACCTGCCGGGGTTCGGCGGTGTCCCGGACACCGCGCGCCTGCTGCGTGCGCCGGACTTCGCGGCGGTGCTCGAGGGCGCGCTCCGCGCCCACGACGTCGTCGACTGCCTCGTCGTGGGGCACGGCTTCGGCGGCCAGGTCGCCGTCGAGCTCGGCAACCGCGCGCCGGACCTCGCGACGAGCGTCGGACTGCTCGGCCCGGTCGTCGACGACCGCCGCCGTCAGCCGTGGCGGCAGGCGGCGGACCTCGTGCGGGACTGGTTCCGGGAGCCGACGTCGATCCGGCTCCGGGTCACGGGCGGGTTCCTGCGGAGCGTCGGCGCGACCCTGCCGCTGCTCCCGAGCGCGATCCGGCAGCCGTTGTTCAAACGCGTCGCCGACCTCGGTGTGCCCGTGCTGGTCGTCCGCGGGCACGCGGATGCGCTGTCCGGGCACGACTGGGGACGCCGTCTCGTCGGGGTCGCCGGCGAGGGGGCGCTCATCGAGCTCCCCGGCGCCCACCACGTGCACGAGCAGCAGCCGGGGCCGGTGGCGGCGATCGTGGACGAGTTCCTGCGGGTGCAGTCGGTCGGTCGGCTGCGGTGACGCGCCCGCTCGTCCGCGTCGTCGAGGTCGACGGGGCCGTGGTGCGCACGCGGACGCTCGCCCCCGCCGGACACGTCCGGGCTGCGTCCGGCCCGACCGTCGTCCTGGTGCACGGCATCGGCATGTCGCACCGTTCGTTCCGGCGCGTGCACGAGGTGCTGTCGCGCTCGCACCGGACGATCACCGTCGACCTCCCGGGCCACGGGGGACTCCCGGCACCCGGCCGTCCGATGGACATCGCGGACCTCGCCGACGTCGTCGTCCGGGCACTCGCGGCGGTCGGGATGGACCGGGCAGTCCTGGTGGGGCACTCGATGGGGTCCCAGGTCGTCGTCGAGGCAGCGCTGCGACACCCGACGGTCGTCTCCGGGGTGGTGCTCGTCGACCCCGTCGTGGACGACCGCCGACAGACCGTCCGGCAGCAGGCGCTCGGGCTGTTCCTCGACGGGTTCGTGGAGGGGGTGCGCATGAACGCCGTCGTGCTCACCGACTACGTCCGGAGCCGGCGGCAGTACCCGTCGGCGCTCCGGGCGATGATCCGGTACCGACTCCTCGACGCCCTCCCGATGGTCGCCGTGTCGGTCCTGGTCGTCCGGGGGACCGCGGACCCGATCGCCCGGCACGGATGGGTCGAGCGGGTGGCTGCCGCGGGTGTCGACGCACACCTCGTCGAGCTGCGCGGGCCGCACCAGCTGCCGGAACACCGGCCGGTCGCGCTCGGTGCGCGCATCGCCGCGTTCGTCGCGGACCGAGCTCGGGAGCGTGCCGGGCGATGAGCGGTCGAACGGTCCGGGCGCGGCTCCGCACCGCCGTGTGGTGGGTGGCCGACTGGGTCTACGCGGGAGTCTGGCAGGTCCGGAGCCTCGGACCGACCACCGCCGACGACTACCGTTCCGGCGATCGACAGCCGATCGTGGTGCTGCCCGGCATCTACGAGACGTGGCACTTCCTGCGGCCGCTGATGGACGCCCTGCACGAGCACGGTCACCCGGTGTACGTCGTCACCGACCTGCAGCACAACCTCCGACCGGTCGCCGAGAGCGCGGCGATCGTGATGCGGCGCATCGCCGAGGAGGGCCTCGGCGACGCGCTCCTGCTCGCCCACAGCAAGGGCGGACTGATCGGCAAGTACGCCATGACGCGGCTCGATCCCGACGGCCGCATCGACCGGATGGTCGCGATCGCGACGCCGTTCGGGGGGAGCGCCTACGCCCGGTTCGGCCCGACCCCGGCACTCCGGGCGTTCTCGGTGCACGACCCGACGCTGTCGGCGCTCGCCGCGGACGTCGCCGTCAATGCCCGGATCACGTCGGTGTTCGGGGTGTTCGACACGATGATCCCGGACGGGAGCGAACTCGCGGGAGCACGGAACGTCCGGCTCGAGGTCGGCGGGCACTTCCGGATCCTCAGCGACCCGCGGACGTACCGGGCCGTGCTCGATGCCGTGGACGCGGACGCGGGCTGACGAGGCCCGCGCGCCCGCGCGCCCGCGCGCCCGCGCGCGCCCGCGCGCCCGCCCGCCCGCGGCCCGCCCGCCGCGTCCGCGAGCGTGCAGTTGCGCCCCGTTCAGCGCCTCCGGACGGGGCAGAAGTGCACGCTCGCGGGGGTGAGGGGGGCGGGGGGCAGGGGAGCACCCGGCTCAGGGGCGGACTGCTCGGAAGCAGAACGCCGTGTACGGGACGGGGATCGTGTCCTGGCCGACGAGGGCGGGATGGGTGTCGAGCAGGTCCCGCACGCGCCGCAGCACGTCCCCTCGCTCGGCATCGGGCAGCGTGCTGACGTAGCTCCGGGACGCCACCATGTCGACGAACGCCGCGCGGTCCTGTTCGTGGACCCATGGGACGGCGTGCCGCTCGACCTCGCCGAACGGTGCGCGGACGTCCGGTGCCACGGCGGACTCGACGTGTTCGTGCGGCTGCTGCATGATCGCCGTGAGGGCGGCGACCCAGGGCACGCGCTCGTCGCGGATGTTCCAGACCAGTCCGAACGTGCCGCCCGGGCGGAGCACCCGTCCCACCTCGGCAGATCCGACCGCGGGGTCGACCCAGTGCCATGCCTGCGCGGCGACGACGGCGTCCACCGAGGCATCGGGCATCGGGATGTGCTCGCCGCTGCCGTCGAGGACCGTCAGCCCCGGGACGGCCCCGAGACCCTGCTGCAACTGCGTCCGCATGCCGCCGTCCGGCTCGACCGCGATGGTCTCGGCCACGAGCGGGGCGATGACCCGGGTGGCCTTGCCGGTCCCCGCGCCGAGGTCGACGACCCGGCGGGCGCCGGCCGGTAGCAGCCAGGCGACGGCCTCGACCGGGTACCCCGGGCGGCCACGTTCGTAGACGTCGGCGACGGCGCCGAAGGACAGGGCGTGCTCAGCATCGGTGCTCACCCCGCCAGCCTGCCACGGCGCGATCGACCTCAGGTCAGTCGGCGTCGACCCGCTGCGGGACGATCGCCCTCGCGTCGTCGCGGAGCCGGTGGAACGCGTCGATCGCTTCGTCCGGCGTCATGACGCTGGCCTCGAGTCGGTCGCCGAGACCGAGCAGCTGGAGGCGTTCGCGTGCGGCGGCGCACTCGTCGATGCCGGCTGCGGCGTCGATGGCGTCGTTCGCCTCGAGGCGGGCGAGCAACGTCTCACGGGTCCAACGGTGCAGTGCGAAGGCCATGGTCTGGGGCATCCGATCCGGTTCGGGCGTAGCGGGCGGCACGGCGTCCCCGCGCAGCAGGACGATATCCGCGCGGACCGGCTGAGCGGGAGTGCGATCCGCGGACGCACGGGCAGCGCACGGCGGGCTGTAACACGGTCGAAAGAACGAGGGACAGCACCCCGACCGGACGGGGGTCATCGCCGGCCGATCGGGGTACGCCCGGGCAGGGCCGCACACCGGCGGGAGGCGCGGTGCGCGTCCGACCGGCACCGCGCCTCCCGTTCGTGGGCCCGGAACCGCCAAGACATCGGAACTCTGGAGCTGAAGCGCGCAGTAATCAAGCGAAAATGGCTCTTGACGCAAGAGACATCCGATGTTTGTATGACTCGCAGCGGATCGACGACGATCGGCTGCGAAGGAGCCACAGTGAGCCGGATCACGACGATGTCCGTCCGGGACGTCCGATTCCCCACGTCGCGCGACCACGACGGGTCCGACGCGATGAACCCGGACCCCGACTACTCCGCCGCCTACGTCGAGATCGGCACGGACGCCGCGGACGCACTGGTCGGCACGGGCTTCGTGTTCACCATCGGCCGCGGCAACGAGGTCCAGAGCGCCGCGATCGACGCCCTCCGCGACCACGTCGTCGGCCACGACGTCGACACGCTCCTCGACGACATGGGCGCCACGTGGAGGTCCCTCGTCCACGATTCCCAGCTCCGCTGGCTCGGCCCGGAGAAGGGCGTCATGCACATGGCGATCGGCGCCGTCGTGAACGCGCTCTGGGACCTCAAGGCCAAGCGCGCCGGACTGCCGCTCTGGGAGCTCCTCGCCGGGATGCGTCCCGAGGAGCTCGTCGCCCTCGTCGACTTCCGGTACCTCACCGACGCGCTGACCCCGACCGAGGCGCTCGAACTCCTCCGGGCTGCCGAGCCGCACCGCGCCGCACGCCGCGCCGCGCTGCTCGCGGAGGGCTACCCGGCGTACACGACGACCCCGGGCTGGCTCGGGTACGACGACGCCAAGCTCGCGACGCTCTGCCGCGAGGCGGTCGACGACGGGTTCCGGCAGATCAAGCTCAAGGTGGGCGGCAGCATCGAGGACGACGTCCGCCGGATGGGCATCGCCCGGAGCGTCGTCGGCCCGGACATCAAGATCGCGGTCGACGCGAACCAGCGGTGGGACGTCGACGAGGCGGTCGCGTGGATCGAGCACCTCGCGCCCTTCGGTGTCGCCTGGGTCGAGGAGCCGACGAGCCCCGACGACGTGCTCGGACACGCTGCGATCGCCCGTCGCATCGCCCCGATCCCGGTCGCGACCGGCGAGCACATGGCGAACCGGGTCATCGCGAAGCAGCTCATCCAGGCGCGTGCGGCCTCGGTCCTCCAGATCGACGCCACCCGCGTCGCCGGGGTCAACGAGAACCTCGCGATCCTGCTCCTCGCCGCGAAGCACGGCGTGCGGGTCTGCCCGCACGCCGGTGGCGTCGGCCTGTGCGAAGCGGTCCAGCACCTGTCGATGTTCGACCTCGTCGCAGTGTCCGGCACCACGGACGACCGCTGCATCGAGTTCGTCGACCACCTGCACGAGCACTTCGTCACCCCGGTCGACGTCTCCGGCGGGCGGTACTGGCCGCCGACGGCCCCGGGCGCCGGGACCGAGATGCTCGAGGACTCGCTCCGCACGTTCGAGTACCCCGACGGGCCCGTGTGGGCCGGCAGCACCGCACACGAACCCGCCCCGGCGCACGTCGCCTGAGCTGACCGACCCCTGATCCGACACGCCATCCCCCTCACCCCCACCCACGACGAAGTGGAGACACACCGATGAAACGACGTCTCGTCGCCGGCATCGCAGCGGCAGCCGCCGCAATGCTCGCGCTGACCGCATGCTCCTCCGGGAGCAGCGGGACCTCCGGCCAGAGCAAGGACGACCTCGTCTGGTCGATGTGGATCGCCGGCAAGGAGGACAAGGCCGCCTGGCAGAAGGTCGCGAACGCGGTCGACACCGCCGACGGCACGAAGGTCACCATCCAGGGCGCCCCGTTCAACGACTACTGGACGAAGCTCCGGACCCAGCTGAGCACGGGCAGCGCACCGTGCATCGTCAGTCTGCAGAGCCTCCGCGCCGCGAACTACACGGACGTGCTCGTGCCGCTCGACTCCTACGCGAAGAAGGACAACACCGACCTCAGCGCGTTCGACACCACCGCGATCAACGGCATGAAGGTCGACGGCAAGCTGTACGGGCTGCCCTACGACACCGGTCCCATCCTGGCGTTCTACAACAAGGACGCGTTCAAGGCCGCCGGCGTCGAGGACCCGAAGCCGGGGTGGACGACCGACGACTTCGAGGCCGACGGCGCGAAGTTCAAGGCCGCCGGCAAGACGATGTTCGGCACGACGGTCGCCGACCTCAACCTCGAGTCACTCATCCTCGGCTACAACGGCGGCCGCGTGATCGACAGCGACGGCAAGCTCGACGCGACGAACACCAAGTTCGCGAACGGTCTCGACTGGCTCGCGAGCATGGTCAAGAAGGGCTACGCCTCGCAGGCCAGCTCGGACAGCTCCGCGGACTCGAACGCGTTCGTGAGCGGCGACGTCGCGATGTACACCGACGGCCCCTGGTCGCTCATCAGCCAGAAGGCCAAGGTCACGTTCGACCTCGGCGTCACGACGCTCCCGTCCGGCACCTCCGGTCCGTCGTCGTTCGCGGCCGGCTCGGGCTTCGGCATCTCGAAGCAGTGCAAGTACCCCGAGGTGGCGTACAAGGCGATCACGACGATGACCGGCGAGAAGGTGCTCACCTCGCTCGCCGAGCAGGGGCGTGCATTCCCCGGCCGGACCGCAGCGCAGCCGTCGTGGTACAGCAGCGCCGGCATCGAGGGCGCGGAGACGACGCTCAAGGACGCGCTCGCGAAGTCGACCCCGCTGCCCGGGAACAAGCAGAGCGACCAGCTCAGCCAGCTCTTCACGCAGTACGCCCTCCAGGCGGTGAACGGACAGCAGTCCGGCAAGGACACGATGTCCTCCATCGCGAGCCAGCTCGGCTCCTCCCAGTAGGCGACGGTGCCGCCGGCCCCGGTCGGTGACCCTCCGGACGGGAGGCGCGGGTCGACCCCGCCCCGCGCCTCCCGTCCTCCTCTCCCCACCCCGAGCAGCACGTACAGGAGGCAGTCGATGTCGACGCCCACCGTCCAGGAGACGATCCCCGACAGCGCCGTTCCCGGCGCCGCCGTCGCGATCGCCGGCGGGACCCGCACACCGCGGCGACCCGGTCGTCCAGCACCCGCTGACGAGGTCGGCCGCCGATCGTGGTGGGGCGCCGTGTTCGCCGGGCCGCACTCCGTCGGTCTGGTCGTCTTCACCGTCGTCCCGATCGTCGCCTCGCTCGTCGTGAGCTTCATGAACTGGCCGCTCATCGGGGAGCGGTCCTCGGCGGGCTTCAGCAACTACGTGCGGCTGTTCTCCGACCCGATCTTCCGGACGGTGATCCTCAACACGGTGCTGTTCGTCGTGTTGTACGTGCCGGCGAACCTCGTCGTGTCGCTCGGCCTCGCGGCGTGGTTGACGCCGCGCATCAGGGGTCGGCACGTCTTCCGGGTGCTCTTCTTCATCCCGACGGTGACACCGATCGTGGCGAACGTCGTCGTGTGGCGGATGCTCTACCAGCCGGGCGGTGCGATCGACGCGACCTTGCAGTCGACCGTCGGGGTGCATGCGCCGAACTTCCTCGCCGACGACCGCTGGGCGATGCTCGCCGTCGTCGCGATGAGCGTCTGGCAGGGCTTCGGGTACAACATGCTCATCTTCTCGGCGGCGCTCGACGCGGTCCCGGAGAACCAGATCGAAGCGGCGCAGCTCGACGGCGCCGGCTCCTGGAAGACGTTCTGGAACATCAAGTTCCCGCTCATCTCCCCGTCGATCTTCTTCGCGACGATGATGACGCTCATCACGTCGTTCCAGGTGTTCGTGCAGCCGTTCGTGCTGACGAAGGGCGGCCCGGGGACCTCGACCGAGACGATCGTGCAGTACATCTACAACACGGGCTTCCAGAACCAGCAGCTCGGGCTCGCGTCGGCCGGAGCGTGGGTGCTGTTCATCATCATCCTCGGCATCACGGCCATCCAGTTCCTCGGACAGAAGCGGTGGGTGCACTATGAGTAGCTCGACGGCACAGCGGACGCCGCTGACGTCCACGAACCGGACCGTCAACCCGAAGGGGCTCCGCCGGACTGGAGGCCGTGCCCCGGTCCGGCGCACCGGTCGCGTCCGGCAGACGATCGGGTACGTCCTCCTCTGCCTCGTGGCGCTGCTGTTCATCTCGCCGCTCGTCTACATGGTGTCCACGAGCCTCAAGCCCGCGTCGGAGACCTTCACGACCCCGCCGACGCTCTGGGGTTCGGCGTTCGAGTGGCAGAACTACGAGCAGGCGTTCACGTACCTGCCGTTCGCGCGGTTCATCCTCAACGGCGTGTTCGTCGCCGCCGCCGGGACCGCGCTGAACGTCGCCGTCTCGGTGATCAGCGGGTACGCGTTCTCGCGGCTCCGCTGGCGTGGGCGGAACACCGTGTTCGTGCTGTTCCTCGCGACGCTGATGATCCCGCAGGACGTCCTCGTCATCCCGATGTACGTGATGATGCAGGGCTTCGGCTGGGTCGACACGTTCCAGGCGCTCATCATCCCGTGGGCGTTCACCGCGCTCGGGGCGTTCCTCGTCCGGCAGTTCTTCCTGACGATCCCGCAGGAGCTCGACGACGCGGCCCGCGTGGACGGGGCCGGCACGATCCGGACGTTCTTCTCGGTGATGCTGCCGCTCGCCCGGCCGACGTGTGCGGTGCTCGCGGTGTTCTCGTTCATCGCCTACTGGAACTCGTTCCTCTGGCCGCTCGTCGTCGTCAACGACGTCGAGGCCCACGGTACGATCCCGCTCGGCCTCCAGCAGTTCTTCGGGCAGCAGGGTTCGCAGTGGAACCTCGTGATGGCGGCGTCGGTCATCTCGATGCTGCCGACGGTGATCCTCCTGGTCCTGCTGCAGAAGCACCTCGTCAAGGGGATCGTCACCTCCGGACTCGGCGGGCGCTAGCTCGCCTCGTCCCCGCGCCGGAACCACCGCCGGAACCGCCGGCGGACCCGACCCCCCTCCCCACCCGCACGTGCGCGACCGACCTACGCCGCGCCTCCAGTCCGACACCCCGCCACCGCCTGAAAGGGACCCGCCCCACATGACCATCACCGACCAGACCGCTCCGGACACGGCCGAGCAGGCCGGGGGGATCGCCCCCTGGTTCGCCGAGGAACGCTTCGGCATGTTCGTCCACTGGGGCCTCTACGCGCTCCCGGCCCGGCACGAGTGGGTGAAGAACCGCGAGTACATCACCGACGCCGACTACCAGAAGTACTTCGACCACTTCGACCCCGACCTCTTCGACCCGTCCGACTGGGCGCGCCGGGCGAAGGCAGCGGGCATGAAGTACGTCGTGCTCACGACGAAGCACCACGAGGGGTTCTGCCTCTGGGACTCCGCGCTCACCGACTACAAGGCGACGAACACCCCCGCTGGGCGGGACCTCGTCCGGGAGTTCGTCGACGCCGTGCGCGCCGAGGGTCTCCGCGTCGGCTTCTACCACTCGCTCATCGACTGGCACCACCCGGACTTCACCATCGACGGTCACCACCCGCGGCGGAACGACGGCGAGGAGGCCATCGCGGCGCTCAACGACGGCCGGGACATGGCGCGCTACCGGGCGTACCTGCACGGGCAGGTCGAGGAGCTCCTGACGAACTACGGACGGATCGACTACCTGTTCTACGACTTCTCGTACCGCGAGGACGACCACCACGACGTGTGGGGCGGCAAGGGGCGCGACGACTGGGGGAGTGACGAGCTCATGGCGCTCACCCGCCGACTGCAGCCCGGGATCGTCGTGAACGACCGGCTCGACATCCCCGGCGACATCGTCACGCCCGAGCAGTACCAGCCCGAGAAGCCGATGGAGGTCGACGGCGTGCAGGTGCCATGGGAGGCCTGCCAGACGCTGAACGGGTCGTGGGGGTACGACCGCGACAACCTCACCGTCAAGAGCGTGGACCTCCTCGTGCGGATGCTCGTCGACGGTGTCTCGAACAACGGGAACATGCTCCTGAACGTCGGACCGACCGGACGCGGCGAGCTCGACGCCGTGTCCCGCACGACGCTCGCGGGGATCGGCGACTGGATGCACCGGCACGCCCGGTCGATCTACGGAGCCGGGCCGACGACGGCCACCCCGCCGGCGAACACCCGGTACACGCTGCGCGGGAACCGGCTGTACCTGCACCTGTTCGCCTGGCCGTTCGAGAACGTGCACCTCGCGGGTCTCGCTGGGCTCGTGGAGTACGCGCAGCTGTTGAACGACGCGTCCGAGATCGACATCCGCGTGATCGACCCGAGCGTGCGGGCGCTCACCACCGGGGTCGGCGGGCAGCCCGCCGGGACGATCACCCTGACGCTGCCGATCGTCCGGCCGGACGTCGCGGTGCCCGTCGTGGAGCTGTTCCTGACCGACGAGGGCGCGGCCGTGCTGGCGGGCGGTGCTGGCGGGTCCGCCGGTGGTGCCGCCGGTGGTGCCGCCGGTGGTGCTGCCGGTCCGGGCTCCGCCGCCTGATGGAGCACGTCGCCGTGCACACCCGGCTCGCACCCGGCTCCGAGGAGGACTACGAGCGCGTGCACGCCGTCGTGCCCGCCGCGCTCGCGGACCGACTGCGGCACGCCGGGGTGCACGACTGGCGCATCTGGCGGGACGGGCTCGACCTGTTCCACGTCATCGACGTCGAGGACTACCGCTCGATGCGCCGGGTGCTCGCGGACGACCCGGTGAACGCGGAGTGGCAGGCCATCGTGAACCCGCTGCTGGCGGCCTCGGACGACTACTCCGGGAACGACGACGGCGTGCCGCGGGTCTGGAGCCTCGCCGACCAGCTCGCGACGGCGTCCGAGCCGGCCGGGTCGGCCGATCCAGCCGGGTCGTCCGAGTCGTCCGGATGGGCGACCCGGTGACGCTCGACCTCGACCGCGGGCCGTTCTGGTTCGGCGGTGCCGGCATCGGCAACCTGGCGCGGGCGATCTCCGACGAGGACGCCCGCGCCACCGTCGACGCCGCGTGGGATGCCGGCGTGCGGGGGTTCGACACCGCCCCGCACTACGGCCTCGGCCTGTCCGAGCGACGGCTCGGTGCTGCACTGCGGTCGCGCCCGCGGGACTCGTACCTGCTCAGCACCAAGGTCGGCCGCCGCCTCGTGCCGGGTCCCGGCGACGGGGTCGACGACGACGGGTTCGCGGTGCCGAACGACCTCGTCCGGTCGTGGGACGCGTCGGCCGAGGGCGTCCGCCGGTCGCTGTCGGAGTCCCTGGACCGGCTCGGCCTCGACCGTGTCGACATCGCGTACCTGCACGACCCGGACGTGTACGGGCTCGAACCGGCTCTCGCCACGGCGCTGCCGGCGCTCGCCGGACTCCGCGACGAGGGCGCGCTCCGCGCCGTCGGGGTGGGGTCGAACTCGGTGGCGGCTCTGTCGGCGGCGGTCGACACCGGGCTCGTCGACGTCATCATGCTCGCCGGTCGGTACACCCTGCTCGAGCAACCGGCAGCGGCACTCGTCGCCCGGTGCGCCGAGCTCGGGGTGCAGGTCGTCGCCGTGGGGGTGTTCAACTCCGGCCTGCTCGGGGTCGAGCTCCCCGACGCCTCGCTGACGTACGACTACGCACCGGTGCCCGCGCCGCTCCTCGAGCGGGTCCTCGCGATCCGGTCGGTGTGCCTGGAACACGGTGTGACGCTCCCCGAGGCCGCGCTCGCGTTCCCGCTCCGAGCGACGGCGGGAGGCGCGCACGCGGTCCGGGCGATCGCCGTCGGGGTGCAGAGCCCGGAGCAGGTGCGGCAGAACGTCGCGCGGGCGGGGGTGTCAGTGCCCTCGGCGCTGTGGGACGCGCTCGTGGCCGAGGGGCTGCTGCCCGCCTGAGCCCGTCGACGCCTGGTCTCGACCGGGTCCCACCGCCGCGGCGTCAGTCGAGCGACCGCCGCAACCAGCGCTCGACACCCTCGACGTGCGCCGTCACGAGTGCCTGCACGAGCTGCGGGTCCCGGCGACGGATCGCGTCGACGATCGCCGCGTGCTCGTCGAGCGTCCGCCGCACCGAGCCGTCCTGCGTCAGGCCCCGCCACACCCGGACGCGCACGGTCTTGCTCGACAGCGCGTCGAGGAGCCCGGTGAGGTAGGCGTTCCCGCCGATGCCGGCGATCGTCGAGTGGAACAGCAGGTCGTGGGCGACGAGGTCCTCGACGCCGGTGGACTCGTCGATCGTCGTCATCAGCTCCGCGAGGCCGTCGATCTCCGCGTCCGTGGCCCGGGCCGACGCGAGCACCGCGGACGCCGGCTCCAGGATGCGTCGGACCTCGAGCAGGTCGACGAGCGATCGATCGTGGTGCATGTCGACCACGAACGACACCGCCTCGAGCAGGACGCCGGGCTCGAGGCTCGTCACGTACGTGCCGTCCCCACGTCGCACGTCGAGCACCCGGATGAGCTCGAGTGCCTTGACGGCCTCGCGCAGGCTGTTGCGCGAGAGGCCGAGCGACTCGCTGAGCTCCTTCTCGGGCGGCAGGCGCTGTCCGGGCGTCAGTTCGCCGTCGACGATCATCTGCTGGATGCGCGCGATCGCGTCGTCCGTCAGCGATGCCATGTGAGCCTCCCGTGGGTGCGCGTGCGGCCCTGTCGGACCGGTCGTGCACACGATACGTGCACCGCGCCTCTGGTCCGGCCGTCCGGGCCTGGAGGCGCGGGTCGCGTCGGCCGTGCCGACGGACCGGCTACCTGGTGCGCCGGACCATCGTCACTGGCCTGCTGGACGGAGACGGAGCGCCTGCATGCCGCCGTCGACTGCGAGGTCGACCCCGGTCGTCGAGCGTGCGTTCGGACTCGCGAGGTACGCGACCGCCTCGGCGACCTCCTCGGGCGCGACGAGACGACCGTGTGGCTGGCGCGCCTCGAGGGCGGCCCGTTCCGCGGCCGGGTCGGGCGCGGAGTCGAGCAGCCGCCCGACCCAGGGGGTGTCCGCAGTGCCGGGGTTCACGGCGTTGACGCGGATGCCCTCCCGGAGGTGGTCCGCCGCCATCGCCCGGGTGAGCGCGGCGATGGCACCCTTCGTCGCGCTGTACAGGGCGCGTTCGGGGAGACCGGCCGTCGCGGCGATGGAGCAGGTGTTGACGACGGCGGCGCTGTCCGACGCCCGGAGCCAGGGGAGGGCCGCCCGGGTGAGCCGCACGGTGCCGAGGACGTTGACGTCGTAGACGCGGTGCCACTCGGCGTCGTCGTTCGCCTCGACCGTGCCCTGGGCGCCGATGCCCGCGTTGTTGACGAGGACGTCGATGCCGCCGAGCTGTTCCGCCGCGTCGGCGACGGCGGCACGGACCGACGCGTCGTCGGACACGTCGCAGACGATCCGGACCGCGCCGTCCGGAGCGGTCCCGGGGCGGAGGTCGAGGACGGCGACGGTCGCGCCGCGGGCCTGGAGGGTGCGGGTGATCGCCGCACCGATGCCGGATGCGCCGCCGGTGACGACTGCGCGGAGACCGTCGAAGTCGCTCATGCCTGCCCCACCTCCTGGCGCTGCGTGCCGAGTCCGTCGATGGCGAGCTCCATCACGTCGCCGGCGGTGAGGAACGGGTGGTGGCCGGCGAGCGCGACCCCGGCCGGCGTCCCCGTGCTGACCACGTCGCCCGGGTACAGCACCATGAACTGCGACAGGTACCGGACGATCTCGAGCACCGGGAAGATCATGTCCGCCGTGGTGCCGTCCTGCCGTCCGTCGCCGTTCACGGCCAGCCGGAGCCGGTGACCGGTGTCGCCCGCGGGGTCGAACTCGTCCGGGGTCACGAGCCACGGGCCGAGCGGGTTGAACGTCTCGCACGACTTGCCCTTGTCCCACTGGCCGCCGCGTTCGATCTGGAACTCCCGCTCAGAGACGTCGTTCGCGATCGCGGAGCCGGCGATGCAGGCGCGGGCCGCCTCTCGGTCGGCCAGGTACCGGGCGGTGCGCCCGATCACGACCGCGAGCTCGACCTCCCAGTCGGTCTTGACACTGTTCCGGGGCACGAGGACCTGGTCGTCGGGACCGATCACCGTCATCGGGTCCTTCATGAACACGATCGGTTCGGTCGGGATCGCTGCACCGGTCTCCGCGGCGTGGTCCCGGTAGTTCAGGCCGATGCAGACGACCTTCCCCGGGCGGGCGACCGGTGCTCCGCGGCGGAGGCCGTCCGCACCGTCGAGGACGGGGAGCGCGCCGGCGGACCGTGCACCTCCGACCGTGGCCACCGGGTCGTCGGCGAGGAACGCCCCGTCGATGTCGGTCGTGACGCTGCGGAGGTCGCGGGCCGTGCCGTCGTCGTCGATCACGACCGGGATCTCCGCGCCGATGGGGCCGAGTCGTGCGAACTTCATCGTTCCTCCATGTCATCGCTGCTCCGATGCAGCACAGACATCCTATGTCTGCGCTGGTGGTTCCCGCCAGCCGACGGCCTCCGCGGACCGAGTGACCGGGCCGAGCCCGATGAGACGTCGGATCAGTCGAGGCGGTACACGCGGGTCGCCGTCTCGTGCAGCACTGCGCCGCCCTCGGCGTCGGACAGGTCGTCGAGGGCGCCCGCCGTCACCGCGACGACCTCGCCGTACGGAGCCGCGAGCGTCGACACCGGCCAGTCCGACCCGAACATCGACCGCTCGGGACCGAGGATCTCGACGAGCTCGCGGACGTACCGGGTGACTGGGCGTTCTCGCCAGTCCGGACCGCCCTCGGTGAGGAGACCGCTGACCTTGCCGACCACGTTCGGCCGTGCCGCGAACATCCGCATGCGTGCGCGCCACTCGGCCGCGACCGGACCACCCGTGCCGGCATCGTCGACGATCTCGGGCTTGCCGGCGTGGTCGAGCACGAACGTCGCCGCCGGGAGCGCGTCGACGAGGGCGAGTGCCGCGTCCGTCTCGCGCCGACGGACCAGCAGGTCGAACGGGAGGCCCGCGGCGGCCACCGCGGACACCCCCCGGACCACCTCGGGTCGCGCGAGCCAGCCCGCGTCCGGTTCGTCCTGCGCCTGGTGACGGATGCCGACGAGGGGTCCGGTCGCCTGCAGCTGCGCGAGCACGTCGGCGACGTCGGGTGCCGTGAGGTCGACCCAGCCGACGACGCCGACCACGGGCCCGCGTCCGGCGGCGACCGCGAGCAGCTCCGCCGTCTCGTCGACGTCGTGGACCGCCTGGACCACGACGGTCTCCTCGACGCCGGTGCCGGTGATCGCCGCGACGAGGTCGTCGAGGGCGAACCGGCGGCGGATCGCGGCGACCTCGTCGGTCATCCAGGGGTACGAGCGGACGGCGGGGTCCCACAGATGGTGATGAGCGTCGATGATCACCCGTGCAGCATCCCACGACCCGCGGGGTCAGGCGCGAGCGGCGGCCAGGACCTTCGTGATGCGCTGCAACGACACGGTCTCGGCCGGGCGGAGCTCCTGCGCGAACAGGGAGATCCGGAACTCCTCGAGCATCCAGCGCGCGTGCACGAGCTCCGGGTGGCTGCCGGGCTCGGGTGGGAACGCGCCGCCGGCCTCCTCGTAGCGGAGCGTCGCTGTGTCGACCTCGTTCATCCACCCGCGGTCCCGGCCGGGGTTCTGCAGGAGCTTCGTCACGCGGGCCTCGACACCAGCGAGGTACACGCTGGCCCGGCGGAGCCGATCGACCCCGCCGAGCGACACGAAGTCCGGGAACACGAGTCGCTCGATCTGCTGCCGCATGTCCGTGAGCGCCGGGAGGAGCGCCATGCTCGTCGCCTGCTTCAGCGCCCGCTCGGCACCGCGTCGGGCCGTGAGCACGGCGGCGAGCGACGACACCTCAGCGAACATGCTGTCGACGAGCGTCGCGGAGACGGCGTCGCGCGCCCCCTCGAACGCCGCGCGGGTGAACAGCATGCCGTCGGGGTGCCGTTCGCGGACGACCGCGTCGACCACGGCGACCAGGACGTCGTCGAACAGCGCGTTCGTCGACGGGTACGGGCTGGTTGCGAGCGCGAGCTTCTCCTGCGACGTCAGGTGGGCCTGCACGTACGTGACCGGGCTCGGGACGGCCAGCGCGATCAGCCGCCGGACGCCCGCCGGCATCGCGAGCGCCCGGTCCTGCTCCGTCGCGAGCAACCGCACGCCGACGGTCCGTCCCTCGTCGACGAGCGCCGGGTACGCGCGGATCGTGCCGCCGGCCTGCCGGATGTCGATGGTCCGCGGCAGGTCCTCGTCCGGCCAGGCGACCAGGCCGGAACGCTCCGACGTCCCGGGGACCGCAGCCGCGCCTCCCGGCCGACCGGCGACCCCGTCGGGACCGCGACCCTGGCGACCCCGCCCCCGTCCACCGGGCCCGCCGGTGTCGCCGCCGGCCGCGACGGCACGCGCGACGCTCTCCTGCGTGCGGTCCTTCAGCGACTCCTGCAGCGCGGGGAGCTGTTTGCCGGACCCGACCCGCCGACCGTGCTCGTCGACCACGGCGTACGTCGGCAGGAGGTGCGCCGGGACGCGCGACATGTCGAAGTCCGACTCCGTGACGGTGACGTGCACCAGACGGCGGATCGTGCCGGCCAGCGTTGCCCGGAACGACTCGGTCGGGGCGGTCGGCGCATCCGCGGGGAGCTCGGCGACGAGCTTCTCCGCCCAGTCGGCCGCGGGGACGACGTTCTTGCGGATCTGCTTCGGGAGCGCCTTGATGAGCGCGGTGACGAGTTCCTTCCGGAGACCCGGGACCTGCCAGTCGAAGCCCTCCTCGCGCATCCGGGGCAGGAGCGGCAGCGGGACCTGCACGGACACGCCGTCGTCGTCGGCGCCGGGCTCGAACCGGTACCGGAGCCCGAGGCGCTGGTCGCCGCTCCGCCACTCGGTCGGGTACTCGTCCTCGTCCTGGGCCTTCTCCGCGGTGTCCTCGTCGAGCAGGTCCTGCC
This sequence comes from Curtobacterium phyllosphaerae, assembly GCF_049341865.1. Lineage (NCBI taxonomy): Bacteria > Bacillati > Actinomycetota > Actinomycetes > Micrococcales > Microbacteriaceae > Curtobacterium > Curtobacterium phyllosphaerae. The sequence continues at coordinate 73,668 of NZ_JBMPIU010000008.1, read as the reverse complement.
GACGCATGGTCAGCAGTTCCGGGGTCTCGGTCCGCGCGCGCTTCCACCAGCCCTCGAAGCCACGGGTCGTCGCGACGTCCGCCGGGACGCGGGCGTCGTAGAACGCGTACACGGCCTCGTCGTCGAGCAGGATGTCGCGGCGTCTGGTGCGCTCCTCGAGCTGCTCGAGTTCCCGGCGGAGCCGACGGTTCGCGCGGTCGAACGACTGCTGCGAGTCCCATTCGCCCTCGACGAGCGCGTGCCGGATGAACAGCTCACGGGAGTGGACCGGGTCGATCCGGACGTACTGCACGCGGCGCCGGGGGACGATCGGCACGCCGTACAACGTCACGCGCTCGTACGCGACGACCGCACCCTGCTTCTTCTCCCAGTGCGGTTCGCCGTGGGTGCGCCGGAGGAGGTCGCCCGCGAGCGGCTCCGCCCACGCCGGGTCGATGCGCGCGACGGTCCTGGCGAACAGGCGCGAGGTCTCGACGAGCTCGGCGGCCATCACGGCGTCCGGCTGCTTCTTCGCGAGGACGCTCCCGGGGAAGACCACGAACCGGGTGTTCCGCGAGCCGAGGTAGTCGCGCTTCTCCTTGTCGCGGAGGCCGATCTGGCTGAGGAGCCCGGCGAGGAGCGCACGGTGCACGCTGTCCGGGTCGTCGCGGCGCTCGCGGGCCACGTGCACACCGACCTGCTTCGCCGCACGGGACAGCTGCCGGAACAGGTCCTGCCACTCCCGGATCCGCAGGTGGTTCAGGAACTCGGCCCGGACCTCGCGGCGGAACGCGCTCGACCCGAGCTCGGCCTGCCGGTCCTCGAGGTGGTTCCAGAGCGTCAGCAGGGTCAGGAAGTCGCTCGTCGGGTCGGTGAACCGGGCGTGCAGCTGATCCGCGTGCGCGCGCTTCTCGAGGGGGCGCTCCCGAGGGTCCTGGATGCTGAGCGCCGCGACGATCGCGAGGACCTCGCGCCCGACGCCCTGTCTGCCGGCTTCGAGCACCATCCGGCCGAGCCGCGGGTCGATCGGCAGTCGGGTGAGCTGCTTGCCGGTCCGGGTGATGGCACCCTGCGCGTCGACCGCCTGCAGTTCGCGGAGGAGGTCGAGGCCGTCCTTGATGCCCCGCGAGTCCGGCGGCTGCAAGAACGGGAACGCCGCGATGTCGCCGAAGCCGAGCGAGATCATCTGCAGGATCACGGCCGCGAGGTTCGTCCGGAGGATCTCCGGGTCGGTGTACTCGGGCCGCCGGTCGAAGTCCTGCTCGGAGTACAGCCGGATCGCGATGCCGGGGCTCGTGCGGCCGGAGCGACCGGAACGCTGGTTCGCCGACGCCTGCGAGATCGCCTCGATCGGGAGCCGCTGGACCTTCGCGCGGGTCGAGTAGCGGGAGATGCGGGCGGTCCCGGTGTCGATGACGTAGCGGATGCCGGGGACGGTGAGGCTCGTCTCGGCGACGTTCGTCGCGAGGATCACCCTGCGGCGGATGCCCGGGGTCGTGCTCGGGCGGAACACCTTGTGCTGGTCGGCCGCGGACAGCCGGCCGTACAGGGGCAGGACCTCGGTGCCCGGCAGGTTCCGGCCGCGGATGGCGTCCTCGGCGTCGCGGATCTCGTTCTCTCCGGAGAGGAACACCAGGACGTCGCCCGGTTCCTCGAGCGACAGCTCCTGGAGGGCGTCGGTGATCCCCTGCAGGGAGTCGCGGTCGTCCGGCTGCTCGCGCCCGTCCGCGGGGTCGGCGTCGACGTCGCTGTCGGCCTGCTCGTCGGCCGGCGTCTCGGCGACGAGGGGCCGGTACCGGATCTCGACGGGGTAGGTCCGCCCGGAGACCTCGATGATCGGGGCGTCGTCGAAGTGCTTCGAGAACGACTCGGGGTCGATCGTCGCGGACGTGATGACGATCTTGAGGTCCGGACGCCGGGGCAGCAGCCGCTTGAGGTACCCGAGGAGGAAGTCGATCGTCAGCGACCGCTCGTGGGCCTCGTCGATGATGATCGCGTCGTAGCGCTCGAGGTCGCGGTCGAAGTGGATCTCGTTGAGGAGGATCCCGTCGGTCATGAGCTTGACCCGGGTCGCACTCGACGCCCGGTCGTCGAAGCGGACCTGGTAGCCGACGAGGTCCCCGACCTCGCTGCCGAGCTCCTCTGCCACGCGCTCGGCGATGGTGCGTGCCGCGATCCGGCGGGGCTGCGTGTGCCCGATGTGCTCGCGGCCGAGTTCGAGCAGGATCTTCGGCAGCTGGGTCGTCTTGCCGGAGCCGGTGGCACCCGCGACGATGACGACCTGGTGGTCGCGGATGGCCGCGGCGATGTCGTCACGGCGCTGACTCACCGGCAGTTCCGGCGGGTACGTGATGGCGAGTGGCGTGGCAGACATGAGCCCTCCAGTCTACCGCGGCACGTGCCGGCCTGGAGGCGCGGCGCCGGTCATGTGGACAGGGTCGCCTCGAGCGCGGCGAGCGTCCGCACCGGGAGGTCGCAGACCATCTCGTGGCAGACGTACACCACGGGCCCCTGCTCGTCGCGGTCGGTCGGGGCCCGGTCGACGAAGAGCTCGAACCCCGCGTCCGCCCATGCCCGGCACTGCTCGGTGGTCACCACGGCGACGAGGGTCCCCGGACGACGCTCCCGACGCACGCGCGCGACGAGGCCGTCGTTCTCGGACGCCGACGGATCGCCGAGCACGAGGACGATCTCGCGCGCCGGCGCTCCGAACGCCAGGCCGAGGGCGAGAGCGTCGGCGTGCCCGAGCGGCTGCGCGAGCCCGTCCGCGATCCTCGGCCCGACCAGGTGCTCCGCCGAGGTCAGGGATGCGCTGGAACCCGTGAGCTCGGCCAGCATCGACAGCGCGGATGCGAGGGCGACCGTCCCGCTCCGCATCGCCGTCTGGGGTTGCTCGCCGGGGTCGGTCCCCGCAGCGGCGAGCACCGGGTCGGCCGAACCGACGAGGACCACCGTGCCGTCGGCATCGAGCACCCCGTCGACGATGCGTCGTGCGGCCGTCGCGTACCGGACCTCCCCGGTGGCGAGCGCGAGTTCGAGCAGCCCCTCGGTGAGGAGTCCCACGTCCTCGACGGTCGGTGCAGCCGTGGACGGACCGCGGGGTGTGCTCGAGCGGACCGTGACCCGGTCGTCGACCACGACGGTCTCGAGCAGTCGATCAGCCGCGCGTGCGGCATCGGCGAGCATCACGTCGTCGCCGAGGGCTGCGCCGGCGATCGCGAGGCCGCGGATCGTGAGGCCGTTCCAGCCCGTCAGGACCTGGTCGTCGAGCGGTGGGGGGTCCAGGCGAGCTCGGTCCTCGGCCCGGAGGCGGTACCACGCCCCCTCGACACGGCGTCCGTCGATCGTCGACTCGCTGTCCTGGGCGGCGACGAAGACGCCGTCGTCGGTCCGGAGCGTGTCGCGGAGGAACCCGGCGATCCCGGACGCGACCTCCGCGGCCAGGTCGCCGTCGCCGTCTCCGTCGGACCCGTCGGACCCGTCGGACCCGTCGGTCGCGACCGAGGACGACGCGGACGCCTGGGGGTGCGAGGTCGCCAGCCGGCCGGCGACGGCGAGCAGTCCCGCGTTGTCGTAGAGCATCCGTTCGAAGTGGGGGACGGTCCAGTCGCGGCGGGTGGCGTACCGGAACACCCCGCCGTCGACCGGGTCGCGGAGTTCTGACCGCGCGATCGTCCGGAGGGTCCGCCCTGCCAGCCCGGTCGCGCCCGAGGCCGGCACGTCCGCCCCGGCCTCGACGAGGAACTCGAGCAGGGGCGCGTTCGGGAACTTCGGGGCGCCGCCGAAGCCACCGTGCTCGCGGTCCTCGGCCTCCGCGAGCCGCTCGACCACGGTGTGCACGTCGTCCGGCCGGGGGATCGCGCGTGTCTCCGCGGTCGAGCCCTGCGCGGTGATCGCGGCAGCGATGCCGTCCGCGTTCGCGTCGACCTCCTCGCGGCGATCGGTCCAGGCGTCACGGACGGCCGCGAGGACCTGCCGGAACGACGGGTGGTCGCCGACGGGCTGCGGCGGGGAGTACGTGCCGGCGTAGAACACCCGGCCGGCGGGGGTCATGTACACGCTGAGCGGCCAGCCGAGGTTCTCGGTGAACGCACTCGCGCCCATCATCGCGCTCGCGTCGACGTCGGGGCGCTCCTCGCGGTCGACCTTGACGGACACGAAGCCGTCGCGGAGGATCGCCGCGACCTCGGGGTCGGCGAACGACTCGCGGGCCATGACGTGGCACCAGTGGCAGGTCGCGTAGCCGATCGACACGAACACCGGGACGTCGCGCCGCTCGGCCTCGGCGAAGGCGTCCGGGCCCCACTCGCGCCAGTCGACCGGGTTGTCGGCGTGCATCCGGAGGTACGGGCTGACGGCGTCACCGAGTCGGTTGTCGGTCGGGTGGCCGTCGTCACCATGCTGCGGGCGGGCATCGGTGGGCTGGCTCTCCGGCATGGTCCCAGCCTGCTCCCCGTGGACACCCGACCGGTCAGCTCGGGTCGTCAGCTCTGGCCGAACTGCAGCAGCGCGAGGGCGGCGTCCTCCGGGCCGTAGTCGAACAGTCGCTCGAAGAACGGGTCGTCCGCCCAGGGGACGTCCTTCGACGCGGGTGTGCTCCTGGCGGTCTCGACGAGCCAGTCGACCTCGGGCAGCACGGCGTCGGCGAACTGCGGCGGCTCCCACCCGAGCGCGCGGGCATCGGCGAGGTCGAGCACCACGGGCGACGGCGTCGACCACGGCGTGACCCCGAGGAACGCCGGGGCGTCGGCATCGAGGAGGACCTCGTCGAACCGGTGGTCGAGTCGTGCGGCGATCGTCCGCACGATGTCGAGCACGCTCGGCGCGGGGTCGTCGGCCACGTTGAGGATGCGTCGATCGGGGTTCGCGGCGACGAGCTCGACCAGCGATGCGATCCCCGAGGCCGCCGTCGTGTGCTCCACGCTGCGCCCGTGGTCGGCGAGGACGATCCGCTCCCGACCGTCGAGCACCCGCCGCACCACGAACCACTCCCGTGGCCGGCCGATCCCGACGCCGTACACCTTCGATGGACGGAGCACCGTGACCGGGGCGCCGTGGTCGAGCAGCAGGTGCTCGGCGGCGACCTTGTTCTCCGCGTACCCGTCGCGGCTCGTCGGGTCGCCGTCGCCTGGAGCGACGGTCGGCTGCCGCTCGGAGATCGGCACCGGGAACACCGGACGCTCGGTGGAGTTCGCGTGCCGTCCCTGCTCGTCGACGTAGACGGCCTTGGAGGACAGCATGACCGTCGAGGACACGTCCGGGAGGAACGGGGCCAGCTGTGCGGCGTCGGCCGCGGTCGCGCAGACACCGTCGACGAGCAGGTCTGCGCCGCCCCGGAGCATCTCGCGGAGGACGGTGCCGTCGCGTCGGTCGCCGCGGACGAAGGTGGCGCCGCTGGCCGTCAGGTCGTCCGAGACGGCGCTGCCGTGGCGTGCCAGGACGTCGATCCGCCAGTCGTCGTCGGCGGCGAGCAGGCGCCGGACGATCGCGGAGCCGATGCCGCCGGTGCCGCCGAGGACGACCGCGTGCCGGGCACTCATCGGGTGCCCGCCGCGTGGTCGGCCGTCGCCGAGCGAGTCGACGGCCAGTGCGCGCTCCGCGGGTCAGCCGTCGAGCCGGACGGAGCCGCGGGCGCCATGTCGTACGTCACCCAGGGCGTCGCAGTCGCACGGGTGTCGTAGAGCGAACGCGCGACGGCGTTCCCCTCGGCCGTGATCCACCGGACGAGGGTGGTGCCCTCCGCCGCCGCGAGGGACGCGGCCGCGTCGAGCAGCAGCCCGCCGAGCCCGTTCCGGCGTGCATCGGGATCCGTGAAGAGGTCGTCGAGGTACAGCCCGAACCCGGCCGCGGACGGGCGCACGAACGTCCGGAGGTTCGCGAGCGCGCCGAGTCGCCCGGTGCGGTCCACCGCGACGAGGCCGTGCAGACCGTGTTCGCGACCGACCACCCACCCCCACGTCGTCGACACGGCACCCGGGTCGTCGGGCAGCCGGTAGAACGCGCGGTAGCCGGAATACAGACCTGCCCACTGCTCGGCGTCGGCGGGTTCGACGGAGCGGACCGACCAGGTGGATGCGGAGGTGACCATGCGCGCAACGTTAGCCGCCTGCGCGAGTCGGCCCGACCCTCCCGGCCGTCGCTGTGGACACCTGCTCCGGTGAGCCGCTCTGTGGAGGATGAGCGCCCCGGAGCGGCGCACGGCCGAGCGGGCACCGGCACCCGCCGTCCGCCGTCCGCCGCTGTCACGTCGGCGCAGCGCACACCACCGCCGCGCACGCGACGGCGTTCGTCAGGACGCGAGCGGCTCCGGCTCCCGCCACCAGTCGGCGAGCGACCCGTCGTAGACCCGCACCCGTTCGTGCCCCAGTACCGTCAGTGCCAGCGCGTCGACGCAGGCGGCGGTGCCGACGCCGCAGTAGGTGACGACCTCCGTTGCGGCGAGGACCGGTTCGAGCACCGCCGTGAGTGCCTTCGGCCGGAGGAGGGCGTTCGTGTCGGCGTCGAGGAGCGCCTGCACCGGGATCGTCGTGGTACCGGGGATGAGCTCAGGCGGGGCCGCGCCGACGATGTCCGTCGGCGCAGCGCACACGAGCGCGGCGGGCTCGGAACCGTCGACGGCCCGGACGACGCGGTCACGGTCCGCCCAGAGCGCGCGTTCCTCCGTCGCGAGGAACGTCGTCACCGGGCGCTCGCGAGCGGTGCCGGACATCGCGCCGCTGCGGACCGGACGGCCTTCCTGTCGCCACTTGGCGTAGCCGCCGTCGAGCACGGCGACCTGGTCGAAGCCGAACGAGCGGAACAACCACCACACCCGCGCAGACCACTGTCCGAGGTCACGGTCGTACACCACGACGGTGTCGTCGTTCGAGACGCCGAGCGCGCTGATGGCACGCTCGAATCGCGCCGAGTCGGGTCGGGTGAACGGGAGGTCGGCGTCTGGGTCGCTCAGGGCGTCGACGAGGTCGGCGAACACCGCACCGGGGACGTGGCCGTCCTCGACGTAGTCGTCGAACGCGGGTGCCCAGGTGGTGGCGCTGCCGATGCCCCGCGTGCGCACGGAGGCGTCGATGACGACGAGCTCGTCCGACCCGAGGTGGTCGGCGAGCCACTGGGTCGACACGAGCGGTGACGACGGGACGAGGTGCATGGCGATCAAGATAGCGCCGGCCACCGACAGGTGCCAGGTCGTCCGCAACACGGCTCAACGTGGTGTCGTCGGGCGTCTCGAGTGGTGACGACGGCACGCGAGTGAGCAGCAACTGTCGGCTACCAGGCGGTGACTCGACAGTTGCTGCTCACTCGCGGCCGGCGCGGCGGCCTGCAGGCGCGCCGGCCCGACGGCTAGTGGCCGGCGACCGGGATCGAACCCGTGACGTTCGGCGACGCCGCCTCGAGCTTCGCGAGCCGGACCTTCTGCCGATTGATGACGAGGCCACCCGCGAGACCGACGAGCACGAGCACGCAGGACGAGATCCAGAACGCGGTGTGGTACCCGGTGAGGGCGGCGTTCGCCTGGGCCAGCTTGCCGCCGTCGGTGCCGACGAGCTGGTCGCGGACGACGTCGGCGAACACCGTCGACAGGAGCGCGGTGCCGATGGAGCCACCGATCTGCTGCATCGTGTTCACCATCGCCGAGGCGACACCGGCGTCCTGACGGGCGACGCCGGACGTCGCCGTCGAGAACGCGGACGAGAACACCAGGCCCATCCCGAGTCCGATGACGATCAGACCGGGGAGCACGACCGGCGCGTACCCGCTGTCGAGCTCGGTGCGGGTGAGGAGCGCGAGGCCGATCGCCGCCGTGAGGCCGCCGATGAGGATGAGCACCTTCGGACCGACGCGGGGCAGGAGCCGGGTGCCGAGGATCGTCGAGCTGAACATGATCGACAGCGGCATCGGGAGGAAGGCGAAACCGGTCTTGAGGGACGAGTACCCGAGCGTCTGCTCGAGGTAGTAGGTCAGGAACAGGAAGATCCCGAACATGCCGATCGCCACGAGGCCCATCGCGAGGAGCGCCCCACCGCGGTCGCGGTCGAGGACCACGCGGAGCGGCATGAGCGGGTGCTCGACCCGGGTCTCGGCGAACACGAACGCGGCGACGAGCACGACGCCCGCGGCGAGGTAGACGTACGTGAACGCGTCGTCCCAGCCGTTGGTCTCGGCGTTCGAGAAGCCGTAGACGATCCCGACGAGCCCGAGCGTGATGAGCACGACGCCGAGGTAGTCGATGCGCGGACGGGCCGTCTTCGCCGGACGGGGTACGAACAGGAAGGTGCCGACGAGCGCGACCGCCGCGATGACGAGGTTCACGAAGAGGCACCAGCGCCACGACGCGTACTCGGTGAGCACGCCGCCGAGCAGTAGGCCGATGGCCGCACCGGACCCGGCGATCGCACCGAAGATGCCGAAGGCGCGGGCGCGCTCCTTCATGTCGGTGAAGGTCGTCGTGAGGAGGGACAGCGCGGCGGGTGCGAGCAGCGCGCCGAACACGCCCTGGAGCGCCCGCGCTGCGACGAGCAGCCCGAAGGTGTCCGCGAGTCCGCCGAGCATCGACGCGAGTGCGAACCCGACGAGCCCGATCACGAGGGTGTTCTTCCGGCCGAACAGGTCGGCGAGTCGACCGCCGAGGAGCAGGAGCGACCCGAACGCCAGGGAGTACGCGGTGACGACCCATTGGCGCTGGTCGTTGCCGAACCCGAGGTCCTGCTGGGCGGAGGGCAGCGCGATGTTCACGATGGTCGCGTCGAGCACGACCATGATCTGGGCGATTCCGATGACGGCGAGGACCACCCAGCGGTGGTCCTTCTTGTCGATCGGGGAGAGGTTCGAGGGGCTCTGTGCGGCGCGGTGCGTCGGCACGGATCCGGTCGGCGTGGGTGCCGTGGTCTGTGACGTCATGCGGGCGTCCTTCCGTCGGTGTGGAGAGCGGATGGGTGAGGCGCGCGCCGTCGGGCGTCTCGAGGAAGGTGGGGGTGCGCGGCGGAGATGCCTCCGGCAGGCGGGAAACGGATGCTCCGCATCCGCTTAGGACCAGTGTACGGGTAAACGGACGAGTTGCATCCGCTTGTTCCCAGAAATGGTGATTAACCTCAGGGGGTGATCACCACCGAGGTCGATGAGCGGGATGCGCAGACGGACAGGCCGCTCCGAGCCGACGCCGCGCGCAACCGTGAACTCATCCTCCAGACGGCCCGGCGACTGTTCGCGGAGCGGGGCCTCGGGGTCACCCTGAACGACATCGCGCACGAGGCCGGGGTCGGTGTCGGCACGGTCTACCGCCGGTTCCCGGACAAGGACGCGATCATCGGGGCCCTGCACGAGGCCAAGTTCGCGTCGCTCGTCGAGCTGGCTGAGCACGCCGCGAGCATGGACTCAGCCCGCGATGGACTCCGTGCCTACGTCATGGGCACGCTCGAGCTCCGGGCGAGCGACCGGGCGCTCGCCCAGGTGATCGTGCACGCAGTCCCCGCGTCGGACTCGGTCCGGCGCAGCCGCGTGCTGCTCGACGCCCTCGTCACCGCGATCGTCGAGCGGGCGCGGCTCGACGGTGCCGTCCGGGAGGGCTTCGAGCCGCGGGACGTCCCGATGCTCGTCCTCATGGTCGGCACCGTCGCCGACCGGACGAAGGGCTGCGGCCCGGACGTGTGGCGGCGGTACGCGCAGATCCTCGTCGACGGCATCTGCCCACCGGCGTCGCCGACGTCGCTCCGCGGCGAACCGCTCGGTCAGGAGGACCTCGAGCGCGCGATGCACGGCGCGCGCGACTGACGGACTGGAGGCGCGGTGTCAGCCCGTCCCGTCCCTCCCGTCCGCTGCGCCGCGAGGCCCGCAGGGCACTCGTCGGGTCAGAGCCAGGACCGGAACCAGTAGTGCGACGAGACGAACGACCACGGGGCCTGGATCGCCGTCCACATCGGGTACCAGTAGATCGACGCCGCCACCGCGACCCCGAGGAACACCCCGACCCCGACGATCCGTCGGCGGCGCTCCGCCGTCGGGTCGTCGCGCGACCCGAGGACGAGCGCCAGCGCTGCCGCGAGCGCGATGACCATGTACGGCTCGAACGCGACCGTGTAGAACTGGAACACGGTCCGCCCGGCGTACATCAGCCACGGCAGGTACCCCGCGCCGACGCCCATCACGACGAGCCCGTACCGCCAGTCGCGCCGCACCACGAAGAGCACGAGCAGCACGACCACGGCGATCACCGATGCGTACCAGATCACCGGGTTCGCGATCCCGGTGATCGCCTCGCCGCAGCGGGACGACGTGCAGCCGTCGACACCGGCGTCCTGGCCCTCGTAGTACATGCTCGTCGGCCGGACCATGAGCAGCCACGTGAACGGGTTCGCCGCGTACGAGTGCGGGGTGTGCAACCCGATGTTGAACCCGTAGATCTCGGTCTGGTAGTGCCACCAGTTCTGCAGGCTCGTCGGCACCCAGGCGAGCACGCCGGTCCATCGCTGTCCGCCGTCCTGGATCCAGGTGCGGTCGTAGCCGCCGCGGGTGAGGAACCACCCCGACCACGACGCGACGTAGACGACGGCCGCGATCGGCACCGTCAGCAGGAAGTTGACCGGTCCCTGTTTGAGGAACGCGCTGCTGCTCCAGAACTCGACGCCCGCGCGCCGGCGGAGCATCATGTCGGTGAGGACGCTGTAGACGGCGAAGAACGCCAGGAAGTACAGTCCGCTCCACTTGGTCGCGCTCGCGAGTCCGCACGCCGCGCCCATCGCGAACAACCAGGGACGGAACCACAGCGCCGGACCCCAGAGGGTGTCCCGACCGCCGAGCTCCCGCCGCACGACCCAGGCGTCGAGGCGCCGTTCGGTCCAGCGTCGGTCGAGCAGCAACGCGCCGAACCCGAGCAGCGCGAAGAACCCGACGATGCCGTCGAGCAGGGACACGCGGCTCATCACGATCGCCTGGCCGTCGATGGCCATCAGGCCGCCGGCGAGCGTCCCCACGAGCGTCGACCGGAAGAGCGACCGGGCGATGACGGCGACGAGGAACACCGTCGCGACACCGATGAGCGCGACGGCGATGCGCCAGCCCGCCGGGTCCTGGCCGTTGCCGAACGCGATCATGCCGAGGCCGATGAGGTACTTGCCGAGCGGCGGGTGGGCGATGAACTCCGCGGCCGACGTGTAGATGTCGGTGTGGCCGTCCACGAACTGTTCGTTGGTGGTGTTCGTGTCGGTGTCGGTGGACGCGGGCCACGTGCCTTCGTACCCGAGATGGGTGATGGTCCAGGCGTCCTTGACGTAGTAGGTCTCGTCGAACACGAGCGCGTCGGGCCGGCCGAGGTCCCAGAGCCGCAGCACGGCTGCGAGCAGGGCGACGGCGAGCGGGCCGGTCCAGCGCCAGAGCGACACCCGCCAGCCGACGGAGAGCACGCGTCCCCACCACGCGTCGAGCCTGGTCCCCGTCGGGCCGGTGCCCCGGGGCGCGTCGTCGATGGACCGCGGGGTCGAGTCGGTCGTCGGCAGGCCTGTCGTCACGAGAGCATCCTACGAACGACACCGATGCCCCCGGGGCGGCGCACCTGCGATTGTGGACAGCACGGACACCGGGTCCTGGACAATGGTGTGGTGATCGTCCTCGCAGCGACTCCCATCGGCAACCTCGGCGACGCGTCCCGGAGGCTGATCGAGACGCTGACGAACGCCTCGGTGATCGCCGCCGAGGACACCAGGACGACCATCCACCTGCTCCGGGCACTCGGCATCGAGAACCGCCCGAAGCTCATCGCCCTGCACGAGCACAACGAACGGGCGCGCGCGGCCGAGATCGTCGAGGCCGCGCGGGACGCCGACGTCGTCGTGCTCACCGACGCCGGGATGCCGGCCATCAGCGATCCGGGGTTCCCACTCGTGGCCGCGGCGGCGGCGGCCGGCGTCACCGTGACGGTCATCCCGGGGCCGTCGGCGGTCCTCGCGGCCCTTGCCGTCGCCGGCCTGCCGACCGACCGGTTCGCGTTCGAGGGGTTCCCGTCCCGCCGTGGCGCCGAGCGTCGACGACAGTTCGCGGCGCTCGCCGGGGAGCAGCGGACCCTCGTGTTCTTCGAGTCCCCGCACCGGCTCGCGGACACGCTCGTCGACATGGCCGCGGGGCTCGGCGACGAGCGTCCCGCCGCCGTGTGCCGGGAGCTGACGAAGCTGCACGAGGAGGTCACGCGCGGCTCGCTCGCGGAGCTCGCCGAGTGGGCCGCCGAGGGGGTCCGTGGCGAGATCTGCGTGGTGGTCGGCGGTGCGTCGGACGCGGCGCTCGAGGTCGACCTCGCCGAGGGGGTCCGGCTCGTGCTCTCGCGGGTGGCCGCCGGTGCGCGGATGAAGGAGGCGTCGCAGGCCGTCGCCGACGCGACGGGACTGTCCCGCCGCGAGCTGTACGAGGGTGCGCTCGCCGCGCGCTGACCGGCCGAACGCGGAACCCCAGATTCGCCGCATCGCGCAGGGAAACACCTCTGCGCGAACCGGTCAGGGTGGCGTCACGCGGACCGGGAACCGCCGGACGGGAGGCTCGGTGGGGGTTCTCCACAGGGTCCCGGCTCGGTCCGTAACCGGCTGGACGGTCGCCGTAGGATGGTCCGCATGGCCGACGGCTCCGCGTTCTCGATCACGACGCCCATCTTCTACGTCAACGACGTGCCCCACATCGGGCACGCGTACACCGAGGTGGCGGCGGACGTCCTCGCGCGCTGGCACCGGCAGCGGGGCGACGACACCTGGCTGCTCACCGGCACGGACGAGCACGGGCAGAAGATCCTGCGGACCGCCTCCGCGAACGACGTCTCGCCGCAGGAGTGGGCGGACCGGCTCGTCGCGGACGCCTGGAAGCCCCTGCTCGACACGGTGGACATCAGCAACGACGACTTCATCCGGACGACGGACGAACGGCACGAGCGCGGCGTGACCCTGTTCCTGCAGAAGCTCCACGACGACGGCTACATCTACGCCGGCGAGTTCGAGGGCTTCTACTGCGTGGGGTGCGAAGAGTACAAGCAGCCGAGCGACCTGGTCCCGGGCACCGGGGCGTACGCGGGCGAGCAGGTCTGCGCGATCCACTCGATCCCGGTCGAGGTCCTGTCCGAGCGGAACTACTTCTTCCGGATGTCGGACTTCGAGCAGCGGCTCCTCGACCTGTACGAGTCGCACCCGGAGTTCATCCAGCCGGAGAGCGTCCGCAACGAGATCATCGCCTTCGTCAAGCAGGGCCTCCGCGACCTCTCGATCTCGCGCTCGAGCTTCGACTGGGGCATCAAGCTGCCCTGGGACACCGGGCACGTCCTCTACGTCTGGTTCGACGCGCTCCTCAACTACATCACGGCCGTCGGGTACGGCGTCGACGACGAGCAGTTCCGGCGTCGCTGGCCGAGCGTGCACATCGTCGGCAAGGACATCGCCCGGTTCCACGCCGTGATCTGGCCGGCGATGCTCATGGCCGCCGGGCTCGAGGTCCCCGAGCGGGTGTTCGGCCACGGCTGGCTGCTCGTCGGCGGCGAGAAGATGTCGAAGTCCAAGCTCACGGGCATCGCGCCGTCGGAGATCACCGACACCTTCGGGTCGGACGCCTTCCGGTACTACTTCCTCCGCGCGATCACCTTCGGGCAGGACGGCAACTTCAGCTGGGAAGACATCTCCGCGCGCTACCAGGCGGAACTCGCGAACGGGTTCGGCAACCTGGCCTCCCGCATCGTCGCGATGATCGGCCGCTACCACGACGGCGCGGTCCCCGAGCGCGGAGCACTGACCGATGTCGACCGGGCGATCGACGACCTCGCCGTGTCCGTGACCGAACGGGCTGACGCGGCGATCCAGGCGTTCGCGCCGCACGACGCGATCAGCACCGTGTGGGAACTCGTCGACGCCCTGAACGGGTACATCACCGAGCAGGAGCCGTGGGTGCTCGCCAAGGACCCGGCGACGCACGAGCGCCTCGCGACGGTGCTCGTCACGGCGCTCCGCGGACTCGGCACCATCGCGGTGCTCGCTGCGCCGGTCATGCCGAAGGCCACCGAGAAGCTCTGGGCGTCGATCGGGGCCGGCGGGTCGATCGCCGAGCAGCGCATCGATCGTGCGTACGAGTGGTCCGGCGCGGAGACGGTGGTGCCCCTCGAGAGCGGACTCTTCCCGCGCATCGAGCAGCCGGCCGTGGCGTCCGCGTGACCGACGCGCACGTGCGCTCCCGCGGCGCGGACGACAACGGCCAGCACCGAGACCTGACGTACCCGCCGTCGCCGCAGGCGCTCGTCGTCCCCGTGTACGACAACCACACGCACATGGAGATCGCCGACGGCGGCGAGAACGCCATCGACTACCGCGAGCACCTCGACCGGGCCTCGAGCGTCGGCGTCCGCGGCGTCGTGCAGGTCGGGACGGACCTCGAGACCTCGCGCTGGTCGGCCGAGATCGCGGCGCGTGAACCGCGTGTGCTGGCGGCCGTCGCGATCCACCCGAACGACACCCCGGAGCTCGAGTCGCAGGGGCTCCTCGACGAGCACCTCGCCGGGATCGACGAGCTCGCGGCCCTGCCCCGGGTCCGCGCGATCGGCGAGACCGGTCTCGACTTCCACCGAACGGGTCCGGAAGGCCGCGACGCCCAGGTCCGGGCGTTCGAGGCCCACATCCAGATCGCCAAGCGGCATGACCTCGCGCTCCAGATCCACGACCGTGACGCCCACGACGTCGTCGTCGAGACACTGCTCCGCGTCGGTGCGCCGGAGCGGACGGTGTTCCACTGCTTCTCCGGCGGGCCGGACCTCGCGCAGCTCTGCGCCGAACGCGGCTGGTACATGTCGTTCGCCGGGACCGTCACCTTCAAGAACGCGGCGTCGCTCCGGTCGGCGCTCCAGGTCGCCCCGCGGCACCTGCTCATGGTCGAGACCGACGCACCCTTCCTCACGCCGACGCCGTACCGCGGTCGGCCGAACGCGCCCTACCTGATCCCGCTCACCCTCCGGTCGATGGCGGAGACACTCGGCACCGACCCGTCGATGCTCGCGGCGCAGATCTCGTCGAACACCGAGACCGTGTACGGCGCGTGGGACCGCGACCCGGTGACGGTGTCGGAGTGAGCGACGCCCCGGCGTCGCCTCCCGGTGGGACGCCGGCGCGGTTGCTCGGACCCGCCGAGATCCGTGACCTCGCGGCACGGCTCGACGTCACCCCGACCAAGAAACTCGGACAGAACTTCGTCCACGACGCCAACACCGTCCGGCGCATCGTCGTCGCGGCCGGGGTGACGTCGGCGTCGCGCGTGCTGGAGATCGGTCCCGGGCTCGGGTCACTCACCCTCGGGCTCACGGAGACCGGCGCCGCCGTCACGGCCGTCGAGATCGACCGACGGCTCGCAGCGGAGCTCCCCGCGACGGTGTCCCGGCTCCAGCCCGCCGCACGGCTCCGGGTGGTCCACCAGGACGCGATGACCGTCACCGCCGCCGATCTCGACGAGGCGGATGGTTCTGCAACCGGCCCGAGCCACCTCGTCGCGAACTTGCCGTACAACATCTCCGTGCCGGTGCTCCTGCACCTGCTGAGCACGTTCCCGTCGCTCGAGCGCGCCCTCGTCATGGTGCAGGCGGAGGTCGGCTACCGGCTCGCTGCCGACCCGGGTTCCAAGGTGTACGGCTCTCCGAGCGTCAAGGCCGCGTGGTACGGCGACTGGCGGATCGCCGGGCAGGTGAGCCGCCAGGTGTTCTGGCCGGTGCCGAACGTGGACAGCGTGCTCGTCGGGTTCGTCCGACACGAGCAGCCGGGCGACGAGACGCTCCGCGCCCAGGTGTTCGCGCTCGTCGACGGCGCGTTCGGACAACGACGGAAGATGCTCCGTCAGAGCCTGTCCGGCGTGCTCGGCGACAGCACCCGTGCGGCGGAGCTCCTGACGGCAGCGGGCATCGACCCGACGTTCCGCGGCGAGCAGCTGACGGCCGAGGACTTCACACGGCTCGGTCGGACGGTCCTCGCCGGCACCTGACCAGCGCGCCGGGTGACGTCAGCCACCCCGGATCACGCACGCCGAGATGCGCAGGGAGCATCACCCGTCGCCCGAACTCCGCGGCTCCGGTGATGCTTCGCGCACGGTACGCACCGTCTGCCCGGCGCTGCGGCCCGCCGTCGCGTCCACGCCGTGCGCCGCCAGCGCTGCGAGGACCGCTTCCGGGTCGTCGGTCCGGAACGACACGTCGCGCATGCCCGTGAGCCGGAGCCGGACACCGGGGCCGTTGTCGAGGAGCACGAGCGTGCCCTGGCCCAGCCCGACTCGGACGCCCCACCCGCCGGACCACGTCGCCCGCATGTCGATCCGCTCCGCGCGCTCGACCGACCTGAACGCAACGCGCCGGCGGTAGAACGGCCAGAGACGGATCTCGACCGCGGTGTCGACGGTCACCGTCATGGTGGCGACGCTGACCGCGACACCCGCCGCCGCCGTGATCAGCGAGACGACCCAGGTGATGACCAGATCGGAGGTGGATGCCGGCCTGTCGGGGGTGACCGGGGCCGCCAGCACCAGCACGAGCATGGCGATCGCGAGGACGGCGATGCCGGTCCCCGACGCGCGCCACCAGCCCGGGGTCGACAGGGTCTCGTGGAGTCGCGCGCTCATGGATCGATCCTCCGAGACCGACCTGGAGGCATACCCAATGCGATGCCCACCGGGGCCGCGCCCGTGCGCCCGCTCGGACCGCCCCTCCAGGCTGGATCGCCGGAGTGCGCCTCAGTGTCCGGCCATTGCCGCCATGATCTGCGCCTGGGTGCCGTCGCGCTCCGACCACCGGAGCGGCAGGACGTTCTGCACGAGGATCTCGGGCGACGCACCGGCGTCGAGGAGGGCGACGACCTCGTCGAGGAAGTCCGACGACGGCATCCCGCCGAAGTCGACGCCGGCACCGCGGAGGTCCGTCGCGACGGCCGGCGGCACGAGTTCGAGGACCTCGACGTCCGACCCAACGAGCTGCTGGCGGAGCGACAGCGTGTACGCGTGCACGCCGGCCTTCGTCGCGTTGTAGGTCGGGACACCCGCCATGGGCGTGTACGCGAGACCCGACGTGACCGTCATGACCGTCGCTGCCGGACGCGTCAGCAGGTGGGGCAGGAACGCGTCGATGAGTCGGATCGTCCCGAGGAGGTTCGTGGTGATCGTCGCCTCGGCCTCGTCGATGTGTGCGGGATCGCGGAGGTCCTCGTCGCGCATGATCCCCGACATCGTGACGAGTGCGTCGAGGTCCGGGTGGCGCTCGAGGACCGTGGCGGCCGCGGTGGTGATCGACGCCGCGTCGGCGACGTCCACGAGGACGGTGTCGAAGCCGTGCTCGGCTGCGAGGGAGTCGAGGAGCTGCTGACGCCGACCACCGATGACGACGGTGCTGCCGGCCTGTTGCAGGCGGAGGGCGAGCCCGAGGCCGAGGCCCGAGGTCGCGCCGGGGATGAAGACGGTGCTGTTCGAGATGTCCATGTCCACCACGATGGCCCAGCCGCCGCCGCGGGGGCAGAGTGCGCCGATCGGGGGACCCGCGATCCCTGGCTCGGATGCGCCGGACGGGCGATGATCGAGTCGTGGACCGACCTGCCCTCGCCGACTTCCTCCGCCGCCGCCGCGAACTCCTGCGCCCGGAGGACGTCGGGCTCGGCGAGGGTCCTCGACGCCGGACCCCCGGGCTCCGCCGCGAGGAGGTCGCCGCCCTCGCCGGGATGAGCGTCGACTACTACACGCGGCTCGAACAGCAGCGTGGACCGCAGCCCTCGGAGCAGATGGTCGCCGCGATCGCCAGGGCCCTCCGCGTCACCCTCGACGAACGGGACCACCTGTTCCGCATCGCCGGGCACAACGCGCCGGTCCGGGTCCGACGCGACGAGCACGTCGCCCCCGCACTGCTCCGGGTGCTCGACCGCCTCGAGGACACCCCCGCGATCATCGTGAGTGACCTCGGTGAGACACTCGTGGAGAACCGGCTGGCGATCGCACTGCTCGGCTCGGCGGCGGAGCTCACCGGCCCGGCCCGGTCCCAGGTCTGGCGCTGGTTCACCGACCCGGCCGAGCGCGCGCGGTACGCCCCCGAGGAGCACGACCACTTGCAGCGCGTGCAGGTCGCCACCCTCCGTGCGGCCGTCGGCGCCGCTGGTCCGGGCGACCGGCGGGCGGCGGACCTCATCGCCGCGCTCGAGCGCACGAGCGAGGAGTTCGTCGCGACGTGGGCGCTGCACGAGGTAGCGACGCGGTGGAGCGACCACAAGACCTTCGTGCACCCGGAGCTCGGTCGCATCGAGGTCGACTGTCAGGTGCTCCTCACGGAGAACCGTGCGCAGGCCTTGCTCCTCTTCACAGCACCGCCCGGGTCCTCGGACGCCGAGAAGCTCGCGCTGCTCGGGGTGGTCGGTCAGCAGACGTTCGCCCCCTGACCTTGCCGCCCACCCCGGTCGAGTTCTCCATGCGCCGCACGAGCACGGCGCAGACCGGCCGTGTTGCACCGTGTGACGGCCTCCCACCGCGCTCCTCAGGGCTCGTGCCTAGGCTGAACCGGTGAGCACTCCGCGCGTGTACGTCATCCACGAGAACCCCGAGTGGTTCCCGCCGCTCGCGGCCGCCTTCGAGGCCGAGGGGGTCCCGGTCGGAGAACTCCTGTTGACCGACGGCTCGATCGACCTCGCAGCCGACCCGGAGCCGGGCGTCTACTGGTCGCGCATGTCGGCGAGCAGCCACACGCGCGGACACGAGCACGCCAAGGAGTACACCCGCGCCGTCCTCGGGTGGCTCGAGCGCGCCGGACGCACCGTGGTGAACGGCAGCAGCGTCCTCGAGCTCGAGGTGAGCAAGGTCGCTCAGCACGGCCTGCTCCGGAACGCCGGGTTCGACGTGCCGCGGACGACGGCCGTGTTCGGCACGCAGGACCTCGTCCGCGCGGCCGGACGGTTCACCGCCGAAGCACCCGGCCAGCCGTTCATCACGAAGCACAACCAGGGCGGCAAGGGGCTCGGGGTCCGACGGTTCGACTCCGTCGCCGAGCTCTCGACGTACGTCGTCAGCCCGGAGTTCGAGGAGCCGGTCGACGGCATCACCCTGCTCCAGGAGTACCTGGTGGCCACCGAGCCCTTCGTCACGCGCATCGAGTTCGTGGGGGGCCGGTTCGTGTACGCGGTCAAGGTCGACACGAGCGCCGGGAGCTTCGAGCTCTGCCCCGCCGACGCCTGCGAGATCCCGGGCACGACCGCGGCCGACCCGTTCTCGATCCGCGCGGACGTGACCGCGTCGCACCCGCTCGTCCAGCGCCTCGAGGCGTTCCTCGCCGACAACCGCATCGGCGTCGCGGGCATCGAGTTCATGGAGACGGTCGACGGACGCCACGTGGTGTACGACATCAACACGAACACGAACTACAACCCTGCGGTCGAGGAGACGAGCCCCGTCTCCGGTCCGCGGACCGTCGCGCAGTACCTCGGTGGCCTGCTGGCCGCCGAACAGGCCGTCCTGACGGCCTGACCGCGCGGGTCCGGCAGACGGACCCGACCACGCACCGGACTGGAGGCACGCGGCGGCCTCGTCCCGCGCCTCCCGACCGGAACGCGCCCACCACACGACCACGACCCGGGAGAACCACGTGCGATTCGGATACTGGACCCCGCTCTTCGGCGGCTGGCTCCGCAACGTCGACGACGAGCAGATGCCCGTCACCTTCGACTACGTCAAGCAGCTCGCGCAGCGGGCGGAGCAGGTCGGGTACGACCTGACGCTGGTGCCGGAGCTCAACCTCAACGACATCAAGGGGACCGCTGCCCCGAGCCTCGAGGCTTGGGCCCTCGCCGCCGCGATCGCGGCGACCACCGAGAAGCTCGAGATCATGGCGGCGATGCGCCCCGGGTACCACCTGCCCGCCGTGACGGCGAAGCAGGCCGCGACGATCGACGACATCTCCGGCGGCCGGTTCACGTTCAACGTCGTGAGCGCCTGGTGGGCCGAGGAGGCCCGGCAGTACGGCGGGATATTCTCCGAGCACGACGACCGGTACCGTCGCACGGCGGAGTTCGTCGCGATCATGAAGGGGCTCTGGAACGAGACCCCGTACTCGTTCTCGGGGGAGTACTACACGGTCGAGAACGCCCACCTCGAGCCCAAGCCCCGCGTGCAGCCGCGGATCTACGCCGGCGGCGAGTCGGAGGCCGGCAAGGCGAGCATCACCGAGTACGCCGACGCCTACGTGACGCACGGCGGCACCGTCGAGGAGCTCCGGACGAAGATCGCCGAGATGCGGCAGCGCCGTGTCGGCGCCGGTCTGCCGCCGTTCGAGGCGTTCGGGATGGCCGCGTACGCGATCGTCCGCGACACCGAGGAGGAGGCGCTCGCCGAGCTGGCCCGCATCACCGACGTGCAGCACGGCGCAGCCTACGAGTCGTACCAGGACTTCATCTCGAAGTCGCAGCTCGAACGGGTGCCCTCGCTCGAGGACTACTCGGTGTCGAACCGGGGACTCCGCCCGGGCTTCGTCGGGACCCCGGACCAGGTCGCGCGGCGGATCCGGGAGTTCGAGGACGCCGGGGTGGACACGCTCCTGCTCCAGTTCTCGCCGCAGCTCGAGGAGATGGAGCGGTTCGGGGAGCAGGTCATCCCGCTGCTCCGGAGCGCGACGGCACCGAGCGCCTGAGCGACGCAGCGACCGTTGCCGGAGCGACGCGGCGACCGGCGCCTGGCGGGCGGGACGGCATGCGGAACCTGCACAGCACCCGATATAGGTTGGTCGCATGACGTTGCCGGAGTCGCAGACCAGGGTGCGGACCCGAGCACCGGGCAAGATCAACGTCTACCTGTCCGTCGGGGCGCTCCAGCCGGACGGCTACCACGACGTCGCCACCGCCTACCAGGCCGTCTCGTTGTACGAGGACGTCACCGCGGAACTCGCCGACGACTTCTCGGTGCGCTTCACCGGTCCGATCGACACGTCGGACGTCCCCGTCGACCACTCGAACCTGGCGCTGCGAGCCGCGCGGATGGTCGCCGAGACGGCCTCGTACACCGGCGGGGTCAAGCTCACGATCGAGAAGCAAGTGCCGGTCGCCGGCGGCATGGGAGGCGGGTCCGCGGACGCTGCTGCGACGCTGCTCGCGGTCGACACGCTCTGGGGCACGGCGCTCGGTCGCGACGAACTCCTCCGGATCGCGGCGGAGCTCGGGGCCGACGTCCCGTTCGCGTTCGCGGGCGGGACGGCGATCGGGACGGGTCGCGGGGACGAACTGAGTCCGGCGCTCGCGAAGGGACAGTTCCACTGGGTGCTGGTGCTGTCCGACTACGGGCTGTCCACCCCGGCGGTGTACACCGCACTCGACGAGCACCGCGACCGCTACCGGACCGACATCGCGCCGGTCCACGACATGCCCTACGTCGAGGCCAACGTCCTCCAGGCGATCCGTGCCGGGGACCCGGAGTTGCTCGCCGAGTGCCTGCACAACGACCTGCAGGCGCCGGCCATGCGGTTGCAGCCCGACCTCGCCGCGACGCTCGAACTCGGGGAGCGCGCGGGTGCCCTGTCCGGGATCGTCTCGGGCAGCGGGCCGACCGTCGCGTTCCTGGTCGCGGACGCGGACGCCGCACTCGACGTCCAGGTGGCGCTGAGCGCGTCCGGCCTGAGCGTCGTCCGGGCGACCGGGCCGGTGCACGGCGCCCGGGTCGTGCCGCGGTAGCGCGGGGCGTCGGGTGCAGGCGCGTCAGGTGCAGGCGCGTCGGGCGCAGACGCGTCGGGTGCGGGGGAGTGGGTCAGCGGGGCGCGCGGGCGTACTCGGTGATGACGACCGAGCCGGTGCGCCAGTACCCGGCGACGTGGAAGCCCTCGGCGTCGAGCGTCGAGGTGACGTCGGGCTGGATGTCCCGGGCCTTCGACCCGAGGTACCAGACCGTGTCGATGTCGCCGAGCCGGGCGGGCACCGTCGTGGCGATGTCGCCGTTCGTGTCCCACAGGCGACCGGTCTCCGCGCCGGACGTGGTCGCCGCGAGGTCCGTCATGCCGGCGAACGCCCGGGGGTAGGCATCGCGGATGATCTGCGTCGTCGTGGTGGGGTGCTTCCACACGGAGCCGTAGATGACGCCCTCGTCGGCGTCCGGTGTCTGCGCTCGCTGCCGTTCCACGATCGCGGCCGCGTTCGCCCAGTAGGAGTCCTGCTTGGCGTGCGGGGTCTTCACGGCGATGGTCGAGGGGATCGACACCGCGACGATGGCCAGCACCGCGACGACGAGCGCCGCGCGGGGCCGGATCGCCGTGAGGGCGAGTCCGACGAGGAGCGCCACGAACGGCAGGCTCAACGTGGCGTACTTGGGGGAGTACAGGTGCTTGCCGAGCGCGGTGACGACGAGGAGGACGCCCGTCGGGACGACCACGATCGGCAGGACCACCCGGAGCGCCTGGGCGCGGACGAGGTCGCGGGCCGTGACCGCCGGCTTCCGGACGGCTCGGACCACGAGCACGACCGCGAGCACCATGCAGACCCAGGCCGTCGCCGCGAACAGCATCGAGCCGCCGAACCACGCCGTCGAGAACACCTGTCGGACGGTCGCCCAGCCGATGCCGCCGATCCACGCGACCTGCTTGGACTGGGCCATGACCTCGACCACCACCGGGGCGGCGAGGACGGCCGCGCCGACACCCGCCGCGAACCAGCTCCGGACGAGCCCTCGGGTGACGATCGGTGCGGGGCCCTCGGAGCCGGTGGTGACGCCGGCGGTGCGGTCGGTGGCACGCGCAGACGCCCGCTGGGACAGCAGCGTCCACGCGAGCGTCACGGCGTGCGACACGACCACGAGCGCCAGGTAGACGTTGAACACGACCGCGACGGTGGCGAGCAGCCCGTACCCGACCCACCAGGCCAGGCCGACGCGGGACCACGGCACGCCCGGCCGGGCCCGTCGGGCGGCGGCGACACCGACGAGCGTCAGACCGACGGCGAGCGTCGTGATCGTCGCGTACGGCCGACCTTCGCCACCCGCCCAGACGACCCGTGGCAGGACGAGGAACACGACGCCGGCGGCGATGCCGAGGCGACGCCCGCCGAGACGTCGGCCGAGCGCGACGACCAGGCCCGCCGCGACGGCGATCGCGAGGGCGCTCGGGAGCCGGAGGGTCATCGGCGTGTAGCCGACGAGCCAGAACCAGATGTGCATGAGCACGTAGTACAGACCGTGCACGGCGTCGACGTTGTGCAGTTCGGCCCAGAGCTGCGGCCACGACCGGGTCGCGCTCGTGACGGTGGCGCCTTCGTCGTACCAGAGTGACGGGACCCAGGCGAACGCGGCGGAGACCGCGAACGCGGCGGCCCCGACCGTGACCTCCGGGACGCGGACCGCGGCGGCGCCGAGAGCGGACGCGACCGCGCGCACGGAAGTGCGGGGCGCCGAGATCGGGGTCGGTCGCTGGACGCCGATGCGCCCGGTCTGCGGAGATGTCACATGCGGCACGGTACGCACCCGGACTGGGGAACTGCTCACGACGACACCATCCGTCCGCTGAGAGTTCACAGCCGGTTCTCCGACGTCTGCGGTGCCCCGGATCGGTGCGGGGTCGGGTGGCGCGCGGATAATGGCCGTGTGCACCCCCTCGTCGAACCCGTCGGCACCCTGTCGGCCGCGCGACGCCGGCTCGGCTCCCGCACGGCGGCACTCCACGGAGTCGAGGACGTCGGGCTCCGCCGGCTCGCCGCGCTCCGGGTGCTCGTCGTCGGTGCCGGTGGCCTCGGCTCGCCGGTCGTCGCGCTCCTCGCCGGGAGCGGGCTCGGTCGCCTGACCGTCGTCGACCCGGACGTCGTCGACGTGTCGAACCTGGCCAGGCAGACACTCTTCACGACCGAGGACGTCGGCGCGCCCAAGGCCGAGGCCGCGGCGGCACGGGCCCGCCTGGTCGACCCGGAGCTCGACGTCCGAGCGGTCGTCGGCCGGTTCGACGTCGAGACCGGACCCGCGCTCGTCGCCGGACACGACGTGGTCGTCGACGCCGCGGACGGGGTCGACGTCACCCGCGCGGTGTCCGACGCGTGCGCCGACGCCGGGGTCCCGTTCGTGTGGGCGTCGGCGCTCGGCACGGACGGCCAGGTCGCCGTGTTCTGGGACGGTGCTCCGTCCGGCGCCGTCGACTTCCACGACCTGCACCCCGACCCCTTCGTCGACGAGGGCTCGTGTGCCGTCGACGGCGTCCTCGCCGGCCTGTGCACGATGCTCGGCGGCATCGTGGCGGGGCAGGTCGTCGCCCTCGCGACCGGCGTCGGGGAGCCGCTCCTCGGGCGCGTCCTGACCGTCGACGCAGCCACGTGGACCGTGGTCGCCAGCCCGTTGCGACGCGGGCCGACGTCGCGTCGTCCGCCGCGCCTCCCGTCCGAGCGTCCGGTCACGCTCGTGTCACCGGCCGGGCTGGAGGCCCGACTCGCCTCCGGTGCACCGCTCGCGGTCCTCGACGTCCGGACCCCGGCGGAGCGTGCCGGCGGTGTCATCACGGGGAGCGTCGTCCCCGCCGACCTGCCGGACGGCGTGCCGGTGGTGGTCTACTGCGCGCGCGGACCCCGGGCGGATGCATGGGCGCGCGGTCCCGGGCTCGGGCGCGACGTCGTGGTGCTCGACGGCGGTGTCGAGGCGTGGCTGCGGGAGGACCGGCCGCTGGTCCCCGTCACGCAGCCCTGACCACGTTCCGTTCCGCTCCTGCGGGTAGGATCATCGCATCATGACGCAACTGCGGATCCGCGACGCGGCGACCTACCTCGGGGTGAGCGACGACACCGTCCGACGACTCGTCGACGGGGGCACCTTCAGCCGCCTCGCGGACGATGCTGGACGAGCCGTGGTCGACGGCCGGGAACTCGCGCTCCACGCCAAGGAGCGGGCCACGCAGCTCGCGGACCCGGCGTCCGGGGTGCACAGTTCGGCCCGGAACCGGTTCGTCGGCATCTGCACCGACGTCGTCGCCGACCGGGTGATGGCCCAGGTCGAACTCCAGTGCGGACCACACCGGGTCGTGTCGCTGATGAGCGCGGAGGCGGTGCGCGACCTCGGGATCGAGGTCGGCTCCGTCGCGGTGGCGGTCGTCAAGGCGACGATGGTCGTCGTCGAGGCGGCACCGGACGAGGGAACCGCATGATCCGCGCCGCCCGCCCGCTCGTGGTGGTCGCTGCCGCCGTCGTGGCGATGCTCGCGCTCGCCGGCTGTTCCTCTGGTGGTCCGTCGGGCGTGTCCTCACCGGCTGCCTCGGCGTCCTCGTCGGGGTCCGCCGGGCCGACCGGCGAGATCACGGTGTTCGCGGCGGCTTCCCTGCAGCGGACCTTCACCGACCTCGGCAAGCGCTACGAGGACGCGCACCCGGGGACGACGGTCCGGTTCTCGTTCGCCGGGTCGAGCGACCTCGTCGCGCAGATCCAGGCCGGGGCGCCCGCCGACGTGTTCGCCGCGGCGGACCAGGCGAACATGGCCAAGCTCTCCTCCTCCGATCTCGCGGCCGGTTCGCCGCGGGACTTCGCGAAGAACGTGCTCGAGATCGCCGTGGCGCCGGGCAACCCGAAGAAGGTGACGACGTTCGACGACCTGGCCGACCCGGCCCTCCAGGTCGTCGTGTGCGCCGCGCCCGTGCCCTGCGGCGCGGCCGCGCAGAAGGTCGAGGCGGCGACCGGGACGACACTGCATCCGGTCAGCGAGGAGCAGTCCGTCACCGACGTCCTCGGCAAGGTCGAGTCCGGGCAGGCCGACGCCGGGCTCGTCTACGTGACCGACGTCGAGGGCGCCGGTGGGAAGGTCGACGGGGTGCCGTTCGCCGCGAGCGAGGACGCCGTGAACACCTACCCGATCGGCGTGCTCCGGGAGTCGCAGGACCCGGCGCTCGCGAAGTCGTTCATGGCGTACGTGCTGTCAGCGACGGGACAGGGGGTGCTCCGGACGGCGGGCTTCCAGGAGCCGTGACCACGCCCGCCCCGTCCGGTGCCGTCCGCACGGCGCTGCCCTGGTGGCTCCCGGTCCCGGCGGTCGTCGGGGGACTGTTCGTCGTCGTCCCCGTCCTCGCGATGATCGGCAACGTGCACTGGGCGTCGTTCACCGGTCTCGTGACCTCCTCGTCCTCGCTCACCGCGCTCGGGCTGAGCGTCGGGACGGCGGCCGCGGCGACCGGTGCGTCGTTCCTCCTCGGGTTCCCGCTCGCGGTCGTCTTCGCCCGGTCGACCGCCCGCTGGATCGGGGTGCTCCGCGCCGTCGTCCTGCTCCCGCTCGTGCTCCCGCCGGTCGTCGGCGGACTCGCCCTCCTCGCCGCGTTCGGACGCATCGGTCCGATCGGGTCGTTCCTCGCCGACCACGGGGTGCGGATCGCGTTCAGCACCGCCGCGGTCGTCATCGCGCAGACGTTCGTGGCGATGCCGTTCCTCGTGACGGCGGTCGAGGGAGCGCTCCGGGTGTCCGGCGGGCGGTACGAGCGGATCGCTGCGACCCTCGGCGCCGGGCCGACGCGGACGTTCCTCACGGTGACCGCTCCGCGGGTGCTGCCCGGGATCGTGTCGGGTCTGGTGCTCTGCTTCGCGCGGGCGCTCGGCGAGTTCGGGGCGACGCTGACGTTCGCCGGGAGCCTCGAGGGTGTCACGCGGACCCTGCCGCTCGAGATCTACCTGCAGCGGGAGATCGACCCGGACACCGCGGTCGCCCTCGCGCTGGTGCTCGTCGTCGTGGCGATCCTGGTCATCGGGGTGTCGTCGGTGCGCTGGCGACGGGTCGGTGTCGCGTGAGCACGGGTTCCGCGACTGCCGGGGGGCTGCTGTGACCGCGGGCGGACGGATCCGGGTCCGGCTCGCTGCCCGGGACCTCGACGTGGACATCGAGATCGGCGACGGGGAGACGGTGGCGCTCGTCGGCCCGAACGGCGCCGGCAAGTCCACCGTGGTCGACGTCGTCGCGGGGCTCGTACGACCGGACGACGGCGAGGTCGTGCTCGGCGGACTGACCGTGTTCGCCGGGGGGAGGGTCCGGGTCCCCGCGCACCGGCGTCGGATCGGCCTCGTCGGTCAGGACCCGGCGCTCTTCCCCCACCTGTCCGTGCTCGACAACGTGGCGTACGGGCCGCGGGCGAGCGGTGCCTCCCGTCGGAGGGCGCACGTGCGAGCCCACTCGGCGCTCGAGACCGTCGGGGCGGACCACCTGGCGGCGCGGCGTCCCGGCACGCTCTCGGGCGGACAGGCGCAGCGGATCGCGATCGCGAGGGCCGTGGCCACCGACCCCGCGCTCCTGCTCCTCGACGAGCCGACCTCCGCGCTCGACGTCGGTGCGCGGGTCGAGGTGCGCGCGGCCGTCGCGGAGGCCCTCGTCGGACGGAGCGCGCTCCTCGTCACGCACGACCCGCTCGAGGCGATGACCCTGTCGGACCGCGTCGTGGTGCTCGAGGCGGGACGGGTCGTGGAGGCCGGACCCGTCGACACCGTGCTCCATCGGCCGACCAGCGGGTTCGGTGCGGCGTTCTCCGGGCTCGCGCTGCTCCGGGGCACCGCGCACGCAGACGGCATCGTGCTCGCGGACGGCACGCTCGTCGTCGCGGCCGAGGTCGATGCAGTACCGGGGAGGGCCGCCATCGCGGCGTACCACCCGACGGCAGCTCGGCTGATCGGCGGCGGTGCCGGGCCCGCCCCTGCCTCCACGGGTGCTGTACTCGGCTCCGCGAATCCCTGCGGGCACGGGACGGTCGTCCAACGCAGCGTCGACCGGCTCGAACCCCGCGACGGGCTCGTCCGGGTGGTCGCGGGGGAGTTCGTCGTCGACGCGACGGTGCGAACGGTGCACGAGGCGGGCGCGACGGCCGGTGCGGTGGTGACCGTGGGCCTCCCGGCCGACGAGGTGGCCGTCTCCACAGCGCGCGCCTGACCGCGTGCCGCTACCGCTCGAGCACCCGCGGCGATCCGGACTGGGACCGTGCCGCACCACCAGATCGTCCGGCCCACCGACCCGCGTGCGGCCGAGCTCCTCGCGACCATCCGGATGGACGAGTGTCTCCGCTACCGGATCGAGGAGCGCTGGCCGAGCATCGCCCCGCGCGCTTGTCCACGACACACTGCCGGAGCTCCATCCACAGTCCGCGCGAGCTGGGTTTGCGCGGCCCGAAGTCCTTCCGCTAGCCTCCGACCAACAGATGTTTGTGTATCAGTGGTGAACATCTCACCCAGCGCATCATCGAGGCATTCTCACTGGGGAACGGCCGTCCGCAGCTGCGAGCGAGGGGCACATGCGAAGCGAGACAGGGCAGGACAGGAACGAGGCGGTGGCGTCCGCGAGGCACGGGGACGTCGTCGTCGAGCTGCAGGCATTCGCCAAGACCTTCGGTGACTTCGCCGCGGTCAGCGATCTCAGCCTCGACATCCGGCGCGGTGAGGTCTTCGGCTTCCTCGGGCCGAACGGTGCCGGCAAGACGACGACCATCGAGTGCATGGTGGGACTGCAGCGCCCCACCGGTGGCGTGATCCGAGTGCTGGGACACGACCCCTCGACCGATCGTGACGCGATCACACGGAGAGTCGCTGTGCAGCCGCAGTCGGCGAGCTTGTTCGACACGCTCACCGTCGAGGAAACGGTCGAACTCTTCGCGTCCTTCCATGAGCGCCCTCGGCCGGTCGGGGAGATCCTCGAGGAGGTCGGTCTCTCGGATCAGGCCGCCGAGCGCGCGAAGCGTCTGTCCGGTGGGCAGACGCGACGCCTGTTGCTCGCCGTGGCGTTGGTCGCGGACCCTGAGGTCCTCGTCCTCGATGAACCTTCTGCGGGTCTCGATCCTGCTGCACGACAAGCGTTGTGGGATGTCATCTACGGCCTTCGCGACCGTGGCACGACGATCGTCCTGTCCACACACCACATGGACGAAGCGACCTCGGTCTGCGATCGCGTCGCCATCCTGGTCGGCGGACGCCTGGCCGCGATGGACAGCCCTGACGAGCTCATCCGCCAGCACGCGAGCGTCAGCGACGTCGCGTTCACCGTCGCCACGACTGTGTCGGATGACGACCTCGCGGAGGCATTGCAACAGCCCTACACGTCCGAAGCCGTCCGGGGAGGCGTCAGAGTGCACGTCACGACCGGTGACCCGGATGCGCTGATCCGTCGAGTGACCTTCGCCCGCGGGCTCCGGGCCCGCGAGCTCAACGTCCGTGCCGGAAGCCTCGAGGACATCTTCCTGCGGCTCGCCGAGCTGCCGGACGAACGGCGCACTGATAGGGATGCAGCGATGAAGGGGAATCGGTGATGACAACAGCTTCGAGCACCGAGGTGCGGCATGCAGGGCGTGCCGCGTTCAAGCAATTGACGCTGCTGAGCACACGTGAGGTGTTCCGGAACGTGAAGAGCTTCATCAGCTTGATGTTCTCCTTCTTGTTCTTCTTGGTCGTGATCGTCGGGGTTGATTTCTCGGTCAATGGCGGCCGGCCTGCCCCTGTCGTGTCGGTCGCGGGTGGCCAGCACAGCGCGCAAGTCGTGACGGCGTTACGCGACCACGACCTTGTGGTACGAGCCGCCGACGATCAGTCTGTGACGGCGAAGATCACGATCGGTGAGCACCGCGCGACGATTGCACTCGTCGGGAAACACAAGCCGTCCTGGAAACAGCTCGTCGCTGTGGTGCATTCGACAGGGATTCCCTCGGCTGACATCCTCGTCACAGGCTCCGATGGCACGCCCGAGCCGGACGTGCTGCGCACCAACCTCGCGACGGTTCTGGTGACCGGATTCATGGCTGTCGCGTTCATGGGAACTTCCGTTCCCTTGGTGACGCTACGGCAACGAGGTACTCTCCGGCTCCTCGGCACGACTCCGGTCAGTAGGACAGCGTTCATCCTCGCCCAGAGCCCGGTACGATTCGCGCTCGGCATCGCCGAGGCAATCGTCGTCCTCATCATCGCTTGGAGTCAAGGGTATGTAGAGTCGCTGAGTATTGTACGACTGTCGATCACCCTCATTGTGGGACTCGCGATGATGTTCGCGCTTGCTTACCTTGTGGCGAGTCGGGCAACAAATCCCGATGTCATAGCGCAAGTGACTGGATTCCTGCCGGTCATCGTCATATTCAGCTGCGGGACCATCGTGCCACTTCACATCTTCCCGGATTTTGTTCGCTACCTCACTTATTCTTTCCCGAGCACGTGGTTCATGCAGGCCGTCGGGGCGGACATTGCTGGAACGCAACCATTCATCTCTGTCTACTGGTTGTGGGCAATGATGGCGGCAGTCGCTGTAGCGGCCGCACTTCTCGCCGCGCGGTTGTTCAAGTGGGATCAGGGTGACCTGTGATGCGCAGGTTCACCGGCACCTCCTCACAGGCTGACCATTCTGCCTCACGAACATCCGGTCCGAAGCCGATGAGCATCTCAGCGAATAGCTCCTGCGGCTCGAGACACTTGTCCCCGATGAAGGCAGTTTGATCAACAGGGCGCATCAGCTCACTGACGACAACGAGCCGCTCTCGATCTACACGGCCAACTCTGGTGCTCTCGGGCGGCTGCAGCCTTGCATTCGGGTCAGATCCGGTGTCGAAGCCGGGGTGGCACTCGCGAAGAGCGGTGACGGAACTGAACAAGCGGGTAGCTCGGGCCATCGCCATCGCCATCGCCATCGCCATCGCCATCGCCGAGGCCGTGGAGCAGTACCCAGATCGCGGATCCCTGCCACCTGCCCGCTCGCCCTGGAGGCGCGGCGCGCGTTCACGACGTCGGGACCCATGCGCCTGTTCGGCTGACCTCGACGCCCCCCCGCAGGAACGTTGGCCACCGTCGGCACGAACTCGGGTTGCGTGTCCGTGCTGAGAGTTCGGCACCCCCTCGTGGGCGGAAGAGCTGCACGGTCGGCGGGGGCTCGAGCGGGGACGGAGGGGGCCGATCCGTGACCGTGCAGTTTCGCCGCGTGGGGGCCGCGGGGACGCGGCGGAAGTGCACGCTCGGTGGAGGCTCGACCGGGGACGGTGGGGGCCGACCGGTGACTGTGCAGTTTCGCCGCGTGGGGGCCGCGGGGACGCGGCGGAAGTGCACGCTCGGTGGGACTCGACCAGGGACGGAGGGGGCCGACCGGCGACCGTGCAGTCTCGCCGCGTGGGGGCCGCGGGGACGCGGCGGAAGTGCACGCTCGGTGGCCACGGCTCGCACGCGGAAGGGAAGTGCACGCTCGGCGGCTGCTGCGCACGCGGACCAGCGCCCCGCTCAGCCCCCGGCGAACGGGGGCATGACGTCGACGAGCTCCACTCCGGCCAGGGACGTCGTCCGGTCCTTCGTCGTGATGCCGTCGACCAGGTACGAGCACCGCTCCTGCAGCGACTCCCAGCGTGCCGGGTCCGACGCCTGCACCGCGGCGAGTGCGTCCCCGAGCGTGGCGGCGGCTGCCCCGGCGGGCGAGGCCCCGGCGAGCGAGGCCCCGGCGGCAGAAGCCCCGGCTGCGGAGGCCCCGGCGGACGAGACCTCGACCGACGAGACCCCGACGGCAGCCCTGGCCGCCGCGAAGAACCGGATCGTCGTCACGCTCAACCGCCGATCGCCGACATCGACCGCGCCGGCTGGACGAACCCCGCACGGTCGACGCCGTGGTCCCGCGGCTTCGCCCACATCGCACGCTGCCAGACCACCGCGACCTCGACGTCGGACGCCCCGGCGCGCATCGCGTCGAGGACCGAGGTCTCCTGGTCGGAGAACAGGCAGCTCCGGACCTTGCCGTCCGCGGTCAGCCTTGTGCGGGTGCAGTCCGCGCAGAACGACTCCGTCACGCTGGCGATGATCCCGACGGTCCCGAGCAGGGTGCCCTCGGGGGAACGCACGTCGTACCGCTCGGCCGGGGCGCCGTCACGGGGCGCGTCGTGCGACGTGAGCCGGAACCGGGTCGCGAGCAGGTCCCGGGTCTCGGCGGCGGTCACCATCGAGGACCGGTCCCACGTGTGCCCGGCGTCGAGCGGCATCTGCTCGATGAACCGCAGCTCGTACCCGCGGGCGAGACACCAGTCGAGGAGCTCCGGCGCGGCGAGTTCGTTGACGCCGCGGAGCAGGACGGCGTTCACCTTGACGAACATCCCGGTCTCGTGCGCCGCCGTCACCCCGGCGATCACACGGTCGAGGAACGGCCGCCGGGTCATCGTCGCGAACTGCTTCGGGTCGACGGTGTCGAGCGAGACGTTGATGCGGTCGAGGCCGGCGTCGGCGAGGGCCTGCGCACGGGTGGCCAACCCGATCGCGTTCGTCGTCAACGAGAGCTCCGGACGGTCCGGCAGCGCGGCGCACCGCGCGATGACCTCGACCAGGTCCGCGCGGAGCAACGGCTCGCCACCGGTGAACCGGACCTTCCGCACCCCGAGGTCCTCGACGCCGATCCGGACGAGCCGTTCGATCTCGGCGGCGGTCATGAGCGCGTCGGAGGGCGACACGGGCAGCCCCTCGGCCGGCATGCAGTAGGTGCAGCGGAGGTTGCAGCGTTCGGTGAGCGACACCCGCAGGTCGACTGCGTGGCGGCCGAACCGGTCGACCAGACCGGGCACGTCGGGTCGGGGACCGACGTCGGGGAGGTGCCGAGGCCCTCCGTCCGGACTGCCGACCACCGTCGGACGCGACACGGCGGCCGGACTGGAGGCGCGGGCCGACCCGGTCCGGATGGTCCCGTTCCCGATGCCCCGGCCGGGCATGCCGAGGTCGATGGTCATGGAGCGAGGATACGTCGGCGGAACAGGAGATCCGCCCAGCGGCGCCACTCGGAGCGCGGGGTCCGCAGGACGGTCACGACCAGGATGACGCCCATCGCGGCGACGAGCCACCACCGGAACGCGTCCGCCGACGGCCACTGCTGCCGGAGCGCGATCGCGAGGCCGAGCGCGAGCCACTCCCACCGGCCGGACAGCACCACGAACGGGATGAGGAGCAGCGCGTACCAGGGGTAGCGCGGGGTCAGCGCGAAGAACGTGACGCCGATCAGGAGCACCTCGGCGCTCCACGGCCTGGCCGGGTCGGCGAGCCGCCACGCCACCACCGCGGCGACGAGCACGACGGCGAGGACGGCGACGATCGCGGCCTTCCCCGGCAGGAGGGGGGACAGGAGCGCGAAGCGGGAGCCGTCGTCGTAGCCCTCCTCGCTGAGGTAGCCGGGCAGGTAGCCGAGGACCTGGACGCCGGTGGAGAGGACGTACGGCACGTAGAGCACGCCGAACAGGACGACCCCGACGAGCGCGGACAGCCACCCCCGGGCGCGTCCGAGGAGGGGCACGAACGCGATCGCCGGGATGAGCTTGGTGCTCGTCGCGGCACCGAGCGCGATCCCGCCCCAGATCGGTCGTCCGAAGGCCACGAGCACCGCCCCGGCCGTCGCGAGTGCCGCGCCGAGGACGTCGACGTGGGAGTTCGTCACCGCCTCGGACGCGACGAGCGGGCACCACGCCCAGAGCGCCGCCCACCACGGTGCCCGACCGGCTCGGCGGAGGACCGCGAGCAGCCCGACGGTGACCCCGAGCGACACGAGCAGTCCCGCGACCTGCATCGGCCAGTACGTCGCGGTCACCGGGACGACGCTCCGGACCAGCGCGAACCAGAGCTCCGCCATCGGCGGGTAGACCGTCGGCACGTCCGGTCGGTTGATCGGGGTGCAGAGACGTGCGTTCGTGACGGTGTCGCGTCCGGTCTGGATCCGGTCGCCCGGACAGTAGGTCGGTCCGTCGTACTGCGGCACGGCGGTCGACGTCGGGTGCCCGAACAACCAGTCCGGCCGGATGCCGGCGAGCACGTGCGAGGTCGGGACGTGCAGGTACGGGGACAGTCCGTGCAGCTGGACGATGCCGTCCCACGCGTACCGGGCCGAGTCGGAGCTGGTGTTCGGCGGTCCGGACAGCGCTGCGAGGCCGAGCACGACGGCGCCGCCGAGCACCAGCCAGGTCGACGCCCGTCGTGGGACGAACCGCAGCACGAGCACCGCGACGGCGAAGACCGCCCAAGCGATCAGGGTCCACGCGACGAATGACTGACGAACGCCCTTGTGGAGGTAGCCCAGATGCGTGACACCGACGGCGACGATGCCCGCCAGCACGAGGACGGCCACCGCGGCGAGTACGGTTGGCACGCTGCCGGATCCGGGAGCGACAGGACGGACGCCGTGCGGGCGCGTGGACATCGACTCGGTCGGCATGGTCCGTCGAGGCTACCGGGAGAGGAACGGGCATGAACCTCCTGCGCCGCGTGCTCGTCGACCTCCGTCGCGGACTCGCTTCGCCGAACCGGAACGCCCGCAGCGCCGTCGTGCTCGGCCGGCTGCTCGGGATCGCGTTCGTCGTCTGCTTCGGCACCGGCCTCTACAGCCACTTCCTGCAGGACCCGTTGCCGTGGATGCACTTCCCGACCCGACCGGTGCGGCTCTACCAGTTCACCCAGGGTCTGCACATCACGGCCGGCATCGCGATCATCCCGCTCCTGCTCGCCAAGCTCAACGTGGTGATGCCGTCGCTCGTCCAGGACCCGCCCGTGCGCGGCGTCCTGCACCTGCTCGAGCGGCTCTCGATCGCCGTGTTCGTCTCCGGTGCGATCGTGCAGGTGATGACCGGCCTCGTCAACACGTACCAGTGGTACCCCTGGCCGTTCCCGTTCCGCCAGACGCACTACGCCCTCTCCTACGTGCTCATCGGCTCGCTCGCGATCCACATCGGCGTCAAGCTCCGGATCATCGCGCGGTACTGGCGGAAGCGCGACGCGTACGACGCCGAGGGCCGGTTCGTCGAGGACCGCTCCGTCGGGAGCGAACTCGTCCCGGACGTCCGGGACGCACCGCCGCGCGGACTCGTCGGTGCGGTGATGCGCTGGGTGGACCGGGCCGCGGACGCGACCCAGGTCGCGGTCCGGGCGGACGAGGCGGACGCGCGCCGTGCCTCCCGTGCGCAGATGACGGAGCGGGCCGGCGCGCCGGGCGTGACCGACGCGGACTGGGTGGCGGACGCCGACGACACCGCCGCCGTCGAACGCCTCCCGGTGGCGACACCCGACCCCGTGGGTGCGGGACGACGGCAGCGCCTCGCGCGCCGCGGGTTCTTCGCCGGGGTCGGCGCCGCCGTCGCCGGCGTCGTCGTGCTCACGGTGGGGCAGTCGAGCGTCCTCGGGGAGCCGTTCAACGTCTTCGCGCCGCGCCAGCGGGGCACCGGCCCGGGCGGCCTGCCGGTGAACCGGACCGCGAAGGCGGCCGGGGTCACCGAGACGGCGATGGCCGCGGACTGGGGGCTGACGATCACGGGGAACGGCATCCGCAAGCGGTTCTCACGGGACGAGCTCCGCGGGATGGGGCTCGTCGCCGCGGACCTGCCGATCTCGTGCGTCGAGGGGTGGAGCCAGATGGCCGCATGGCGGGGGATCCGGATGCGCGACCTCGTCGGTCTCGTCGGGGCACCGCCTGCGTCGCGGGTGCGGGTGACGAGCCTGGAACAGCACGGCGGCTACCGCATCATGGAGATGGGGCCGGAGTTCACCACCGACCCGACGACGCTCGTCGCGCTCGAGCTGAACGGCGCAGACCTCGACATCGACCACGGGTACCCCGCCCGGGTCATCGCACCGGGACGTCCCGGGGTGCTGCAGACCAAGTGGATCGAGTCGATCGAGGTGCTGTCGTGAGCGGCGCGGTCGAGCACGGTGCCGGCGCGGCCCCGGTCGGCCGTCGGATCCGTGTCGCCCGCATCGTGCTCGTGTGGGTCGGCGTCCTCGTGCTGGCGTTCGGTGCGTACACGATGGTGACCACGCTCAAGCCGGCCCGCATCGGCGGCCTGGCGACCTGGCTGCTCGGGGCGGTGATCCTGCACGACGCGATCCTGTCGCCGTTCATCGTCCTCGTCGGGTTGCAGCTCCGCCGCGCCGGACGATCGCTCCGGACGTGGGTGCTCGTCGTGGTGCAGGCCGCGATCGTCGTCGGCGCGGTGCTCGCGGTGACGGTGCTCCCGGAGATCGGCGCGCAGCACCACGGCGCCAAGAACCCGACCGTGCTGCCGTTCGACTACACGGTGCGGTTCCTCGTGGTCGAGGCGGTGCTCGCCGTGGTGGTCGTCGTCGCGCTCGTCGTCGGGCGGGGCCTCGCGCGTCGAGCCCGCCGGAGCGGTCCGACCGTCTGACCCCGATGGGCCGGCGTCGACGGACGCATGCTGGACGTCGTGCTGCCCCGGAGCACGGACACCCCGCCGGTGACCCGGCGGGGTGTCGATGCTCCGGGGCAGGCCGGACGGTGCGGGAACGTCAGCGGTTCTGCGTCCCGGTGCTCCAGATCGCAGTGCCGCCGCGGTAGAGCACGACGTTGCCGTCGTCCTGCACGCGGAGCTGGTTCGCGGCGCTGCCGCTGGTGCCGGTGGACCACAGTGCGGTCCCTCCGGACGCGTACAGCACGACGTTGCCGTCGGCCTGGATCTCGAGCCGGGAACCCGCCGACCCCACCTTCGACGACCAGGTCGTGGTCGACCCGCTCGTGAGGGCGAGCTGGCCGTTCGACTGCACCGTGAGCCGCTTGACCCCGTTCGGCGAGTGCAGGTACTGCCCGGACGTCAGCTTCGTGCCGGTGATGGCGGTGTCCGCGCCGGGACCGCCGCTCCGCCACTTGGCCGAACTGCCGGCGGTCACCACGAGGTCACCGTCGTCCTGCATGGTGATGGTCGTCGCCCCGGTCCCACTCGTGCCGGTGGACCACAGCGCACGCTGGTTCGCGTCGTAGAGGACGAAGTTCCCGTCGGTCTGCATGACGACCGTCGAGCCGGGGTTCCCGCTGGTGCCGGTGGACCACAGTGCTCGACCGTTGCCGTAGACGACGAGGTTGCCGTCCGCCTGCATGTTCATCGTGTACTGCTTGTTCGCCGACGCGAGCTGCTGGCCGCCGAAGAAGATGCCGTAGGCCGACAGCGAGGTGGTCGCGTTCGGGAGGACCGGGGGAGTCGCGGGCGGCGGAGGCGTCGTCGTCGCGGCGACGGGACTGCCGGTCCGGGCGAACTGCGCGAGACCGTCCGTCGTGCCGTTGAAGGTGTCGAGGTCGACGCTGCCCGCGATGCCCGCGACGCTGCCCGTCGAGGAGTACTGCCAGATGGCGTAGTTCTTCCAAGCCGCCGGGAGCGTCCCGGACCCCGAGCTGAGGGACGACGGGTAGCGGGCGATGACGAGCGGGTTGCCGCCGAACGCCGAACTGTTGCCGGTGCACGTCTTCCACCAGTCGGTGGTCGTGTAGATCGCCGGCCAGATCCCGGTCCGCGCGCGCATCTGGTTCGAGAACGCGCTGATCCACTGCGTCATCGCGGCCTGCGACAGGCCGTAGCACGAGTTCGTCCCGTCCGACCCGGAGTACGGGTTGTACTCGATGTCGAGCAGCGGCGGGAGCGTCCGCCCGTCGGCGGACCATCCGCCGCCGTGGTCCACGAAGTAGTTCGCCTGGGTCGCACCGCTCGACTTGTTCGGGACGGCGAAGTGGTACGCGCCCCGGACCATGCCCGCCTGGTACGAGCCCTGGTACTGCTGGCTGAACTGGGAGCTCGTGTAGGTCGTCGACTCGGACGCCTTGATGTAGGCGAACCGGACACCGGCACCCGCAGCGGCGCCCCAGTTGACGCCGGTCTGCCATGCGCTGACGTCGATCCCGGGGGTACCGGCGACGGCTCCCGGGGCGACGGCAGCGCGGACGAGACCCCTGGTGGTGGGCTTCGGGATGGTCGACCCCATCTCGTGGTTGCCCGCGGCGTTCTGCTCCGCGAGCGTCGGGTCGGTGGTCGTGCCCTGCGCCGGGACGGCCGGCGATGCCGATGCGGACGGTGATGCCGACCCGGACGGGGATGCCGATGCAGACGCGGACGGCGAGGCCGATGCGGACGGCGATGCGGATGCCGAGACGGACGGCGTGGACGTCGAGGTGGCGGTCGGGGACGTCGCGGTGGCGACGTCCGGAGCGGTCAGGGTGACGGCGACGGCCGGCCCTGCGGTCAGCGCGATGGTTGCGCAGATGGTGGTCGCGACGGCCGCGATGCCCACCCGTGTTATGGGTTGCACGAAGAGACTCCCTGATCGGGGGCGTCAGTTCCCTGGTACCGCGCCCATTCGAGGGTAAGCGAGGACCGATGAAGCGGAACACCCCCGATCGGGTGTGTTCGCACGCGTGGCCGCCGGGGCCCGGGCGCCTCCCGGGAGCGCTAGGAGACGATCTCGCTGAACGCCCGGCCGCCGGCCGTCCACGACGTCCGGACGGTCATCCCGGCGGTGGCGGCGTGCTCGGCGAGGGCCCGACGGCCGACCTCGGCCCACGGGAAGGTGCTGCTCGAACGGCCGTCGGCGTCGACGATCGTCGCGTGGTACGAGCGGTCCGCATCGTCGTCCGGAGCGGTCTCGACCACGATCCGGCCGTGCTCGTGCACGATGTCACGGCACCGGGTCAGGAGGGCGACCGGGTCCCCGCCGATGCCGATGTTCCCGTCGATGACGAGCGCGGTGTCCCAGTGTCCCTCGTCCGGCACGGGGTCGAACACCGAGCCGCGAACGGCCCGACCGCCGGACCGGTTCGCGATCGCGACGGCGACCGGGGAGACGTCGACCCCGAGCGCGGGCACGCCGATGTCCGCCGCGGCGACGAGCATCCGTCCGGGCCCGCAGCCGATGTCGATCACCGGACCGTCGACGCCGTCGAACAGGGAACGGTCGACGTGGTCCGCGGGGGCCGACCACCGTCCGACGTCGAACGTGACCACAGCACCCGGGCGGTCCGGGTCGGTGAGGCGGATGTGTCCGTCGGTGCGGAGCGCGGCGGCGTACGGTTCGTCGCCACCCGCGCCGAACGCCGATCGGGCCTGGAGGTCGGTCATCGTGTCACCTTCTGCTGTGGTGCGGTGGCGACCGCGGCGGTGAGCGCGGCGTCGAACCGGGAGCCGGGCACGAGCGCCCCGACCGCGCGCGCGTCCTCGATCGTGTCGACGTCGAGCAGCTCGTCGAGGACCCCGACGCGGAGCCCGGCCCCACGGAGGCGTCCGAGCTGGAGCGCACCGGTGTCGTCGCGGGACATGGGGACGCCCCGGACCAGGTCGCCGTCCGGCTCGCGGAGCCAGAGGCCCCAAAAGCCGCCGTCGGAGGCCGGACCGAACCATGCGTCGTGCTGCTCGGCGTGCCTGGCCTCGGCGAACACCGCCGCGGTGTGCGACGGCGCGAGCTGCGGGGTGTCCATGCCGACGAGCAGGGTCGGTTCGTCGACGGCGTCGAACATCGCGGCGATGCGCTCGTCGAGGCCGCCCGTCACCTGCGGCATGACCTCGAACGACTCGGTGCCCGCCGGGGGCGTCGAGCCGTCGAACAGCAGGATGCGTCGGTCGGCGGGCATCCGGAGGACGGCGTCGATCGTGTCCGCGAGGCTCGCGGCGGCCACGGCCGCGGCGTGCTCGTGGCCGATCGCCGGTGCGAGGCGCGTCTTCACGCGGCCCGGCACGCACTCCTTCGCGATCAGCGCGACGGCCGTCACGGGCGGGCCCCGGTGGTGCGGCTCGCGTCGGACGCCCGATCGGTGGGGAGGGGCGCGGGAACGCCCTCGGGACGCGTCCCGTCCGCGACGGGACCGGTCGTACGCGACGCACCCCGTGCCTCCCGACCGTCGTCGGCGACCACGTCGTGGGCGCTCGCGCGGGCCTCGGCCCGGTACCCGCTGAGGAGTCGCGACATGTCCCGGACGGCGTTGACGGTGCCGCGGAGCGTGCCGGTGACCTTGCTGTCGCCGATGCGCTGCGCGTACCCGATGTCCGACTCGTCGACCCGCCAGCCCGCGCGGTGCGCCGCGAGCACCATCTCGAGGGGGTACCCGCTCCGGCGGTCCTGCAGGTCGAGCGCCACGAGGGCGTCCCGGCGCATCGCGCGCATCGGCCCGAGGTCGTGCAGCGGGTACCCGGTCGCGCGGCGCATCAGGAACGCCAGGACGACGTTCGCGAGTCGGGCGTGCGGCGCCCATGCCCCGCGTCCGGTCGGACGACGACGGCCGAGGGCGAGGTCGACGCGGCCACCCGTGACCCGGTCGACGAGCGTGGTCAGCTCGAGCGGGTCCATCGAGGCGTCCGCGTCGCAGAACGCGACGACGTCGGCGGTGGCAGCTCCGACCCCGGCGGCGCAGGCCGACCCGAACCCGCGCCGGGTCTCGGTGACGACGAGCGCACCGTGGGCCCGCGCGACGTCCGCGGAACCATCGGTCGAGCCGTTGTCGACGACGATCGCCCGGTACCCGGCGGGCAGGCGTGTCAGCACCGCCGGGAGTGCCTCGGCCTCGTCGAGACACGGCAGGATCACATCGACGCTCATACCGGTCATTCGGAACACTCCCGGTGTTCGGTGGCCTCGGCGCGTCGCACGGACACGGCGCTCACCCGTCGACCGCCGCGCGGAGGGGTGCGGTCGCGAACTCGCGCATGCCGTCCTCGAAGTCGACGGTGGCGCGCCAGCCGAGCTCCGCCGCGATCCGAGCGCTCGACGCGGTCACGTGGCGGACGTCGCCGAGGCGGTACTGGCCCGTGACGACCGGTCGCGGACCGTCGCTCCCGGCGATCGCGGCGGCCATCTCGCCGATGGTGTGGACGTGCCCGGAACCGACGTTGTAGGCCGCGAAGCTGTCCGGGGCGCTCGAGGCCGTGGCCGCGATCGCGGCGAGGTTCGCGTCGGCGACATCGGACACGTGCACGAAGTCGCGACGCTGGGCGCCGTCCTCGTAGACGCGGGGTGCCTCGCCGCGGGACAGCGCCGACCGGAACAGGGACGCGACCCCGGCGTACGGGGTGTTCGACGGCATCCCCGGTCCGTAGACGTTGTGGTACCGGAGTGCGACCGCCCGACCGCCCGTCGCCCGGGCCCATGACGACGCGAGGTGCTCCTGCGCCGCCTTGGTCTGGGCGTACACGTTCCGGGGGTCGAGGGCGGAA
Organism: Curtobacterium phyllosphaerae; assembly: GCF_049341865.1. Taxonomy (NCBI): domain Bacteria; kingdom Bacillati; phylum Actinomycetota; class Actinomycetes; order Micrococcales; family Microbacteriaceae; genus Curtobacterium; species Curtobacterium phyllosphaerae. Next base: position 32,831 of record NZ_JBMPIU010000008.1, on the reverse strand, counting down.
CCCTCGTCGATGAGTTCCGGGACGAGCGGCTGGCCGTCGTCGCCGATCGGGTCGAACCGGCCGGCGTCGAGGTCCTCGCGGCGGCGTGCCGGTGGCCGCGCCGGCGCACCCGCGGCGGTGCGGTAGGCACCCTCGCCGTAGACGACCATCGAGCTCGCGACCACGAACCGGTCGAGGCCCGCACGGTCCATCGCGGCGAGGACCGTCGCGGTGCCGACGTCGTTGCTCGAGACGTAGTCCGGCGCGTCCTGGAAGTCGACGCCGAGCCCGACCTTGGCGGCCTGGTGGCAGACGACGTCGATCCCGTTGAGGGCGTCGTCGACGGCGGCGGCGTCGCGGACGTCGCCGCGCACGACCTCGACCCCGATCGCGTCGAGCCGCTCGACGATCGGGGTCGGGTCGCCGTGCACGTCGGGTCGGAACGAGTCGAGGACCCGGACAGCGTGCCCGGCGTCGACGGCGCGCCGGACGATCTCGGAGCCGATGAAGCCGGCGCCGCCGGTGACGAGGACCCGCTCGCTCATGCGGAGACCGGGCGGGCGAGGACCTCGGCGGTGGCGTCGGCCGGGACGAGGTCGCGCGGGGCGTAGTCGTCGGGGATGCCCTGGACGATCGCCTCGATGGCCCGGACGATGACCTGGTTCGCGGCGGCCAGACGTTCCATCACGAGGGCGTGGGTGACGGCGCCGGTGCCCGTGTGCGTCTCGGCCGGGTCGTCCTCGGCCGGGTCGTCCTCGGCCGGTGCCAGGCCGGCGTCGGCGTCCGTCACGAAGGAGAGGTTGACGGTGCCGATGCCGAGCTCCGCCGCGAGCGGGACCTCGGGCGACATGGTCATGTTGATGGTGTGTCCGCCGGCGTTCCGGAGCCACACCGACTCGGCGCGGGTCGAGAAGCGGGGACCCTGGATGACGACGCACGTGCCTGTCGGCTTCGCCGCGACCCCGAGCCCGTCGAGTGCGGCGATCGCGGTCCGGCGGAGCACCGGGTCGAACGGGTCCGCGAACGACAGGTGCTGGACGCTGCCCTCGTCGAAGAACGTGTCGCGGCGACCCCAGGTGCGGTCGATGATCTGGTCGGTGACGACGAAGGTCCCCGGGGCGTAGTCCGGGTGGAGTCCGCCGACCGCACTCGAGGAGACGACGGCGCGGACACCGAGCGAGCGGAGCGCCCAGACGTTCGCCCGGAAGTCGATCAGGTGCGGCGCGACCGAGTGCGACCGGCCGTGGCGGGTGAGGAACGCGATCCGTCGTCCGGCCATCGTGCCGATGCTGATCGGACTCGAGGTCGGCCCGAACGGGGTGTCGACCTGGACCTCGGTCGCGGTGCCCTCGTCGAACAGGGAGTACAGACCGGAGCCGCCGATCACGCCGATCGTCACGGGTGCAGTGTTCTCCACAGGGTTGGCGTCCTTTCCAGGGGCGGGCGTCGTGCTCGCTACGCTACTTGCGGGCCTCCGGGGAACGTTCGGTGTCGCCCCAGACTGTGTCGCCCCAGACTGGGGTACCGGTCCGGCCCGCGGAAGGACGACGCATCCCATGACGACCATCGCTGCGCACCAGGAGCGCGTCCGGGCGCTCGTGGAGCCCGCGCTCGGCCGGATCGACGACACCGAACCGCTGACCGTCGAGTCGCTCGCCGCCCGACCCGACGCCGCCCTGCGGACGATCGGCAGCCGGGTGCTCGCGCCCATCGACCTCCCGCCGTTCGACAACTCCCAGATGGACGGCTTCGCCCTGCGGACCGCCGATGCCGGGACCACCGTGCGGCTCGCCGCCGTCGTGCCGGCCGGTGCGGTGCCGAGCCCGCTCGGTGCCGGGCAGGCCGCTCCGGTGATGACCGGAGCGCCGATCCCCGACGGCGCGGACGCCGTCGTGGCGGTCGAGTCCTTCGGCGTCGTGTTCCCCGACGCCCTCGCGCTGACCGAGCTCACCGTGCCGACGGGCATTGCTGCGCGGACGTTCATCCGAGCGCGTGGATCGGACATCGCAGCCGGTGGCGTGCTCGCGGACCACGGCGCCCGCACCACGCCGGCGCTGCTCGGGAGCCTCGCGGCGGCCGGCGTCCGGACGGTCGACGTCCGCCGCCGTCCCCGGGTGCTCGTCGTGTCGACCGGCTCGGAGCTGGCCGACTCCGGGTCGCCGGACCGTGCCTCGCTGATCGGCGACGCGAACGGCGTGTCGCTCCGTGCGGCGCTCGCGGCGGTCGGTGTGGAGTCGCGGGCGGTCCGTGTGCCGGACGACCCGGACCGGTTCGTCGCCGAGGTCGCGGACGCGGCACGGGGCTGGGCGGACCTCGTGCTCACCACCGGCGGGATCAGCATGGGCGCGTTCGAGGTCGTCCGGCAGGCGCTGGAACCCCGCGGGCTCGACGTCGGGACCGTCGCGATGCAGCCCGGGGGGCCGCAGGCGGTCGGCATGGTCGCCGTCGACGACACGCGGACCGTCCCGGTGATCGGGTTCCCCGGCAACCCGGTGTCCGCGCTCGTGTCCTTCGAGATGTTCCTCCGACCGGTCCTCGCGGCGCACGCGGGACTCCCGGCGGACCGTGCCGCGGAACGACTCCCGGCGGGCGAGCCGACGACGTCGCCCATCGGCAAGCACCAGGTGCGTCGCGGTACCGTCCGTGGCGGACGGGTGTACTTCGTCGGCGGGCCGAGTTCGCACCTGCTCGCCCACTACGCCGACGCCACCCACCTGGTCCACGTCCCGGTCGGCGTCGACGCCGTCGCACCGGGCGACCCGCTGACCGTCTGGAGCATCCGATGACCGACGACACGATCCCGACTCCGCCCCCGCCCCCCGACGACCCCGGATCGCTCACACACGTCCGCGCCGACGGCACGGCGCACATGGTCGACGTCACCGACAAGGCCGTCACCGCACGGTCGGCGACGGCGACCGCGACGCTCGTCACCCGTCCGGACGTCGTCGCCCGCATCCTCGACGGCTCCCTGCCGAAGGGGGAGGTCGTCGGCACCGCCCGCATCGCGGCGATCATGGCCGTCAAGCGGACGAGCGACCTCGTCCCGTTGTGCCATCCCCTGCCGATCTCCGGGGTGCAGGTCGACGTCGTCGGCGCGGACGACCGCGTCCAGATCAGCGTCACGGTCCGCACGACGTCTCGGACGGGCGTCGAGATGGAAGCCCTCACCGGCGCGGCCGTCGGCGCCCTCACGGTGTACGACATGGTCAAGGCGGTCGACCGGACCGCCGTCGTGACGGACGTCCGGGTGCTTGAGAAGCACGGCGGCCGTTCGGGCGACTGGAGCGCGGCGTGACCGGGCGCGGGCGGGCCGCGGCGATCGTCGTCTCGACGTCGGCAGCAGCGGACGTCGCCCTCGACACGACCGGTCCCGTGATCACCGCGTGGCTCCGGGAGCGCGGGTTCGCACTCGACAGCGCCGTCGTCGTGCCGGACGGCGGTCCGATCGCGGAGACCGTCGCGGGGGCGCTCGCCGGGGGAGCGCGGGTGATCATCACGACCGGGGGGACAGGGGTCACGCCCACCGACCGGACCCCCGAGGCGGTGCGCCCGTTCATCGACCTCGAAGTCCCCGGGATCATCGAGGAACTCCGACGTCGCGGCACGGACGTCGGGGTCCGGTCCCTGCTCACCCGGGGGGTCGCCGGACTCGGCGCCGGCGGGGCGTTCCTCGTCACCCTGCCCGGGTCGCGCGGCGGGGTCCGTGACGGCCTCGACATCATCGACGGGCTGCTCGACCACCTCCTCGACCAGGTCGAGGGCGACGGCCATCCGCGCCGCACCGCGGTCGCACCGGCGGGCGGGGCCGCGGCAGACGGCACGGGGGTGTCCGCGTGACGGGTGCCGCGGGCGCGGGCGGGGCGTGCCTCCTGGCCGACGTCGTCGACCGTCCGGTCAGCGTGGCCGAACTGGAGGCCCTGGTCGCCACGAGCGCGGACGGTGCGGTCGTGACGTTCGCCGGTGTGGTCCGCGACCACGACGGCGGGAAGGGCGTCAGTGCGCTCGGGTACGAGGCGCACCCGTCGGCGAGCGAGGTCATCGGCCGGGTCGCGACGGCCGTCGCCGCCGACCACCCCGGGGTCCGCATCGCGGTGCTGCACCGCGTCGGGGACCTCGTCGTCGGGGACGTCGCCCTCGCCTGCGTCGTCGCCGCCGCGCACCGCGGGCAGGCGTTCGCGGCGTGCGCGGCGCTGGTCGACCGCGTCAAGGACGACGTCCCGATCTGGAAGCACCAGCGGTTCGCCGACGGCTCCGACGAATGGGTGGCCGCGGGCGCCTGAGTCGCCGCCGTCCGGGGCAGCATGCGCGACGTCCCGGGACAGCAGGGCCCAGGTCAGCAGAGCCCGGGACAGCAGAGCCCGCGACCGGAGAGCCGGCGACCTCGGCGACTCGGTGCGGCGGATGGGCTCGTCTCGCGCGGATGACCGGCAGAATCGGACGGTGGACCAATTCGACACCATCGTCGTCGGCGCCGGCATCGCCGGCCTCACCGCGGCCCGACTGCTCGCGGCGTCCGGGCAGCGTGTCGTCGTGCTCGAGGCCCGGGACCGCATCGGCGGCCGGACCTGGACCGACGCGGAGCTCGGCGTGCCGGTCGACCTCGGGGCGTCGTGGATCCACGGCATCGACGGCAACCCGCTCACCGTGCTCCGGGACGCGTTCGGCATCGAGAGCTCGGTGTTCACCGTCGGGAGCTTCCAGCCCGACGGCGCGGTGGCGATGCACGCCCCGGACGGCAGCCGTCTGACGGCGTTCGAGCAGCGGCGGTGGATCGACGACATCGCGGCGTTCGACGTCCGACTCGCGGGAGTCGTGGCCTCGGCGCGGGCCGGCACCTCGTACGCCGAGGCCGTCGAGCACGCGTTGCTCGACCTCGGTTGGGACGGTGCCCGTGCGGAGCGCGTGCGCGAGTTCATGGGGCACCGCGTCGAAGATCTTTGTGGGGCGTCGATCGACGCCCTCGACGCGCACGGGCTCGACGAGGAGCACGTCGCCGGGGACGAGGTCGTCTTCCCCGCGGGGTACGGGCAGTTCGCGGCCCGGTTCGCCGAGGGGCTCGACGTCCGGCTCGGACAGGTCGTCGACCGCGTCGAACGCAGTCCGGACGGCGTCGTCGTGCGGACCGCGGACGGGTCGGAGCGCAGCGCGGTGCAGGCGGTCGTGACACTGCCGCTCGGGGTGCTCCAGGCCGGGAGCGTGACGTTCGCCCCGCCGCTGCCGCAGCCGAACCAGGGGGCGATCGACCGGCTCGGCATGGGCGTCTACGACAAGGTCTTCCTGCGGTTCCCGTCGGTGTTCTGGGAGGACGCCGACGTCGTCCGCCGCCAGGGGAGCGGCGTCGAGTGGCACTCGTTCTACGACCTGCGGCGCGCGACCGGCCAGCCGGTGCTCGTCGCCCTCGTCGGCGGTCCGTCCGCCCGGGCGTTCGAGGACCAGTCGGACGAGGACCTCGTCGCGGAGGGCCTCGGCGCGCTCCGGGAGCTGTACGGCGACGCGGTGGTCCAGCCGGTTGCGCACCGGATCACCCGATGGGGGCAGGACCCGTACTCGATGGGGTCCTACTCGTACCTCGGGGTCGGCGCCACGACGGGGGATCCCGACCTGGTGGCGGAGCCGATCGACGGCGTGCTGCACCTGGCCGGCGAGGCGACGTTCGCGGAGGAGCCGGCGACGGTGCACGGCGCCTTGCTGTCGGGGCACCGGGCCGCTCGGCGGGTCCTCGGGCGAGAGGTGGACCTCGGGCTCCTCACCGCTCCGCTCTGAGCGTGGTCTGCCCGCCCGGACGGCTGGTCGAGCATGCCGGGACTCCGAGTCGGCGGCGGGACGCACTGCGGCTTCCCGCATCTTCGACCGCCCCGGACGGCGACACCTGACCGGGGGACTGCGCCGTCCTCAGCGAGTCCATAGGATGCCGGGATGACCCTGTTCTACGGCGTGGAGCTGCTCCTGCTCATCGTCGCGCTCATCGACGTCATCGTCCGCGACTCGTCCCAGGTCCGGCACCTCCCGAAGCTCGTGTGGGTGCTGCTCATCGTGTTCCTCCCGTTCGCCGGGGCCGTCATCTGGTTCGTGGTCGGACACGACTGGCAGGCCGCCCCGCGGAACCACGGGCGGTACCTCGAGCCGGCGCGTCGCGAGGACCGCTTCGCGACGCTCGGCGACGCCCGGGTCGACCACGGACACCGGCGGGTGACGGCGACGGAGCAGGAGCTCGCCGCACTCGAGGACGAGATCCGGTTCTGGGAGGCCCAGGCCCGTCTCAAGCGGGCGAAGGACGCCGCCGGAGACGGCGACCCGGCCCTGCCGAGCTGAGCCGAGCCTCCAGTCCGGGGACCCGCCCACCCCGACCGCCTACCCTTGACGGGTGGCACACCTCCTCGGCGCAGAAAACCTCCATCTCGAGTACCCGACCCGGGTGGTCTTCGAGCGCGTGTCCATCGGCATCGACGAGGGTGACCGGATCGGCGTGGTGGGCCGGAACGGCGACGGCAAGTCGACGCTCATGTCCCTCCTCGCCCAGCGGATCGAACCGGACGACGGCCGGGTCACCCAGCGCCGCGACGTCACGATCGGTTTCCTCGACCAGCGCGACGACCTCCCCCTCGGCACCACCGTCGGCAGCGTCGTCGTCGGCGATCGCGAGGAACACGAGTGGGCGGGCGACGCGAAGATCCGCGACGTCATCTCGGGCCTGGTGTCCGACATCGCCTGGAACGGGCTCGTGGACGACCTGTCCGGTGGCCAGCGCCGTCGGGTCGCCCTCGCGCGGCTGCTCGTCGGCGACTGGGACGTCCTGTTCCTCGACGAGCCGACGAACCACCTCGACGTCGAGGGGATCGCCTGGCTCGCCGAGCACTGCAAGCGCCGCTGGTCCGCCAACGCCGGCGGACTCGTCGTCGTGACGCACGACCGGTGGTTCCTCGACGAGGTGTCGACGACCACGTGGGAGGTCCACGACGGCGTCGTCGAGGCATTCGAAGGCGGGTACGCCGCCTACGTCCTCCAGCGCGTCGAGCGCGACCGGATGGCCGCAGCGTCCGAGTCCCGGCGCCAGAACCTGATGCGCAAGGAACTCGCCTGGCTCCGCCGCGGTGCTCCGGCCCGGTCCACCAAGCCGAAGTTCCGCATCGACGCGGCGAACGAGCTCATCGAGAACGAGCCTCCCGTCCGGGACAGCGTGGCGTTGTCGCAGATGGCCACCGCGCGCCTCGGCAAGGACGTCGTCGACCTGCTCGACGCCGGCGTGCAGTTCCCGGAGACCGAGCGACCGGTGCTCGAGCACGTCGAGTGGCGGATCGCACCGGGGGAGCGGACCGGGATCCTCGGGCCGAACGGGGCCGGCAAGTCGACGCTCCTCGGGCTCGTGTCCGGATCACTCCAGCCGACGAGCGGCAAGATCAAGACCGGCAAGACCGTGCAGGTGGCGATGCTCGACCAGCAGCTCGCCGACCTGCAGCAGTTCGCGAACGACCGGGTCCGCGAGGTCGTCGCCCGCAAGAAGACGAGCTACATCGCCGACGGCAAGGAGATGACGCCCTCGCAGCTCCTCGAGCGCCTCGGGTTCAGCTCGGCGCAGCTCTCCACGCCGGTCAAGGACCTGTCCGGTGGCCAGAAGCGCCGACTGCAGCTCATGCTCATCCTGCTCGACGAGCCGAACGTGCTCATCCTCGACGAGCCGACGAACGACCTCGACACCGACATGCTCGCCGCGATGGAGGACCTCCTCGACTCCTGGCCGGGCTGCCTGCTCGTCGTCTCGCACGACCGGTACCTGCTCGAGCGCGTCACCGACCAGCAGTACGCGGTGCTCGGCGGTCGCCTGCGGCACCTGCCCGGGGGCGTCGAGGAGTACATGGCGCTCCGCACCGCGGGCAGCTCCGCTCCGCGGAACGCGTCGGCGGCGACGAACCGGGTGGCCGCAGCGGCCGTCGGGTCCTACGGTGCCCCCGTCGACGCGGCCGGGAGGCCCGGGGCCGGGTCGGTGACGACCGTCCCGACCCTGACGGGCGCAGACCGACGGGCCGCCGAGAAGGAGATGTCGGCGCTCGACCGTCGCATCGCGCGCGTCGGCGAGGACCGGCAGGCGGTGCTCGACCGGTTCGCGTCCCACGACCAGTCGGACTTCGCGGGGCTCGGCGCCCTGCAGGCGGCACTGGCCTCGGCGGACGACGAGCTCGAGACGCTCGAGACGCGGTGGCTCGAGGTGGCTGAGCAGTTGGCGTAGCTCCCGGCCGCAGGACTTGGACGGGCGCGGCTGGATGCCCTACTGTACATCCACCCAGATTCCCCAGGACGTGCCGTTCGGCCGCCGCCACCAGACGGGACCGCCGTGTCGAACCACCTCTTCCGCAGCTGCGCCCTCGCCGTGTTCGTCGGAGTCACCGCGGTGTTCGCGGGCCTGGCCGTTCCCGCGACCGCCCAGGCCGCAACCGGCGATGCGGTGCTGCAGGGCACGATCACCGGGTCCGACGGTGCGGCGCTCGATGAGCTCGTCACCGTTCGGGACCAATACCGGAGCCTCGTCGCCATCGGGCGCACGGACGCCTCCGGCCACTACTCGATCAGCATGCCCGCTCGGAGTGACGTCCATGTCCAGGCCGGGTACATGGGGACCGGCAACTACGTCCAGAACGTCTACTCGGGTGGTGCGTTCGCGGAGGACGGTGCCACGTCGGTCGACGTCTCGGGCACGACCACGCTCGACATCACCGTCCCGGTGGGTGCCGTGGTGACCGGCACGCTGACCGGCGTGGACGGGCGCCTCGGGACCGGTTCGGTGGTCGCGGACTGGGACTACGGCCCGTACAACGCCGGGACGGTGCCGATCGTGCCGTCGCCCGGCCGGTCGTCCTACGACGCCGCCAGCCAGACGTACCGGCTGTGGCAGCTCCCGCCCGCGACGTACAGCCTCGGGTTCAGCTCGAACGACTACGACGCCGGTTCGCGGTACCAGTGGACACACGAGCAGCACGTCCCGCTCGCGAGCGGGCAGACGCTGCACAAGGACGTGACGCTCCTCCGCACGGCGAGCCTCGCCGGCACGATCCGGCTCCCCGACGGCTCTCCTGCGGCCTCCGCCTCGATCACCGCATGGAACGGTCCGAGCACGACGTCGGCGGGCACGATCTCGGACACGAACACGTTCGCCACGGCCGACCAGGACGGCCACTTCGTGCTGCAGGACATCAGGCCGGGTACCTACTCGATCTGCCTCGCTCCCTCCGACGCGCAGGTGTACGCAACGAGCCGGTGCCAGACCTCGCACCTCCCCTACACCTTCGACGCGACCGTGACGGTCGGCGCGAACGAGGCCGTCACGGGGTGGGTCGGCACCCTGACACCGGCCGGGGTGATCCACGGTCGGGTCGAGCTCGACCCGGCGGACGGCACGGCCCCGACCGCGCTCGCGAATGGGCACGTGGAGCTCGTGTCCGCCGACGTCGCCGATCCCACCCGTACCGTGACGCTGGACGCGGACGGCGCGTTCACCCTCGCGCACATCCCAGCGGGCACGGACACACTCCGGATCACCGGCCCGGACGGCGAGCGGGGGTACTGGCGATCCGCGCCGACGCTCGAGCTCGCGGACAGCTTCACCGTGACCGCAGGGCAGACGAACCAGCTCGGCACCGGGACGGTCACCGACGCGATCGGGACCGAGCGCATCAGTGGCGCGGACCGGTTCGGCACCGCGGTCGCCGTGAGTCAGGCGCTCTTCCCGCAGGCCACGCCGGACGTCCCGGTCGAGTACATCGCGAGCGGGACGAACTACGCCGACGCGCTCTCCGCCGGACCCGCCGCGGCAGCGCAGGGCGGCGGGCTGCTCCTCGTCACGAAGGACGCCGTCCCGTCGTCGATCGCCGACGAGCTCAGGCGCCTGAAGCCGAAGCGCATCGTCATCGCCGGTGGTCCGGCCGCCGTCTCCGCGGACGTCGAACACCAGCTCGCGACCATCACCGGCACGACCCCGGAACGTCGTTCCGGCGACGACCGGTACGCCACCTCGCTCGCGATCGACACCGATGCGTTCCCCGCGTCGTCCACGACCGCGAGCGCCGCCGAGGTGTTCCTCGCCACCGGCCGAGGGTTCCCTGATGCGCTGGCGGCCGGGCCCGCTGCGATCCACCTCGACGCTCCGATCATGCTCGTCGACGGCACCGTGCCGCCGACGTCGGAGCAGCGGGCGTTCCTGAGCGGCGTGCACGACGTCGACCTCGTCGGTGGGACGACCGTCATCACCGACACCGTCGCGGCCGACGTCGGCCGGGCGGTCCCGAGCGCCGCCGTGCACCGCCTCGGCGGGGACGACCGCTTCGCGACCTCGGTGGCGATCAACCAGCACGCGTTCGGTTCGGAGACCGATCGTGCCTACCTGGCGACGGGGACGGGGTTCGCGGACGCGCTGTCCGGCGGACCGCTCGCCGGGGCCGACGACGCGCCGCTCTACCTGACGACGCAGACCTGCGTGCCGGACGTGGTCCTCGACGACCTCGCCCGGGTGAACCCGAACGTCGTCACGCTGCTGGGCGGTCCGACGGTGATCTCCGAGGACGTCCTGGACGACCTGCAGACCTGCAGCTGAGCCGCCGGGGCGTGTCGACGTCCCGCGGCGGGCTAGCCCCGGAGCTGCCCCCACCCGAACGTCGACTCCGCGACGAAGTCCTGGAGGTCGCTCCGCAACCGGTCGACGAACACCGCGTCGGACTCGTCGGCGTCGAGCTGCACTGCCATCCCCGTGCCGTCCGCGTCCCGGAACCGCAGCAGCGCGTCGGTGAGCGGGGCGTCGTCCGTCAACGGCGTGCCGTTCCAGTCCACGACGGCGACGTCCACGATGTCGACCTCCTCGGCACTGAGGAGCGTCCCCACCACGGGTTCCACCAGGCGGAGGTACTCGTCGGCCATGAACGCCCCGACCGTCTGCGCGCGCACCTCAGTCACCGAGCTCGAGGCTCAGGGTCCGGAGCAGCCCCGCGAGGTGATCACGATCCGCGTCGGACAGCACCGCGAGGATGTCCGCCTCGGCCCGGACCAGTCCCGCGATCGCCGCATCGGCCGCCCCGCGGCCGGACGCCGTCAGCGCCACGAGGATCCCGCGACCGTCGTGCGGATCCGTCCGCCGTGCGACCAGTCCGCGTGCCGCCAGGCGGTCCACCCGGTTCGTCATCGTCCCGCTCGACACGAGCGTCTGCTGCAGGAGTGCCTTCGGGCTGAGTTCGTACGGCTCGCCCGCCCGTCGCAGCGCCGAGAGGACGTCGAACTCCCACGACTCCATGTCGCCCGCGATGAAGGCTGCGCGGCGGGCGCGATCGAGGTGGTGCGACAGCCGGCCGACCCGGGACAGGACGTGCAGCGGCGTGAAGTCGAGGTCCGGCCGCTCGCGGTCCCACGCCGCGACGATGCGGTCGACCTCGTCCTCCTGCGGCATCCGTCCATCATTGCGCATCGGCGCGGCTCCGGCACGGTGTCCAGACTGGAGGCGCGGGGTGCGCCCGCTCCGCCGCCCGCGGTCCGCGAGACGGGTGGCGGAGCAGAGCCGCGCCTCCCGGCCGTGGGAGAATGATGCGGCGCTCGCGCGCGATCCGCCTTGGTGTAACGGCAGCACGACAGCCTTTGGAGCTGTTAGGTCCAGGTTCGAATCCTGGAGGCGGAGCCGGTCGACGCCGATCGACCAGGGGTGCGGTCGTACCGCGGCAGAAGTACAGTGTCCGAGACACCATGCATCGCGGACGGGGAGTGTGCCATGGCTGGGGAACTGCGGCTCGACGGGGACGGACTCGCCGGACTGGTCCGGGAACTGACCACGCGCGGGGCGGCCGCGACCGACCACGCATCCGACGCCGACGCGGCACTCGACGCAGCCGCCGGGGCCGTGGTCTCGGCGCCCCTCGCCGCGGCGGTCGGGGCCCTCGCGGACCGGTTCCGGGGGCAGGCGGCACCGGTCGGCTCCCGCATGACGGGGCTCGGCACGGCGCTGACGACCACCGCGTCCGTGTTCGCCGCGACGGACGGCCGGCTCGCGGACCGCGCGCGCGGGACGGCGCAGTGAGCCTCCTCGCAGGTGCGCTCACGGCGGCGGACGTCGTCGACGTGCCCGACGACGGGCCCGGCCTGCGCACCGCCGCGCTGCGGTTCTCGACGGCGGCGGACGGGCTGCTCGACGCGGCGACGTCCGCATCGAGGTCGTGGACGGGTCTCCCGCAGGTGCTCTCGGCGGATGCCGTGACGAGCGCACTCGCGCCGATGATGGACCCGGCGTTCGACCGCGCTCGGTCGATCCGGACCGCGGCGGACGAGTTCCACCAGGTGGCGTCCCGCGCTGCGGTCGAGCTCGAGCACCTCCACGAGGAGCACGACCGGCTCGTCCAGCAGATCGACCAGTTCCACCGGAGCGCACCCGGTCAGGTCGCCGCGCACGCCGCGCACGAAGCGGCGTCCGGGAACCTGATCGGCGCTGCGGTCACGGTCGTCACCTCGTGGCAGCAGGTCCCGGCGCTCGTCACCGAGGAGGCATCGCTCCGCTGGCGGGTGCACGCCCACAACGACGACGTCACGAGCACCCTGAGCCGGATCGCCGCGCAGGTGGACGCCGTCGGGACCGCGGACTTCGCCACGGTCGCGGCGGTCGGCACCGCGTCGGCATCCGACGAGGGCAACTGGTTCGAGGACGCCTGGCACCACGTCGAGGGAGCTGCCGAGACCGGTTGGGCGGGTGTCGAGGCGGCCGCGGAGCAGGCATGGCCGTACGTCCAGGACTTCGGTGCGACCGTCGGGAACGTGGCCGCGTCCATGGGCAACGCGATCGTCAACCACCCGGACGAGTTCGGAGCCCTCATCGGCGGACTCCTCCTGATGGCGGCGGGCAGCGCGGTCGAGGGCGGCGGGGTCGCCCTCGACATCACCGGCGTCGGTGCCGTCGTCGGGGTGCCGGCGAACGTCGCAGGTGCGGCGATGATGGCGGCGGGTGCGGCGACCGCACTCGGGGGCGGGGCCAGCCTCGGGGTCCACGCGATGACCGACGACGAGGTCACCCCGAACGACACGGACCATGTCCAGAACTGGAAGAAGGAGCAGAACGAGAACCACCCCGGGCGGAACAAGGACGGCACCTACCGGAAGGACGGCAACGACGAGGCCCGCACCGACGCCAAGGCGAAGGAAGCGCAGGGTGTCAAGGAAGCAGCCGACGACGCCGGCCTGCCGTACCGGACCGACCAGGTGACCGCGCGCGTCGACGGCGTGCCGAACGGTCGGGTCTTCGACGGGTTGGCCGAGAAGCCGGACGGCACGTACGCCGGCATCGAGGTCAAGAGCGGGACCGCGAGCCGGACCGCCCCGCAACGGCTCTTCGACGACTCCGTCAGCTACGACCATCCCGCCACCGCGACGCTCCCCGACGGCACGGTCATCAAGATCACCTCCGTCATACTCAAGAAGGTGCCCTGACCGGATGGGGCACCGACGACCGACCGCGCGCCACTGCCGCGCACTCCCGTGACGACAGCGGAGGCCATCCATGTTCATCAACACCACCAACAGCGCCAGCGAGTCCGAGCTCACGGACGAGTTCCGATCGTACGAGGACCAGATCCGGCGGATGCTCGGGCTCCTCGACGGGCAGGCCGACGGCCGGTTCGCGTACGCGCTCTGGTGGCTGCCCGACGACGCCGGGTGGCCGGACCGCCCCGGGTACACCGACGGCGGTGACCACTCGTTGAACTACCTGCAGGCCGGTGGTGCCGCCGACCGGATGGCGGTCGACCTGCAGATCCTCGAGGACGGGCGACTGCGGCACTTCGTCGTCGGTCGGCCGCACGACCTCGGCGAACCGCTCACCGAACAGGTCCGTGTCGCTGGGCACGACCACGACGTCCACCCCGCGGAGGTGTTCGACGCCGACGAGGCCACGGTCCTGTTCTCCCACTACTTCGAACACCCCGGCACCGTCCCGGACGGGTACGTGCTCCGCCTCCTCGACCTCTCGTAGCCCGACGGCGTCGTCGGCGCGCTCGGGCGCCTGTCCGATCGGCGTCCCCGTCGCGTCCGATCTGCGTCCCTGTCGCCTCCGATCACCGTTCCTCGTCGTCCGATCGGCGACGGGGGCTTGCGCTCCGACCCTCCGTGCCGTTCACTACGGAGGTATAGCGCTAAACGCGCTCGATCGGCACGCAGCCGACTGGACAGGATCCCGCAACGGAGCGGGAGGATGGAGCACCCAGATGCGACCGCACCGGAACGCCAGCCCCAGGACGTGGACACCGGCGGATCCACCAGCACGACGATCAGGACTCCGAGGTGCCCTCGCGGTGACCTCGGTCCTCGCGCTCGCCGCCGGCCTCAGCGGACTCGCCGCGGCGACCGCCGGGCCCGCCGTGGCGTCGACCGTCCGCTACGAGGCCGAGCAGGCCGCCCTCTCCGGCGGCGCGACCGTCGCGACCGACCACAGCGGCTACTCGGGCACCGGGTTCGCCGGCGGGTTCACCGACGGCAACCGCGGGACTGCCAAGGTCGCCTTCACGGTGTCGGTGGCGTCGGCCGGCACCTACGACCTGCAGCTGGGCTACGCCGACGGGACCGGTTCGGCGCGCACCTTCACGCTGACGATCGACGGCTCCGCACGGCAGATCAGCCTCCCCGCGACGGCGAACTGGGACACCTGGGGCGCGCAGACCACCAGCGCGGCCCTCGGTCAGGGCACCCACACGATCTCGTACTCCTACGGGTCGTCGGACAGCGGCAACGCGAACCTCGACTTCCTCGCCGTGACGCCGGAGTCGTCGTCGACGACCCCGCCGGCGTCCTCCGGCTCCGGCTCGTACGAGGCCGAGTCCGCCTCCCTGGCCGGCGGCGCGGTCGTGCAGACCGAGCACTCCGGACACACCGGCAGCGGCTACGTCGGTGGGTACACCGACTCGGCCAGGGGGGCGGCCACGACGACGTTCCACGTCGCCACCAGCACCGCCGGGAGCTACGCACTCGCCCTGCGCTACGCGAACGGGACCACGACGACGAGGACGCTCACCCTGTCGGTCGACGGCACGGCCCGCCAGGTCTCGCTGCCCGTCACCGCCGACTGGAACACGTGGGGGACCATCACCACGACCGTGTCGCTCACTGCCGGGACCCACGCCGTCGCGTACTCGTACGGCTCGGCGGACAACGGCAACGCGAACCTCGACTCGCTCACGGTGACGGCGGCGAGCACCCCGCCGACCAGCACCCCGCCCGCCGCGAACGGCGAGGGAGCCACCGTCGCCTACGACGAGTACCCCGCTGCCACCGCCCAGACGAACGGCACGGTCATCGCTCCGGACCGCACGTACACGACCATCGCGGCGGAGTCGACGGGGAGGAGCGCCGTCCAGCTCTCGACGACCGGCCAGTACGTCCGGTTCACGCTCCGGCACGCGGCGAACTCCGTCGTCGTCCGGTACTCGCTGCCGCCGAACTCGGACGGCTCGCCGCGGACTGCGACACTCTCGCTGTACGCCGGGTCGTCGCAGGTCACGGATCTCAACCTCACGACGAAGTACTCGGACCTGTACGGCAACGGCTACGACTCCGACCAGCACACCCCGAACGGGTCCCCGGCGCACCACTTCTACGACGAGACGCGGGCGATGATCGGCAACCAGCCGGCCGGCACGGTGATCACGCTCCAGAAGGACGCCTCCGACACCGCCTCGCCGTACACGATCGACCTCGTCGACACGGAGCAGGTCGCGGCGGCCGGGACGATGCCGAGCGGCTACCGGTCGGTCACCGACTTCGGTGTGACGCCGGACAGCGGTGCCGACGCGACCAGCGCCATCAGCTCGGCGCTGCAGCAGTTGCAGGGCACCGGGACGGGCCTCTGGTTCCCGTCCGGCACGTACCGCACGTCGAGCCCGATCAGCTACCGCGGCGTGGCCATCAAGGGCGCGGGCATGTGGTGGACCACGCTCCAGGTGTCCGGGACCGACCAGGACGGCGGACTCCGTCCCCAGGGCGGCACGGTCTCCATCGCCGACCTGACGATCAGCGGCAGCCAGACGCACCGGGACAACAGCGCCGACGCCGCCGGCATCGAGGGCGTCTTCGGCACGGGGTCGACCATCAGCAACGTCTGGATCGAGCACACCAAGGTCGGCATCTGGACGGACCAGGGCACGGACGGGCTCCGCATCACCGGCGCCCGCATCCGCGACGTCTGGGCGGACGGCGTGCACTTCAACGGCGGTACCGCGAACGCATCGGTCACGCAGTCGGTGTTCCGCAACCTGGGTGACGACGCGATCGCCGTCGACACCGAGACGTTCACCAACGGACAGACGTCGGTGACCGGGTCCGTCGTCGACCACGACTCGATCGCGAACGTGGTGCAGGCGAACGGCATCGGTGTCTACGGCGGCGGCGACACGACGGTGTCGAACAACCTCGTCTCCGATTCCGTCGCGTTCGGCTCGGGCATCACGGTGAGCAGCCGTTTCGGGACGTCGTTCACCGGACCGACGACCGTCAGCGGGAACGGACTCGTCCGCACGGGCGGCTCGGGACCGGGCTACGAGGACCAGATCGGCGGCATCTGGATCGTCGCGGACAAGTACGAACTGACGCAGACCGTCTCCGTCTCGGGCAACGTCGTCCTCGACAGCACGTTCGCCGGTGTCAAGGTGAGCTACCCGAACCGGGTGGACGACCTCCGGCTCACGGGCAACACCATCGACGGTGCCGGCACCTACGGCATCCAGGTCCGTGCCACGAGCGGTCTCGCCACGGTGAGCTCGACGACGGTGACCGGGGCGGCGTCGGGCGGTCTCGACAACGGCAACGCCGGTGGGTTCACGGTGCGTGACGGTGGGGGCAACAGCGGCATCGCCTTCTGAGCACACCGTGAGCGGGGTGGGACGATCGTCGGATCGACCCGCCCCGCTCTCGCGTGCGTCCACGTGGTGGCAGCGGTCGTGTCACACGGACGCGAGATGCACCTGGACGTGCTCGCCGATCGCGTCGCGGATCTCCGGTCCGACGTCGCTCGTCAGCACGATGTCGGTGAAGTCCGAGAGCGGCAGGTACCGGTACAGGGACGTCTGCCCGATCTTCGATCCGTCCATCATGAGGACGCGACGCCCACCGCGTCGGAGCATCACGCGCTTCATCGCCACGATGTCCTGCTCTTGGTGGTAGGTCATGGACGTGTCCATCGTCGACGTGGACTGGAACGTGACGTCGACGGCGTACGCGTCGAGGTTGGTCTGGTCCGGCGGTCCGATGTAGGAGTCGTGCGTCCGTGAGTACGTCCCACCCACGGCGATCAGACTGATGTCCTGGAGGCCGCGCAGTTCCTCGAGCACCACCCGGTAGTTGGTCACGACGGTCAGCGGTCCTCGGTCGGGGAGCAGGCGCGCCAACGCCAGGACGGTCGTCGAGTCGTCGATCATGACCGCCATCCCGGGTTCGACGAAGCGGATCGCGACCCGGGCGAGGGCTTCCTTCGCCGCGGTGTTGTGCTGTCGTCGGAACTCGGAACTCGACTCGAAGGAGCTGGTGGGGAGCGCCGAGACCCCGCCGTGGAACTTCCGGATCAACCGCCGGGTCGCGAGGTCCTCGACGTCGCGATGGGTCGTCATCAGGCTGCGACCCGTGATCTCGGCGAGTTCGGCCACCGTGGCGGTGCCGTCGCGGAGGACATGGTCGAGGATGCGCTGCTGGCGCTCCTGGCGGGACAGTTTTTCCTTCTCCGGCACGTGGGTTCCTCCGCTACAAGCCTAGGAGGTCACGCGACGGTAACAGTAATCACATCTTTGTTGACACGATTACCAAAATCTTTGGTAGCCTCCTCCCGATCGACGAGTCCCGTCATCTCGGCCGGCCAAGCCCGCCGACATCTCGATGAGGAGAACCATGAAGAAGGTCATGTGGATGGCGATGGGCGTCGCCGCAGTGATGGCACTCGGGGGCTGTGCTGCCACCGGTGGGTCGTCCGGCGGCAACGCTTCGGGTGGGAGCAGTGGGGGTTCCTCGTCCGGGAAGGTCGCGTTCTTGATGCCCGACGAGGCGTCGACGCGGTACGAGCTCCAGGACAAGCCGCTCTTCGAAGCGGAGATGAAGAAGCTGTGCCCGGACTGCCAGGTGCTCTACCAGAACGCCGGTGCAGATGCGAACAAGCAGCAGCAGCAGGCCAACTCCGTGATCTCGCAGGGTGCCAAGGTCATCGTGCTCGACGCGGTGGACACGACCGCGGCAGCCACCATCGTGACGAGCGCGCAGTCCCAGGGCGTCAAGGTGATCACCTACGACCGTCCCATCACGGCGAAGCCGGCGGACTACTACATCTCCTTCGACAACGAGGCCATCGGCAAGAGCATCGCGCAGTCCCTGGTCGAGGACCTCAAGGCGACCGACAAGACGACCGGTGTGCTCCAGGTGAACGGTTCGCCGACGGACGCCGCGGCCGGCCTCATCAAGAAGGGCGTGACGTCGGTGTTGTCCAGCTCGGGCATCCCGGTGCTGGCGAGTTACGACACCCCGAACTGGGATCCGGCTCAGGCGCAGTCGTGGGTGTCGGGGCAGATCACGAAGTACGGCGACAAGATCAGCGGCGTCGTCGCGGCGAATGACGGCACTGGCGGTGGGACGATCGCGGCGTTCAAGGCCGCCGGGGTCACCCCGGTCCCGCCGGTCACCGGCAACGACGCGACGATCGCGGGCATCCAGCTGATCATCGTGGGCGATCAGTACAACACCATCTCCAAGCCGATCAAGATCGTGGCGACCGCCGCAGCGAAGGTCGCCTACCAGTACCTGCAGGGCAAGAAGGTCGCGGGCAAGACGACGCTCTTCAACACGCCCACGCAGCTCTTCGAGCCCACGGTCGTGACGCAGAAGAACGTCAAGTCGGTCATCTTCGACGGTGGCATCTACTCGTACAAGCAGATCTGCACGGCGCAGTACGCCTCCGCCTGCGCCAAGCTCGACATCCAGCAGTAAGCACCGGCGGGTGGGCTCGACCATCGGGCCCACCCGCACGGCTCATCCTCAGGAGTTTCAATGACGAACCCACAAGCTGCTGCGTCGTCCACGGGCCGACCCGTGCTGTCGATGCGCGACGTCTCCAAGTCCTTCGGCGCCGTGTCCGCGCTGACCGAGATCCGACTCGACGTGCACGCCGGCGAGGTGGTCGCCCTGGTCGGCGACAACGGCGCCGGGAAGTCGACGCTCGTCAAGGTCCTGGCCGGCGTGCACCAACCGGACACCGGCGTCATCGAGTTCGACGGTGCGACCGTGACGATCCCCTCGCCCACGGCCTCGATCGAGCTCGGCATCGCGAGCGTGTTCCAGGACCTCGCGCTGTGCGACAACCTCGACGTGGTGCAGAACCTCTTCCTCGGACGGGAGACGGGTCGCTTCCGTCTCGACGAGGTCGCCATGGAGGTCCGTGCGTGGTCGCTCCTGCGGGAGCTCGCGGCCAAGATCCCGTCCGTCCGCCTCCCCGTCGCAGCCCTGTCCGGCGGACAACGACAGACCGTGGCCATCGCCCGGTCGCTGCTCGGCAGTCCGAAGCTGATCATCCTCGACGAGCCGACGGCGGCGCTCGGGGTCGCGCAGACGGCAGAAGTGCTCAACCTCGTCGAACGGTTGCGCGAGCAGGGACTCGGCGTGCTGCTCATCACACACAACATGGAGGACGTGCGTCAGGTGGCCGACCGTGTGGTCGTGCTGCGACTCGGGAGGAACAACGGCGAGTTCCCCGCCGCCGAGACGTCGACCGAGCAGATCGTCGCCGCGATCACCGGAGCGACCGACAACGCCGTCAGCCGACGGGCATCGCATGCCTGACACGCCCATCCCCACCCATCACGACACCGACCGAGGCAGGCCCATGAACTCTTCCACCGCCCCGTCCGGGCTCCCGTCCGACCTCACCGACGAGCGACTCACGACCTACACGGGTCTGCGAGGCACGCTGCGCGGTGCGACCGATCGACTCCGCTCCGGTGACCTCGGCGCACTGCCCGTCATCATCGGGCTGGTGGTCATCTCGGTGATCTTCCAGACCCTCAACCCGATCTTCCTCTCCAGCCAGAACCTGTCGAACTTGCTCATGGACGCCAGTCCGGTCGGGATCCTGGCCCTCGGCATCGTGATGGTCCTGCTCGTCGGTCAGATTGACCTGTCCGTCGGTTCGGTGAGCGGCTTCTCCGCGGCGGTCCTCGCGGTCCTGTTCGTCAACAACCACCTGCCGCTCGGCCTGACACTCGTCATCACGATCGCGATCGGTGTCGCGATCGGGTACCTGTACGGCGTCATCTTCACGCGCATCGGGATCCCGTCCTTCGTGGTGACCCTCAGTGGGCTGCTCGCCTTCCTCGGGCTCCAGCTGTTCGTGCTCGGACCGACCGGGTCGATCAACCTGCCCTACGACTCGCCCCTCGTGACCTTCGGGCAGCTCGCGTTCGTGCCGAAGCCCGTCTCCTACGTGTTCGCGGTGGTCATCGGTGTGGCCTACTTCCTCCTGAAGTACCTGAGCTCGAGGAGCCGACGCCGAGCCGGCCTCTCCGGTGCGTCCACGACCGGTCTCGTGGTGCAGGCGGCCGTCATGACGGTGGTGCTCCTCGCGATCGCGGCCTACATGAACCAGGCCCGCGGGTTCGGCTGGATGTTCGTCGTCTTCGTCGTGCTCGTCCTGGCCGCGGACTACGCGCTGCGCTCGACCCGGTGGGGGAGGAACGTCTTCGCGGTCGGCGGCAACAAGGAAGCCGCCCGGCGGGCCGGCATCAACGTCAACTGGACGTTCACGACGACCTTCATGATCTGCTCCGCGCTCGGCGCGTTCGGGGGCATCCTCGCTGCGGGCCGACTCGCGTCCGCCGCGACGAGCAGCGGGGGCGGCGACACCAACCTGAACGCCATCGCCGCCGCCGTGATCGGCGGGACGAGTCTGTTCGGTGGTCGTGGCTCCGCCATCTCAGCGCTGCTCGGCGTGCTGGTGATCGCTGCGATCTCGAGCGGCCTGACGCTGCTCAACCTCGACTCGTCGATCCGGTACTTCATCACCGGTGTCGTCGTGCTCATCGCGGTCGGCGTCGACGCCATCGCCCGTCGCTCCCGTGCCAGCCACGGTCGCGCCTGATCGGAGAGAACGATGCCACGAATCCTCCTCGCCGGTGACCACTTCGTCACCCCGGCGCTCTTCCGCGACGCGTTGACCGCGCATGTCGATCCTGCGGTACCCGTCGAGTACGACGACCTGACGCTGCCGTGGCCGTACACGCCGTTCGGCGACGTCGACGGTGTCCACGAAGCCAGCGGGAGCGCCGCCGACCTCATCGACGCACTCCACGAGACCGACGTGGTCGTCACCCAGATGGCACCGTTCACCGCGGACGTCTTCGCGGCACGTCCGGCGCTCAGGATGGTGTCCGTCTGCCGTGGTGGCCCGGTGAACGTCGACCTGGCGGCCGCCACCGCGGCGGGCGTCATCGTCACCTACGCCCCCGGTCGGAACGCGCAGGCCGCAGCGGAGTTCGCCGTCGGATTGATGCTGACGGCGATGCGTCGCATCAGCGACGGCGACCGCGAGCTCCGCGCCGGTCGATGGCGCGGCGACTACTACGCCTACTCCGAGGTCGGCGTCGAGCTGGGTGCCGCGACCGTCGGACTGGTCGGCTACGGGGCGATCGGTCGCATCGTGGCGCGGATCCTCCAGGCGTTCGGTTCGACGGTGATCGCGTACGACCCGTACGCAGACCCCGACGCGCTGCAGCGCGACGGGGTCCGAGGGGTGGCGCTCCCGGAACTCCTGGGCCTCGCCGACGTCGTCAGCCTGCACGCCCGCCTGACCCCCGAGACGCGGCACATCATCGCGGCCGGCGAACTCGGCCTCATGCGTCGGGGTGCCGTGATCGTCAACAGTGCGCGGGGCGACCTGCTCGACTACGACGCGCTCCCGGCGCTCCTCGCGGACGGGAGCCTCGCTGCGGCGGCCTTCGACGTGTTCGACGTCGAGCCCCCGCCACCCGGGTGGCCGCTGCTCCGCGCCGGGAACGTCGTGGCGACGCCCCACCTCGCCGGCGCGACGAAGCAGACGGCGCAACGCGCCGCCGACATCGTCGCGACGGACGTCGCGACGTACCTCCGCGGCGACGTCCCCGAGCACGTCGCGAACCCAGCGGTCCTCGACCGCATCGCTCGATGAGCGGGCTGACGGCCGCGATCGACGTCGGGACGAGCCTGATCAAGGTCGTGCTCATCGACGACGAGGGCACGGAACACGGGACCGCGTCGCAGCGGACCCGTGTCACCGGCGCCACGCCGGGGTGGAGCGAGCAGGACATGACGGGGGTGCTCGACGCGGTCCTCAAGGGCCTCCGGGAAGCCGTCGGCCTCGCCGGCGAGCGGGTCGTCCGCATCGCACTGACGGCGCAGGGGGACGGGTTCTGGCCGGTCGACCGGTCGGGGCGGCCCGCCGGCCCGGCGATCCTGTGGAACGACGCCCGTTCCTCCGCGGTGGTCGAGGAATGGCGAGCATCCGGTTCGCTCGACGAGGCGTTCCGCATCAACGGCTCCCTGGGGAACAGCGGGCTCCCGCATGCGATCCTCGCCACGTTGCGTCGCGAGGACGAGGACCGTCTGGCGGAGGTGGCGACGGTGCTGACCTGTGGCGGGTGGCTGTACCGGGCGCTCACCGGCGTGCTCGGTCTGCACCCGTCGGACGCCTCCGCACCGTGGCTCGACATCGCGACCGGCACGGTGTCCGATGAACTTGTGGACATCTACGGACTGGAGTGGGCCAGGGAGCTCGTCCCGCCCGTGCTCGCGGCGGACGAGCTCACCGCTCCGCTCGACCCGAGGATCGCCACGGCGGTCGGCCTGGCACTCGGGACACCGGTCACGATGGCACCGTACGACGTGGTGGCGACGGGATGGGGGAGTGGCGCCACGGCTCCCGGATCGGCGTTCGGCATCCTCGGCACGACCCTGTGCGTCGGCGTGCAGCTCGACGCCGCGGACACGAGCGGACCGCCGTCCGGACTGACGCTCCGGAACCGGGACCAGCCCCAGCCGCTGCGGGCGTTCCCCACGCTCGCCGGGACCGGCGTCGTCGACTGGGCGATGACCATCCTCCAGATCGAGGACGCGGCCGAGTTGTCGGCCCTCGCCGCCGCGGCCCCGTCCGGATCGCACGGCGTCCGCACCTGGCCGTACCTGTCCGAGGCGGGCGAGCGAGCGCCGTTCCTCGATCCCCACGCCCGCGGTGTCTTCGCCGGCATCACCCTCTCGACCACGCGGGCCGACCTGGCACGGTCCGTGTTCGAGGGACTCGCACACGTCATCCGGGACTGCGTGGACGCGACGGGATCGGTCCCCGAGCTCCTGGCCCTCTCCGGCGGCGGCTCGGCCAGCAGCCTCTGGTGTCAGGTCATCGCCGACACCGTCGGCACCACGGTGACGAGCGAGCCCGGCCGCCAACTCGGCGCACGGGGCGCGCACATCGCTGCGCTCGCCGCGGAGCGTGGACTCACTCCCGAAGCCGTCGCGCAGGCCATGCCGGTGCAGCGGACCGCGTTCCACCCGGACCCGCGCGACTCGGAGACGGCCGCGGCACGACACGAGGACTTCCTCGTTTCGCGTGACGCGTTCGCCGAACGGTGGCGCACCTGGGAGCGACCGCGGTGACGGACGCATGGGTCGGCATCGACCTCGGGACCCAGAGCCTGCGAGCCGTCGCGGTCAGTGAGGACGGCGCAACGCACGGACCGGTGACCCGGCCGTTCCGGAGCACGCGCGTCGGTCGCTCCCACGAGCAGGACCCGCAGCAGTGGATCGCAGCGGCACGATCCGCCATCGAACAGCTCGTCCGCGAACTGCCGCGGGGGCTCTCGGTCCGCTCGATCGCCGTCGACGGGACGTCCGGGACGCTCGTGCCCCTGACGGCGGACGGTGCTCCGCAGGGCGCTGCCGTCATGTACGACGACCCTCGGGGCGCACCGTTCCTCGAACAGGTCCAGGATGCCGGCGCGGACCTCTGGACACGGATGGGCTACCGGATGCAACCGACCTGGGCGCTCCCGAGGTTGCTCGCCATGCGGGACACCTCGGCTGCCCGTCGCTTCGGACATCAACCCGACGTCGTCCTGAACCACCTCGCGCGGACGCGGCTCGGGACGGATCTGTCGAGTGCGCTCAAGACCGGTGCCGACCTCGACGCGGCGGGATGGCCGCTCGAGGTCCTCGGTCGCCTCGGGATCGACACGGCCGAACTGCCCGAGGTCGTGCCGAGCGGTTCCGCGCTCGGTGTCGTCCACCCGGCCGTCGCCGCGGAGCTCGGTCTGCCGCGCGGCGTCGAACTCATCGCCGGCACCACGGACGGCGTCGCTGCCCAGCTCGCCGCCGGAGCCGTCGAGCGCGGCGCGGGCTGCACCGTCCTCGGCACGACGCTCGTGCTCAAGGCGGTCGCACCGACCCGGGTCGGTGACACCGGCGCGGGTGTCTACTCGCACCCGGCGCCGCTCGGCGACGCGTGGTTCCCCGGCGGCGCGTCCAACGTGGGCGCCGGGGCCTTCTCGGAACTCCTGCCCGGGCGCGACCTCGCCGCCCTCACGGCAGCCGCGGCCGCACTCGGAGGTGTCCCGGTGAGCTACCCCTTGACGCGTCCCGGCGAACGGTTCCCGGTCCCGGACGACACCATGGCCGGCCGGTGGCCACGACCGACCGACGAGATGTCCGAGGCCGAACTGTTCCGGACCATCGCGTTCGGGGTCGCGTTCGTCGAACGCCTCGCCTACGAGCGTCTCACCGCGCTCGGAGCACCGGTCCGACGCGTCGTCACCACCGGCGGCGGCGCGCGGAACGGGTGGTGGCTCGCACTGCGCTCCGCCGTGCTGGGGCGGGAGGTCAGTGTGCCGCGAGAACCGGAGGGTGCGCGCGGCACGGCCCTCCTGGCCCGAGCCGGCTGGCTCCGGGAACCGCTCGCGGCGTCCGTGGCGCAGTTCGTCCGCACGTCTCCACCGGTGGCGCCCCTCGACCTGGCGGACGCGCAGGTCGAGGACGCCTACGCGGCGTTCGTGGACCGGACCGACGGAGGGACAGACCGATGACCGTCATGCACCTCGTCCGGCACGGCGAGACCACGTGGCACGCCGAGAACCGCTACGCCGGCCGCAGCGACGTCGGACTCACCGACCGGGGTGCAGCCCAGGCCGAGACGCTCGGTCGGTGGGCGGCGGGAGCCGAGCTCGAGCACCTCGTCTCCTCCGACGCGACGAGGGCGCGCGGCACCGCGATGCCGGCCTCGCGCACGACCGGTCTGCCGATCTCGGTCGACCGACGGCTCCGCGAAGTCGACTTCGGGCAGGCGGAGGGCATGACGGGTCGTGAGATGGAGGCGCAGTTCCCGGAGGCGCGCGCAGCCTTCCTCCGGGAGCCGGCGACCCGTCCGTTGCCCGGCGGCGAGACCGGCATCGACGCGGCGAAGCGGGTGACGGTGGCGCTCACGGAGATGGCGGCGGAGCAGGCCGGTCCGGTGCTCGTCGTCGGACACTCCACGGTCCTCCGGCTCGCGCTCTGTCAACTGCTCGACATCCCGCTCGACGCGTACCGGGTGGTGTTCCCCAGCATGCACAACGTCGCCGTGACGACGATCGACCTGCAACCCGACCGGGGGCGGGGCGTCCCGGTCTCCCTGCTGCGGTACAACGCGGACATCACGCCGCCGCTCCGGTGAGCCGGGAGGCGCGTCGCCGGTCGACGGGGCCGCGAGCGGCTTCGCGAGACCGAGGACACGCCCGGCTCCCGGGTCCGCGCGTGGTCACGCGGACTCGCGCACCACGAGGTTGACCGGCTCCTGGTGGAGTCCTGGTGTCGTCGTCCCTTCGATGGCCTCGACCAACTCCTGTGCCGCCACGCGGCCGAGGTGCTGCAGGTTCATGTCGATGCTCGTCAGCGGCGGCTCCGACTCGAGCACGAGGATGTCCCAGTTGTCGAAGCCGACGACGGCGACGTCCTCCGGGACCCGCTTGCCGATGACCCGGAGGGTGTCGAGCACGCCCCGCGCGATGTGGTCGCTCCCCGCGATGACCGCGTCGATCTCGGGGTGTGCGGAGACGAGCAGCCGTGTGCAGTCACGTCCCCACCGCTCGCCCCACGGCCCGTGGAGGCGATCGCCCCCGACCAGCTCCAGGCCGTGCGCGGCGAGTTCGGCAGCCGCACCCCTCGCCCGGTCCTGCGCAGCGGTGTAGTGCGACTGCCCGTTCACCAGGGCGATCGACCTCCGGCCGCCGTCGATGAGTCGACGAGCTGCGAGTCGGCCGGCCATCACATTGTCGGGCGTGAACGACGTGTCCGCGGGATCGAGGGACGGCGCGTACACGTAGACCACCGGCACGTCCGCCGCGACCGAGACGGGCGGCCGGGGGTTGGTCGTGCGCCCGACGACGAGGAGTCCGTCGATCTTGCGGGTCAGCAGCGTCGTGATGTGGAGCTGCTCGCGCATCACGTCGTCGCGCGCGTCCGCGAGGAGCACCGAGAGGGACCCGGCTCCGAACGCGTCCTCGGCTCCGAGCAGGATCGGGAGCACGAACCGGTTGTCGAGGTCGCTCGTGAGCATCCCGATGCTGTTCGTCCGGCTCGAGTTCAGCGCCTGGGCGAAGAAGTTCGGTCGGAAGTCGAGTGACTCGGCGGCTCGCTCGACACGTCGGCGGGTCTCGTCCTTGACGTGCGTCCTCTTGTTGAGCGCCTTGGACGCCGTGGCGATCGAGACGCCGGCAGCCCGTGCGACGTCCGCGAGTGTCGCGCGCGACTCGGCTCGACGTTGCGGGGGTGTCTCGTCCATGCCACGAAACTAGTTCACAAAGGGGTTGACAAGCAATGGAAGCAGCAAATACTGTCTCCCCGAAACCGCTTTCGGTTTCGATCTCAACGGAGAGATCCTGTCCACAGCCAGACCTCTCCGCACCCGGAACCGTGCAGACACTGCATCAAGAGAGGAATCACTGTGATCTCGTTCCCCCGCCGCAAGGGCGCCCTCGGCGCCCTCGTCGGCATCGCCGCCGCGTCGGTGCTGCTCACCGGCTGCGCCGCCCACACCTCGTCCTCGACGTCGGGTGCCGCCCCGAAGGGCACCTACACCTTCTGGGACCCCTACCCCCAGTTCGATGCCTCCTCGGCCTGGAACAAGCTCGTCGAGAAGTGTGGAACCGAAGCCGGAGTGACCGTGAAGCGGACCGGGTACGACACCTCCGACCTCACGAGCAAGGCGCTCCTGGCGGGGCAGCAGAACAACTCGCCGGACCTGCTCCTCGTCGACAACCCGGTCGTCTCGACACTCGCCGAGGCCGGGATCCTGACGGACACCTCCGAGACGAAGACCTCCACCGCCTCCATCGAGAAGAACATCCTCGCCGCCGGACAGGTCGGCGGGAAGACGTACGGTGTGCCCATCGGCGCGAACACGCTCGCGCTGTACTACAACAAGAAGGTCCTCGACGCGGCCGGGGTCGACCCGTCGAGCGTCAAGGACTGGGCCTCGCTGACGTCGGCGCTGGAGAAGATCTCGGCGAACGGCGACAAGGGCATCACCTTCTCGGGCATCGGGACGGAGGAGGGCAGCTTCCAGTTCCTCCCCTGGTTCTGGGGCTCCGGAGCGAAGCTCACCAAGCTCGACTCCTCGGACGGCGTCTCCGCGCTGACCCTCTGGACCGACTGGGTCAAGAAGGGCTACGCGCCGAACTCCGTGATCAACAACACGCAGACCACGTCCTGGCAGGAGTTCCTGACCGGCAAGTTCGGGTTCAGCGAGAACGGCACCTGGCAGCTCGCCGGTGTCAAGGCATCGGGCATCGACTACGGCATCATCTCGATCCCGGCGAAGGACGGCGGAGCGGCCCCGGCGCCGACCGGTGGCGAGTTCCTCACGATCCCGGTCCAGAAGGACACCGCGCGCTACCAGGTGTCGGCCAAGATCCAGTCCTGCCTCACGAGCACGAAGAACGTCGTCTCGACCGACACGACCCTGTCCTACGTCGCGCCGACCGAGGCAGCCCAGAAGCAGCAGCTCGCATCGGCGCCGGACCTGCAGCCGTGGGTCACGGCCGTCGGCGATGCCAGGGGGCGGACGAGCGACGACCTCGGCACGAAGTACCCGAAGATCTCGGAGCAGATGTGGAAGGCAGTGCAGAACGCACTGTCCGGCTCGCAGACTCCCGAGGCGGCGCTGCAGCAGGCCCAGACCGCAGCAGCTGCGGCGACGAAGTAACGCACGACATCGCCGGACGCGGCGGCCCGAAGGAGCACCCATCATGAGCAGCACCATCATCGAACGCCCCGAGGCCGCCGCGCCGGACCGGGGAGCCGGCCCGGCCGGCCCCCCGGTCCGGGCGGCTCTCCAGAAGCGGTTCCGTGCGGAACAGGTGACAGCATGGCTGTTCATCCTGCCCGTCGTCGCCTACCTGGTGATCTTCTACGCCTACCCCCTCTACCGCAACGTCGACCTGTCAGTCCGCGACTACACCGTCCGGTCGTTCATCGACGGCAACGCTGCCTTCGTGGGACTGGCGAACTTCGTCACCGTCTTCCAGGACCCGACCTTCGGCCCCGCCCTCGAGAACACACTCGTGTTCACGGGGGTGTCGATCCTCTTCCAGTTCTCCATCGGGATGGCTCTGGCGGTCTTCTTCTTCCAGAACTTCCGGCTCTCCTCGACGCTCCGGGCGCTCTTCCTGGTGCCGTGGCTCCTCCCGCTCATCGTCAGTGCATCGACGTGGTCGTGGATGCTGAACAGCGACTCGGGTGTCGTCAACTCGGTCATCAAGGGGTTCGGCGGCGGCCAGGTCAACTGGTTGACGTCGCCGCAGTGGGCCCTCGTCTCCGTCATCATCGCCAACATCTGGATCGGCATCCCGTTCAACCTGGTGATCCTGTACAGCGGGCTGCAGAACATCTCGGCCGACCTGTACGAGGCGGCAGCGCTCGACGGGGCGAACGCATGGCAGAAGTTCTGGCGGATCACGTTCCCCCTGCTCCGACCGGTCTCGGCGATCACCATCCTGCTCGGGCTCGTCTACACGCTCAAGGTCTTCGACATTATCTGGATCATGACCAAGGGCGGCCCCGGCAACGCATCGACGACCTTCGCGATCTGGTCGTACCAGCTCGGGTTCGGGTCGACACTCCCGAACTTCAGTCCTGCAGCTGCAGTCGGCAACCTGCTGATCGTGATGGCGTTGGTCTGCGGGTTCATCTACCTCCGAGTCCAGAGGAAGCAGGCACAGTGATGTCCAGCACGACGACCCGACTCCGCACCGGAGTCCCGGTCGGGGCAGTTCGTCCGGGTACGCGTCAGCGCGGGCGATCGTCCGGGCGATCCGCCTGGAAGACCGCTCTCGGCGTGTTCCTCACCGCGATCATGTTGTTCCCCATCTACTGGATGGTGAACGTGTCGCTCACCCCGCAGTCGCAGATGCGGAGCTCCCCGCCGTCGTGGTTCCCGTTCACACCGACCTTCGACGGGTACGCCGCCGTGCTCGAGCAGCAGCTCCCGTACCTCGCCACCAGCCTCGTCGTCGGTCTCGGGACGGTCGTCCTGACCGTCGCGATCTCGGCCCCTGCGGCCTACTCCCTCGCCAAGCTCCGGCCGCGCGGCGGGACGGCGCTCTCGTTCGTCCTGTTGGTCGCGCAGATGATCCCACAGGTGATCATCGCGATGGGCTTCTACGCCATCTACTTGAACCTCGGGATCCTCAACCAACCGGCGGGCCTGATCCTCGCGGACTCGACGCTCGCCGTCCCGTTCGGGGTGCTCATCTTCACGGCGTTCATGAGCGGCATCCCGGACGAGTTGCTCTCGGCTGCCAAGCTCGACGGCGCGGGTACGTGGCGCACCTTCACCTCCATCGTCCTGCCGGTGAGCCGCAACTCGATCGTCACGGTGAGCCTGTTCGCGTTCCTGTGGGCGTGGTCGGACTTCGTCTTCTCGTCGACACTCAACGCCGGCGGGACAGTCCAGACGATCACCCTCGGCATCTACCGCTACATCGGCAACAACAACCAGGACTGGAACTCGATCATGGCGACCGCTGTCGTCGCATCCATCCCGGCGACGATCCTCCTCGTCGTCGCCCAGCGATACGTCGCCGCCGGGGTCACCGCCGGCGCCGTGAAGGACTGACCATGCCCAGAACCGCCACCGACCGACCCCGCTCGGACGACCTCGCCCCGACCGCGCGCCGAGGCGGCCCCGTCGCACCCTCCACTTCCAGGCTCTCGCCGCTCGACGCGACCGAGATCCGGCTCACGGCAGGGTACTGGCGCGACTGGCAGGAGAAGAACGCCGAGGTGGTCCTCGAGCACTGCCAGACGTGGATGGAGCGGATCGGCTGGATCGGGAACTTCGACCGGGCTGCATCCGAGGAGACCGGGTGGGAGCACGCCGGCGTCCCGTTCGTCGACTCCGAGGTCTACAAGCTGCTGGAGGGCATGGCCTGGGAGCTGGGACACGGAACGGACCCGGAGCTCGAGCGCCGGTACGACGCGCTCGTGGCCCGTGTCGTCGCCGCCCAGGAGCCCGACGGCTACCTGCACACCAGCTTCGGGCGCTCCTGGCAGCCCCCGCGGTACTCGAACCTGGAATGGGGCCACGAACTGTACTGCTTCGGCCACCTGATCCAGGCGGCCGTCGCACGCATCCGGACCGCCGGCGGGGGCGCGCTCGTCGACACCGCGATCCGGCTCGCCGACCACCTCTACGAGACCTTCGGGCCGGACGGTCGTGTCGCCGTGTGCGGTCACCCGGAGATCGAACCGGCGCTCGCCGAACTGGGGCGTGCGACCGGCGACCACCGCTACGTCGAACTCGCGGCGCTCTTCATCGAGCGTCGCGGGCACGGACTCCTGGGTCCGATCGAGTACGGCCAGGAGTACTTCCAGGACGACGTCCCGGTGCGCGACGCCACGACGTTCCGGGGGCACGCGGTCCGCGCGCTGTACCTGGCGGCCGGTGCGCTCGACGTCGCCGTCGAGACGGGCGACGCCGGACTCGCCGAAGCGGTGGCCCGCCAGTGGCAGCACACCGTCGCGACGCGGACCTACATCACCGGCGGCATGGGCTCCCACCACCAGGACGAGGCGTTCGGGGCCGACTACGAGCTCCCGCCGGACCGGGCGTACTCCGAGACCTGCGCCGGCATCGGCTCGAACATGCTCTCGTGGCGGCTCCTCCTGCACAGCGGCGACCCGAAGTACGCGGACCTCCTCGAACGGACGCTCCTCAACAACGTGATGGCCTCGCCGCGGGCGGACGGCCGGGCGTTCTTCTACACGAACACGCTGCACCAGCGGGTGCCCGGCTTGGTGCCGGACGAGGTGGAACTCAACGCGCGGGCCCTCGCGAGCCTCCGCGCGCCGTGGTTCGAGGTCTCGTGCTGCCCGACGAACGTCGCTCGGACGCTCGCCAGCGTCGAGCTGTACTTCGCGACGAAGACCGCGGAGGGGGTGCAGATCCACCAGTACGGCGACTTCGACATCGACACGGTGCTGGAGTCGGGGACCGAGGTCCACCTCGCCGTCACGAGCGGGTACCCGTTCGCCGGGGACGTCGTCGTCACCGTGCGGGAGGCGACCACGACCCCGGTCACCGTGAGCCTCCGCGTGCCGGCGTGGGCCGCGGGCGCCGATCTCGTCGTGGGGTCCGCCGGGCCGGTGCGGGTCGACGGTCCGGTCGCCACCGTGACCCGGACCTTCGCAGCCGGGGACGTGATCGCCCTGACGCTCCCGATGGCGGCCAGGTGGGTCGAACCCGACCCCCGGATCGACGCGATCCGCGGCACGGTGGCGATCGAGCGGGGCCCGCTCGTCCTCAGCCTCGAAGCAACGGCGGACGAGGACAGCGTCAACGACGTCCGGGTCGACACCTCGGCGCCCCTGACGACCACCGCCGACGGCGCGACCGCCGAGGTCATCGTGGAGCAGCACGGCGAGGGGTGGCCGTACGGTCGCGCCGACGTCGTCACGGGAACGCCCGGTCGTGCCCGGTTCACCCCCTATGCGACATGGGCGAACTCCGGACCGTCGACGATGCGGGTGTGGGTGCCGACCGTCTGACACGCGGACCGACGCGCCGGTGCAGGATCGAGCCATGGAGTACGACGGCGAGCCCTGGGTGCGCCGGCTGCGCGACGGCGTGATCCCGGGTCGTCGGGCGCTCGCCGTCGTCCTGCCGGTCGTGGTGGCCGTCGGGATCGCGCTGACCGTGCTCGGGCTCCTGCACCCGCACGTCGTCGGCGAGCTCCTCCGGTCCCGTTCGGGGTTCCTGGCGGTCCTCGTCCCACCGGGGCTGATCGTCACGGGCCCCGTCGTCGCGCTGATGACGCTCGTGCGGGGTCGGTCCGACCGCCGGGTGCTCGGTCGCCTCCGCGGCGGCGCCCGCCCGGCGTTCCACATCCCGGTGCGGACCCGGACGGAGGTCGCCGCGGACGACCTGCCCCCGCCCCGACCGGTGATCTGGACCGTCGACGCGGACGGCCTGCACGGGTGGGCACCGCGATCGTCCACGCCGGTCCTCGACCTGCCGTGGGAGGACATCGACCGCATCGACGCGGCGACGGTGTGGTACCGCGGGACACGGCGCGAGTACGGCATCTGGATCGGGGCCGGTGACGGGCACGTGGTGCTGGCGCCCCGAGCGGAGCTCGGACGCCCGTTCGCGGCGAGCCAGTACCGGATCGACGTCGTCATGCGGATCCTGCGATCGTTGCGACGGCAGTTCCGTCCTCCGACATGACCGACGGGAGGTGGGGGGGCCGCGGGGCCCCCCCCCCCCCCCCGGGGGGGGGGGCGTGGCGCCGCGGGGCGCGGTGGTGGTGACCGGGGTTGACAGG
>NZ_JBMPIU010000007.1:0-189336 GCF_049341865.1 Curtobacterium phyllosphaerae | reverse complement strand
ACAACACTGACCGGATCCACTCAAGCCACGGACTCACTCCCGCAGCCCGAGTGTCACCAACCTGATGGCTCAGTACAGCTAGCCGCGGGCCGCGGTCGTCCGTAGAATCGTCGGCGATGTCCGACGACCAGACTCCGCCAGACCCCGCCCCCGCCACGGACGGGAGGCTCGGCTCGGCGCTCGCAGGGATCCGCCGGGCCGTCGCGCGGCGGCCCCTCGCCTGGGCCGTCGGCGGCTTCGTCGCCGTGCTCGTCCTCGGGTCCGGCGGTGCCGTCGCGGTGGCGGCGGCGACCGTGCCGACCACGTCGACGTCCGCGGCCGACGGGAACGGCGGCGGTCGTGCCTCCAGTCCGTCCTCGTCCGCGACACCCACACCGACACCGACGCCGACGGTCCCCGCGCGCCCGGTCCCCACCGACGTCGCGGCGCCGAGCACCCTGCGGACCTGTTCCGTCGCCGCTGCCGCGTCGGCGGCCGGTCTCGGGCAGTTCGAGGGCTTCGTGATGAACGCGGCGACCGGTGCGACCCTCTTCGACCGGTCCGGCTCGACCCCGGCGCGTACGGGCAGCGTGATGAAGACGCTCACCACGGCGACCGCGCTGGCCGACCTCGGCGGCGGCTACCGGATCCCGACCACCGTCGTCGACGAGGGCGACGGCACGATCGCCATCGTCGGCCACGGCGACGCCACGCTCTCCGTCGGGGGCGCCACGGTGTACCCGGGCGCCCCGACGCTCGCCGACCTCGCCACCCAAGTCAAGGCGAAGCTCGGGTCCACCCCGGTCACGACCATCGTGACCGACGACAGCTACTGGAACGACGCGGACGCCTGGGACCCGACGTGGCCGGTCTCCGAGCGCACCATCGGCTACCAGCCCGAGGTCACCGCGCTCATGGTCGACGGCGACCGCGCGAACCCCGCGGCGGCCACCTCGCCCCGGTCCACCGACCCCGTCGGTCGAGCCGGTGCGGCGTTCCGGACGGCGCTCGCGAACGCCGGGGTCGTCGGCGCAGCCGGAGCGGGCATCACGAAGCGCGCCACCACGGGCACCGCCACGATCGCCGAGGTGCAGTCCCAGCCGGTGTCGACCCTCATCGGGCAGATGATCCCGAACTCGGACAACACGCTCGCCGAGATGCTCGCCCGGATCTCGTCGCGCCAGTCCGGCGCGGACGGATCCGCCGCCTCCCTGACCGGGGTCTACCAGAAGGCGCTCGGCGCCGATGGACTGAACGCCGCCGGCATCGTCATCAAGGACGGGTCCGGCGAGAGCGCGGCGAACGCCGTGTCGCCCGCGCTCGTGGCGCAGCTCATGGTGCAGGTCGCCGCCGGGACCAACGGCCTCGGCACGCTCGCACAGGCGCTCCCGGTGGCGGGCGTGTCCGGTACGCTGTCGTCCCGGTTCACGGGTGCGAACGCCGTGGCCCGCGGGAAGGTGCACGCCAAGACCGGCTGGATCGACACCGCGAACACGCTCGGCGGGTACATCGACGCCGCGGACGGCACACGGCTGACGTTCGCGTTCTACGCGCTCGGGTCCTCCCGTGCGGCAGCGCTCCCCGCCCTCGACGCGGTCACCGCCGCCGTCTACCGGTGCGGTGGGAACCTGTCCGACAACTGACATGGGCGCGGACCCCGCGGGCCAGGATGGTCGCATGACCCGAGCCCTCATCGTCGTCGACGTCCAGAACGACTTCACCGAGGGCGGGGCGTTGGGCGTCGACGGTGGCGCCGACACCGCCGCCCGCATCACGGACTTCCTGCACGCGCACGCCGACGAGTACGCGCTCGTCGTGGCGTCGCGGGACTGGCACCACGGCGAGGACGACAACGGCGGGCACTTCGCCGCGTCCGTGTCCGGCGGAGCGGTCGGCCCCGACTTCGTGACCACCTGGCCGGTGCACTGCGTCGGCGGGACGCCCGGCGCCGACTACCACCCGGCGTTCGACACGACCGCGGTCGACGTGCACGTCCGGAAGGGCATGGGCGTGCCCGCCTACTCGGCGTTCGAGGGTGTCGACGACGAGGGTCGCCCCCTCGCTGCGGTGCTCGACGACGCCGGTGTCGACGCGGTCGACGTCGTCGGTATCGCCACCGACCACTGCGTCCGGGCGACCGCCCTCGACGGTGCGTCCGCCGGGCTCGGCGTCCGCGTCCTCGACGACCTGGTCGCCGGCGTCGCACCCGGTCCGAGCACGGCGGCGCTGGCGGAGATCCGGGTCGCCGGCGGCCAGGTCCTCCCCTCGACCCAGGCCGTCACCCAGTCCGACACCCGCACCGCAGGAGGTACCGCATGACCGACACCACGACCACCCCGGCAGCCCTCGCGACCGTCACCGACGACGTCGTCCGGGTCGAGGGCGTGCCCACCGGCGTGTTCGTCGGCGGGTCCTGGCGCGCGTCGTCGTCCGGTGCGACGTTCGCGGTGCAGGACCCCTCCACCGGTGCCGTGATCGCCGACGTCGCCGACGGCACCCCCGCGGACGGCATCGCCGCGCTCGACGCCGCGGTCGCCGCCCAGGACTCCTGGGCCGCGACACCGCCGCGTCGGCGCTCGGACGTCCTGCGCCGTGCGTTCGACCTCGTCCACGCGCACGCCGACGACCTCGCGGCGCTCATGACGCTCGAGATGGGCAAGCCGCTCGCCGAGTCCCGCGGCGAGGTGACGTACGGTGC
The DNA here is from genome assembly GCF_049341865.1 of Curtobacterium phyllosphaerae. NCBI lineage: Bacteria > Bacillati > Actinomycetota > Actinomycetes > Micrococcales > Microbacteriaceae > Curtobacterium > Curtobacterium phyllosphaerae. The sequence continues at coordinate 186,659 of NZ_JBMPIU010000007.1, read as the reverse complement.
CGAGTTCCTGCGCTGGTTCAGCGAGGAGGCCGTCCGGATCCGCGGCAGCTACTCGACGAACCCGGAGGGCACCGGCCGCGCGGTCGTCCTGAAGCGTCCGGTCGGACCGGTCTACGCCATCACGCCGTGGAACTTCCCGCTCGCGATGGCCACGCGGAAGATCGCGCCGGCACTCGCCGCGGGGTGCACCGTCGTCGTGAAGCCCGCCGACCTCACCCCGCTGACCACACTGTTCCTCGGACGGCTGTTCCAGGAGGCCGGGCTGCCGGACGGGGTGCTGAACATCGTCCCGACCTCCGACGCCGCCGGGCAGTCCGGCCCGCTCCTCGCGGACCGACGACTCCGCAAGCTGACCTTCACCGGGTCGACCCCGGTCGGCTCGGCGCTCCTCAAGCTCGCGGCCGACAACGTCCTGAAGACGAGCATGGAGCTCGGCGGGAACGCGCCGCTGCTCGTGTTCGACGACGCCGACCTCGACACCGCCGTCACCGCGGCGATGCTCGCGAAGTTCCGGAACGTCGGGGAGGCCTGCACCGCCGCGAACCGGTTCTTCGTGCAGGAGGGCATCGCGGACGCGTTCCTCGAACGGCTCACCGCGAAGGTGGAGGCGTTCACCATCGGCCGGGGGAGCGAGGACGGCACCACGATGGGGCCCCTCATCGACCAGAAGGCCGTCGACAAGGCATCCCGGCTCGTCGCGGACGCGATCGACCGTGGCGCCCGGCTCGTCGTCGGCGGCGAGCCGGTGGACCGTGCGGGCACGTTCTACGCCCCGACGATCCTCGACGGTGTCGAGCCCGGGTCGGACATCCTGACGACGGAGATCTTCGCGCCGGTCGTCTCCATCACGCGGTTCGCGACCGAGGACGAGGGGGTCCGGCTCGCGAACGACACCGAGTTCGGGCTCGTGTCCTACGCGTTCACGACCGACCTCGCCCGGGCTCAGCGGCTCGCCGAGCGGCTGCAGTCCGGGATGCTCGGGCTGAACATGGGCGTCATCTCGAACGCGAGCGCACCGTTCGGCGGGGTCAAGGCGTCCGGCCTCGGCCGAGAGGGGTCGCACGAGGGCATCGAGGAGTACCTCGAGACGGTGTACATGCTGACACCGGACCCGTTCGGGGCCTGATCCCGCGCGGGCCGTCCCCCGTGGTCCACCGGTCCGACACTCTCGTCGGGGTGACACGGTTCCGCGACGGCCGGGGTGTCGCCTCAGACGAGCAGCTGGTGCTTCGCGAGGTCCCGGTACAGCGGCGTCGTCTGCACCAGCTCCGAGTGCGTACCGATGCCGACGACCCGGCCGTGCTCGAGCACGACGATGACGTCCGAGTCGACGACGGTCGACAGGCGGTGTGCGATGACGAGGAGCGTCCGGTCGGCCGCGACGGCGTCGATCGCCAGTCGGAGCCGTTGCTCGTTGATGCCGTCGAGGCTCGACGTCGACTCGTCGAGGAGCAGGATGGGCGGTGCGGCGAGGAGCGCTCGGGCGATCGCGAGTCGTTGCCGTTCCCCGCCGGACAGCATCACGCCGTCCTCGCCCACCTGCGCGTCGAGGCCGCGCTCGTCCCGGTCGAGCACCTCGGTCAGGTTGACGGCCTCGAGCACGCGGACGCACTCGTCCTCGGTCGCGGCCGGCGACCCGAGGAGCAGGTTCGCGCGGATCGTGCCGGCGAGCACCGGGGCGTCCTGCTCGACGTACCCGATCTGCGCGCGGAGGTCGGCGCGGTCGAGTCCGCGGACGTCGATGCCGCCGAGTCGGATGACGCCGCCGGTCGGGTCGTAGAACCGCTCGATGAGGGCGAGCGTGGTGCTCTTCCCGGCGCCGGAGGGCCCGACGAGCGCGACGCGGCTCCCGCGGGGGACACTGAACGACACGTCGTGCAGGACGGTCGGGTCCTGGTCGCGGTGGCCGTCGTCGGCGACGCCGGTCCCGCCTCCCGTCCGGTCCACGGCACCCGCCGGACTGGAGGCCCGCATCGCGTCCGCCGCGATGGTCCCGTCCGGCGACGTGGTCACCACCAGGGCGTCCTCGCGGTACCGGAACGAGACGTGCTCGAAGGTGATCGCGTCGTCGGTGGCGACCGCCGGCAGGGGCGAGACCGCGGCGTCGTCGGCGTCCTCGTCGGGGAGGTCGAGGATCTCCTGGATGCGGCCGAGCGCTCCGAGGGCCTGGTTCACCGCGATCGCTGCGCCCATCGCCTGGCCGAGCGGCGTGATCATCATGAAGAGCAGCAGGATGAACGTGACGAGGGTGGCGATCGAGATCGTGCCCGCGGCGACCTGGGCCCCGCCGACCCCGATCACGACGATGAACGAGACCTGGAGCGCGATGAACGACACCGGGACGACGAACGCGGACATCCTGGCGATGTCGAGTCCGCGGCGGTAGGCGTCCGTCGCGTGGCCGTCGATCTCGGTGACCTCGCGGTCGGTCGCCCCGGCGGCACGGATGGTCCGCACGGCGCTGATGCCGCGCTCGACCGCGGCGGTGAGGTCGCCGACCTTCTCCTGCGCGCGCTTGCTCGCGACGCGGATGCGGCGGCTCAGGGTGCCGACGAACACGATCGACAGCGCGATGATGACGACGGTGATGCCGAGGAGGAGCGGGTCGATGACCGCCATCACGACCACGGCGCCGATGAACGTCAGCGCGCCACCGATCGCCTCGATGAGCCCCTGCGTGAGGACGGCGCGGAGGAGCGTGGTGTCGCTGCCGATCCGGGAGACGAGGTCACCGGTCCGCCGGACGTCGAACTCCGCGATCGGGAGCCGCAGGATCTTCGCGACGAGGCGGCGACGGCTCGAGAGCACGACGCCCTCGCCAGCGCGCTGGAGCAGGAAGTGCTGGAAGCCGTTGAGGAGCCCGGACACCACCACGAGGACGGCGAGCAGGGTGACGAAGACCGCCACCGTCTGCCCCTTCTGGACGGCGGTGATGACCTCGCGGATGAGCAGCGGTTGTGCGAGGGACGCGGCAGCGCCGAGGACGCTCAGGAAGATGATGAACCCCATCACCCTGCGGTTCTCGAACAGGTAGGGCAGGAGGGTGCCGAACGTCGCGCGGGGTCCGTCGTGCGGCTTGCGGCGGCTCAGGAAGTTGGTCATGGATCCTTCTCGTTGTCCGACCCCGCAACCGTACGTGGTCGGGCGCGGACGGTTCAGCGGCGCGCGTCGGCCTGGAGGTGCTCGGGCAGGGTGTGCCCCATCCGGGCGCGCTTGGTCTCGAGGTACCCGGAGTTCTCCGTCGACACGCCGACGACGAGCGGGACGAGCTGGTCCACGACGATGCCGTGCTCCTCGAGCTGCCGCTGCTTCTCCGGGTTGTTCGACAGCAGGCGGATGCGCGTCACACCGAGGTCCGCGAGGATCCCGGCTGCGGCGCCGTACTCGCGGGCGTCGGCCGGGAGACCGAGCGCGAGGTTCGCGTCGAGCGTGTCCAGGCCGTCCTCCTGCAACCGGTAGGCGCGGAGCTTGTCGACGAGCCCGATGCCGCGGCCCTCCTGTCCGCGGAGGTACACCACGATCCCGCCCTCGGTCGCGATCGTGTCGAGCGCGGCGTCGAGCTGCGGACCGCACTCGCACTTCAGAGACCCGAAGGCCTCGCCGGTGAGGCACTCCGAGTGCACGCGGACGAGTGCGCCGTCCACCGGGTCCGATCCGTCCGGCGCCGTGCCGACGACGGCGACGTGCTCCGCCCCGGTGACGAGGTCGCGGTAGGCGCGCATCTCGAACGTGCCGTGGCCGGTCGGCACGTGCGTCGCGACCTCGAAACGCACCGGACTGCCCGGGGTGGCGGATGTCAGGGCGTCGCTCATGGGGTGCTCCGGTCCATGCGGGCGCGGAACAGGAGGTCCGGGCCGAGTTCGGTGATCGATGCTACGTCCAACCGCAGACGCGCGTTCATGCTTCCCACGCCCAGGTCGTGGAGTGCCAGCCCGGGACCGCCGAGCAGCACGGGGGCGATGTAGACGAGGAGCTCGTCGGCGAGACCGGCGCGGATCATCGCGCTCGCGATCGTCGGACCGCCTTCGACGAACACGGTGTGCACCCCGAGCGGACGGAGCGACCGGATCGCCGCGTCGAGGTCGTGACCGGGCACGGCGACGAACCCGCGCGGGTGCCGTCGCACCGCCGCCTCGTCCGGGACCGCTCGGTCACCGACCACGACCGCGAGGGGTTGCGTGGGCAGGAGTTCGCCGGCGTCGCCCCGCGCGGTGAGGCTCGGGTCGTCGTCGAGCACGGTGCCGGTGCCGACGAGGACCGCGTCGTGGTCGGCACGCTGTTCGTGCACGTGCTGCCGGGCGGCGGCCCCGGTGATCCAGCGGCTCGAACCGTCGGCGGCGGCGGCGCGTCCGTCGAGACTCGACGCCCACTTGACCGTCACCCACGGGCGCCCGGTCCGTCGGGCGAGCAGCCACCGTTCGAGGAACGTCTCGGCCTGGTCCGCGAGGAGTCCCGTCACGACGTCGACGCCTCCGGAACGGAGTCGGTCCGCACCGCCGTGGACCGTCGGGGAGGGGTCGTCGATCGCGTACACGACGCGTCCGACCCCGGCGTCGAGGAGCGCGACGGCGCACGGACCGGTCCGGCCGGTGTGGTTGCACGGCTCGAGGGTCACGACGGCCGTCGCGCCGCGGGCGGCCCCTGGCGGGAGCTTCGACAGGGCATCGACCTCGGCGTGCGGGGTGCCTGCGCCACGGTGGTGGCCCTCGGCGATCGTGCGGCCGGACGCGTCGAGGAGCACCGCCCCGACGCGGGCGTGGTCGCCGGTCCGCGGACCCTCGGCCGCGAGCTCGAACGCCCGCCGCATCGCCCGTTCCTCGGCGGCGGAGACCGGGGCTGAGACCGAGACCGGACCGGAGACCGAGGTCGAGACCGGGGCGGACGGCGGTCCGTCGGCCCCTGCGGTGCTGTCGCCCGGGGTGCTGGTGCTCACCGACCGAGCATATCGACGGCCGGTCAGCGGCGACGACGCAGGACGTCGCGGAGCGTCCGCCGCCGGCGCCCCGGGAGGACGATCGGTCGGGTCACCTGGTGCGCGAGGTCGTGCAGGTTGTTCCGCTTGGAGCCGTCCCAGTTCACGTACAGGTAGGCGGTGCCGAGCGCCGTCGCGATCCGGACCCGGGTGCGTTCGAACGACGAGGGACCGGCGACGTAGGTGCCGCCCGACTCGATCTCGACGATCGCGGACGCGAGGTCGGTGACGCCCGTTGACGTCACGATGGTGGTGATGCCGCTGTGGTCGCGGGCGACGAATTCGATGGTGTGGGTCATGGTCCGACTCGGTTCGGGGGACCGGGGCGCTGGGCTCCGAAGCGACGACTGGGGGAGGCGGAGTCCACTCCCGGAACCGTCGTCGCTCCCGAGGACGATCCTACGACGACACCGACTCCGTCGGCCAGGCGATGTCCGATGCCCGTCGCCCGTCGGCGCGGAGCAGCCCTGTCCAGCAGTCCACCGGGGAGCCGTCGCGTCCCGGGAGTCGTCCGGGCCTGACCCCGGTGTAGGAGAACCCCGCGCGGCGGGCGACGCCGGCGGACGCGGTGTTCCCGAGGAAGCACTCCCAGTAGACGTCCGGGTCCCCGCGGCCGAACGCCCAGTCGACGACGAGACCGACCGCCGCGGACATCAGACCGAGCCCGCGCGCCGACGGCGCGAGCCAGAACCCGAGCTCGCGACCGGACGTCCGGTACGAGACGACCCCGTCGAGCCAGGTCGACCCGGGCCGACGGATCGCCCAGGTGCATTCCCGGTCGGACGCCCACCCGGGACCGACGAGCGCGTCGACGAAGGCGTGGGCGTCCTGCGGTCGGTACGGCACCGGGATGGTGGTGAAGCGCTGGATGCTGGCGTCCTGGCACGCGTCCGTGATCGCGACGGTGTCCGCCCGCGTCGGCATGTCGAGCCGGACGAACGGGGACGACAGCGTCACGGGCAGCATGGTCGCCTAGCGCCGACGGCGCGGGACGAAGCCGATGCGGTCGTAGACCTCGCCGAGCGTCTCCTGTGCGATGGACTCGGCACGGTCGGCACCGACGGCGAGCAGCCGGTCGAGCTCGGCCGGGTCGTCGAGGAGGTCCAGGGTCCGCGCGCGCACCGGTTCGAGTTCGGCGACCACGGCGTCGGCCACCGCCCCCTTGAGGTCGCCGTAGCCCTTGCCGGCGAACTCCGACTCGAGCTTCGGGATCGGCGTCCTCGTGAACGACGACAGGATGGCGAGGAGGTTCGTGATCCCGGGCTTCCGCTCACGGTCCGCGACGATCTCGCGCTCGGTGTCCGTGACGGCGGAACGGATCTTCTTGGCGGTCCGTCCCGGCTCGTCGAGGAGCTGCACGAGGCCGGCGTCGGTCGCGGCGGACTTGCTCATCTTGGCGGTGGGGTTCTGCAGGTCGTAGATCCGCGCGGCGTCGGGCAGGATCTGCGCCGTCGGCACGACGAACGTGTCGCCGAACCGGGCGTTGAACCGCGCGGCGAGGTCGCGGGTCAGCTCGACGTGCTGCCGCTGGTCGTCGCCCACCGGGACGACGGCCGCGTCGTACAGCAGGATGTCCGCCGCCATGAGCATCGGGTACGTGAACAGGCCGACCGAGGCCGACTCGGAGCCCTGGCGCGCGGACTTGTCCTTGAACTGCGTCATCCGGCTCGCCTCACCGAACCCGGTCAGCGTGTTCAACACCCAGGCGAGTTCGGCGTGCGCGGGCACGTGCGACTGGATGAACAGGGTCGAGCGCCCGGGGTCGATGCCTGCGGCGATGTACTGCGCTGCGGTCCGTCGGGTGTTCTCGCGGAGTGCGGCCGGGTCCTGCGGCGACGTGATGGCGTGCATGTCGACGACGCAGTAGATCGCGTCGTACTCGTCCTGCAGGTCGCGCCACTGCGTGAGCGCACCGATGTAGTTGCCGAGGTGCAGGGATCCGGCGGACGGCTGGATGCCGGAGAACAGACGTGTCTTCTGGGCGGTGGCCATGGGGAGTCCTAGAGGGAGTAGTCGACGACGACGGGGGTGTGGTCGGACCAGCGCGTGTCGTAGGACGCGGCACGGTCGACGACGTGCTGCGAGACCGTCGCGGCGAGGTCCGGGGTCGCGAGCTGGTAGTCGATGCGCCAGCCGGAGTCGTTGTCGAACGCCTTGCCGCGCCAGGACCACCACGTGTACGGGCCGTCGACGTCGCCGGCCTGCGCGCGCCCGACGTCGACCCAGCCGAGGCCGGTGCCGGTCGAGCCGTCGACCGCGGTCACCGGCTCGCCGTCGGCGCCGAGGAAGCGGTCGAGGTAGGCACGTTCGCGCGGGAGGAACCCGGCCCGCCTGACGTTGCCCTTCCAGTTCTTGATGTCGCGCTCGTCGTGCCCGACGTTGAGGTCGCCGACGACGACCGCGAGCGGGTTGTGTGCACGGAGCTCCGGGAGCCGCTCGGCCATCGCGTCGAGGAACTTCCACTTCTCGACCTGCTTCGGCGTGTCCGCCTCGCCCGAGTGGACGTACGCGCTCACGACCGTGACGAGGGTCCCGTCGACGTCGAGGTCCGCTTCGAGCCAGCGGCCCGCCGAGTCGAAGTCGTCCGGACCGAGCGCCACGCGGTGGACGTCGGCACCCGCCACGTGGCCGCCGACGCGGAACGCGACAGCGACACCGGCGCGGCCCTTCGTGGTCGCGGGGTGGTGCAGGACGGTCCAGTCGTCGCCGAGGAGCGCGGCGACGTCGTCGTCGGTCGCACGGACCTCCTGCATCGCGAGGACATCGACGTCACGCGAGGACAACCACTCGCCCATGCCCTTGCGGAAGGCGGCGCGGATGCCGTTGACGTTGACGGTCGCGAGGCGCAGGCGTGACATGCCTCAACCCTATCCAGGGCCGGTCCGGTCGGGGTTCCGGAGAACGCGAGGTCGGCCGCGTCGCGCAGGGGAACAGCTCTGCGCGACGCGGCCGACCTGGTGTTCCGCGGGAGCGTCTACGCCGCGTCGTGGTCCGTCTGCAGGAACGTGACGAGCTCGTCCGCGACCTTCTCGGCGTCGTCGCCGTTGACGGTCAGCGTGACCTGGTCGCCGCTCTCGACGCCGAGGCCGAGCAGGCCGAGGATGCTGCCCGCGTTCGCCGACTTGTCGCCCTTGCCGATCGTGACCTGGTGGGCGGACGAGGTGACGTTCTGGACGAACAGCGACGCCGGGCGGGCGTGCAGGCCGGACGCGCTGGCGACGGTGACGGTGCGGGTGGCTTCGGACATCGGTACTCCTGTCGACGGTCGGACCGCAGGGGGTCCTGGTGGGTGCGCCCTCATGGTAGCGAGCGGTTGGTGGACGGGGACGGGGACGGGGACGGGGACGGGGACGGGGAGGGGACTGGGCTCGTCAGGAGCGGCCCGGCCAGAAGACCTCGGTGCCCGCGGCCTCGACCTCGCGGACGAGGTCGAGGTTGACGGCGGGGTCGGTGATGATCGTGTCGATCGCGGCGAGCGGCGCGACCCGGCCGAACTCCTCGCGGCCGAACTTGGTGTGGTCCGCGAGGAGGATGCTCCGCCTGGCCGCCTTGATGAGCGCCGACTTGACGGCCGCCTCGGCGATGTTGTGCGTCGTGAGGCCGCGTTCCGGGGTGATCCCGTTGATGCTGATGAACGCGACGTCGACGCTCACCATCCCGACGAGCTGGTGCGTCCACGTGCCGACGCCCGCGAGCGAGTCGCTCCGGATGTTCCCGCCGAGGAAGTGCAGGTCGATGCCCGGCCGGTTCGCGACCGCCATGGCGACCGGGAGCGAGTGCGTGACGACGGTGAGCCCGCGATCGGTCGGGAGCATCTCCGCGAGGCAGATGGTCGAGGTGCCGGCGTCGATGATGACCGAGCCGTTCTCCGGGAGCTCGCCGAGTGCCGCCTCGGCGATCACCATCTTCTCCGTCGTGTTGATGCCCCCGCGGTCGCCGACACCGGCGTGGATCGTGATCCGCTCCACGGGGATCGCGCCGCCGTGGGCACGACGGACGAGCCCGCGACGCTCGAGGCTGGTGAGGTCCCGGCGGATCGTCTCCGGCGTGACGGCGAGCAGCTCGGCGAGGTCCTTGACGTCGACACGGCCCTGCTGCCGGGCCTGCTCGACGATGCGCTGATGGCGTTCGGGGGCGTACATGGGACCTCGTTGTCGTGCGTGCGGGTCGCGATCGGACCGTGCTGCGGACACGAACCGATGCATTCGGGCACCGATTCGCGGGCTGTTGCGGAGTCAGACTCAAACGGGCGTCTGTTTCTGCATATTTATCCCCGGATTTGTTTGTTTGTCAACCGAGATCGATGTATGGTCGTCGCAGCGCACGCCGGTGCGCCCCGCTTGTGCCCCGCACGTGCCGTCAGGTCGCGTGCTGAGATGAAGGAGTCTCGGATGTCCGTACTGCCCGGAATCGGCGTCGGTCGTGGCATCGCCTACGGCCCCGTGCTGCGCATGGCGGACCCGCTCGGCGAACCGGCCACCACGCCGCTCGAGGGCTCGGCGGACTCCGCGAAGTCGTCGGTGCACGACGCGCTCGCCGCCGTGGCCGAGGACCTCAGCAGGCGCGGCGCCCTCGCCGGCGGCGACGCCCAGGCGGTGCTCGAGGCCCAGGCGCTGATGGCCCAGGACCCGACGCTCCTCGACGACGTGCACGCCCGCATCGACGGCGGCACGAACCCGGAACGCGCCGTGTACGAGGCGTTCCAGGCGTTCCAGGACATCCTCGCCGGCATGGGCGGCTACATGGGGGAGCGGGCCGCCGACCTCGGCGACGTCGCCCAGCGCATCATCGCGAAGCTCCGCGGCGTCCACGCACCCGGCGTCCCCGAGTCCGACACGCCGTTCGTCCTCGTCGCCCGCGACCTGGCCCCGGCCGACACGGCCCTGCTCGACCTCGACAAGGTCCTCGCGCTCGTCACGAGCGACGGCGGACCGACGTCGCACACCGCCATCCTCGCCCGCGCCAAGGGGATCACGGCCATCGTCGGCGTCACCGGCGCCGCCGACCTCGTCGACGGCACGCCGATCATCGTCGACGCGGTCGCGGGGTCCGTCACGACCGACCCGGATGCGTCGCTCGTCGCCGAGACGGAGGCCCGGATCGCCGACCGTCTCGCCGCGCTCGACGCCCCGCTCACCCCGGGTGCGCTCGCAGACGGCACCGCCGTCCCGCTGCTCGCGAACCTCGGGTCGCCCTCCGACGCCGCCGGGGCGGTCGCGCTCGGCGCCGAGGGCGTCGGCCTGTTCCGCACCGAGTTCCTCTTCCTCGACTCCCCGTACGCGCCGTCGGTGGAGTCGCAGAAGGCGTCCTACGTCGCACTGCTGCAGGCGTTCCCGGGCCGGAAGGTCGTCGTCCGCGCGCTCGACGCCGGCGCCGACAAGCCGTTGCCGTTCCTCACCGACAAGGGCGAGGAGAACCCGGCGCTCGGCCGCCGTGGCCTCCGCGCGCTCCGGCACCACGAGGAGATCCTGCGCGACCAGCTCACCGCGCTCGCCCAGGCCGACGCCGAGACCGAGGCCGACCTCTGGGTGATGGCGCCGATGGTCGCCGACGCCGAGGAGACCGCCTACTTCGTCGCACTCGCCCGCGAACTCGGCATCCGCACCGCCGGGGTGATGGCCGAGGTGCCGTCCCTGGCGCTCCTCGCCGAGCAGGTCTTCGCCGAGGCCGACTTCGTGTCGATCGGCACGAACGACCTCACGCAGTACACGATGGCCGCCGACCGGCTCCTCGGCTCGGTCGCGAGCTACCAGGACCCCTGGCACCCGGCGGTCCTCCGGCTCGTCGCACAGCTCGGCACCGCCGGCGGTGCCGTGTCCAAGGGCGTCGGCATCTGCGGCGAGGCCGCCGCCGACCCGCTCCTCGCGGTGGTGCTCGTCGGCCTCGGCGCGACCACCCTCTCCATGACTCCCGCCGCCCTCGCGGACGTGCGCGCCGAACTCGGCAAGCACACCCTCGACCAGGCGCGCGAGATGGCCCGGGCAGCGCTCGCGGCCACCACTGCGTCGGCCGCCAAGGCCGCCGCGGCCGCGGCGCACGTCGCCTGAGCCACCCCCTCCAGCACCACCCTCCGTCCCCCCACAGCACCACAATCCGTTTCCCGTAGCAGCACACACAGAAAGAACCGCTCATGACAACGTCGTCCGTTGCAGCGACCGGCGCCCCGAAGTCACGGGGAGGCGGCCGCGTCCGCGTCCAGAAGTTCGGGACATTCCTCTCCGGCATGGTCATGCCGAACATCGCGATCTTCATCGCGTGGGGCTTCATCACCGCCTTCTTCATCCAGACCGGGTGGACCCCGGTCGGCGTCCTCGGCGGCTTCGGCACGACCGACGGCGTCGCCAACATCGGTCTCGTCGGCCCGATCCTGACCTACCTGATCCCGCTCGCGATCGCGTTCCAGGGCGGCCGGATGGTCTACGACACCCGTGGTGCCGTCGTCGGCTCGGTCTTCGCCATGGGCGTCATCATCGGCGCCAACGGCACGATCATGATCCTCGGCGCCATGGTCTGCGGACCGCTCGGTGCGTGGCTGATCAAGCAGATCGACAAGATCTGGGACGGCAAGATCAAGCCCGGCTTCGAGATGCTCGTCAACAACTACGCGGCCGGCATCCTCGGGTTCGCGCTCGCGCTGCTCGGGTTCTTCGTGTTCGCCCCGATCTTCAAGGCGATCGCGACTGGTCTCGGCAAGGGCGTGGAGGCGCTCGTCAACGCGCACCTCCTGCCGCTCGCCAGCCTCATCATCGAGCCCGCCAAGATCGTGTTCCTCAACAACGCGATCAACCACGGCGTGCTCGACCAGCTCGGTGCGCAGCAGGTGCAGGAGTCCGGCAAGTCGATCCTGTTCCTCCTCGAGGCCAACCCCGGCCCCGGTCTCGGCATCCTCCTCGCCTTCACCTTCTTCGGCGTCGGCGCCGCCCGGTCCACCGCTCCCGGCGCGATCCTCATCCAGTTCTTCGGTGGCATCCACGAGATCTACTTCCCGTACGTGCTGCAGAAGCCGGTCCTGTTCATCGCCGTCATCCTCGGTGGTGCCACGGGTGTCGGCACGAACGCCCTGTTCAACTCCGGTCTGACCGCCCCGGCATCGCCCGGGTCGATCATCGCTGTCCTCGCGAACACGTCGCGTGACAGCTACCTCGGTGTGATCCTGTCCGTCATCCTGTCGGCCGCGGTCTCCGGTGTCGTCGCGTCGTTCTTCCTCATCGCCACCCGCAAGCGCGACCTCGCGAACGGCGGCGGCGACATGTCCGACGCCCTCGCGAAGATGCAGGCGACCAAGGGCCGCGACGCCAACGCCGCGACCGCCGGTCTGTTCGGCAACAACGCCCCGGCGTCCGAGGAGGAGGCCGAGTCCTCCTTCGGCGGTGTCGGATCCGCCAGTGCCACGGCGACGCGCACCCGCGTCGAGAACATCGTGTTCGCCTGTGACGCCGGCATGGGATCGAGTGCGATGGGCGCGAGCGTCCTCCGCAACAAGATCAAGAAGGCCGGGATCGAGGGCGTGACCGTCGTGAACAAGGCGATCGCGAACCTGTCCGGTGACGAGGACCTCGTCATCACCCAGGAGCAGCTCACGGAGCGCGCAACCCAGAAGACCCCGAACGCGCAGCACGTGTCGGTGGGTAACTTCATGAATGCGCCGCAGTACGACCAGGTCGTCGAGCAGCTCAAGTCCCAGCAGTAGCAGCACTCCCGGAAACGGGCCGAAACTAGGAGAACCACCGATGACCGCTCCCGTCCTCCAGGAATCACAGATCCGTGCCGAGGGCACCGCCACCACCAAGATGGAGGCGATGCGCGAGGCCCACGAGATCCTGATGGAGGCGGGGGCGGTCACGGCTGACTACCTGCCCGCGATGATCGAGCGGGAGAAGACCGTGTCCACGTACATGGGCAACTTCCTCGCGATCCCGCACGGGACGAACGACGCGAAGGAGGCCATCAAGGCCTCGGCGCTGTCGTTCGTCCGCTACTCCACGCCGATCGACTGGGACGGCAACCCCGTCCGGTTCGTCGTCGGCATCGCCGGCGTCGAGAACCAGCACCTCGACATCCTGTCGAAGATCGCGATCGTGTTCTCCGACGACGACCAGGTGCAGGCGCTCACCGACGCAGCCGACGAGGACGCCATCTTCGCGATGCTCTCCGAGGTCAACGAGTGACCGACGCCCGGGTCGGGACCGCCGTCCACTTCGGTGCCGGGAACATCGGGCGTGGCTTCGTGGGGCTCCTGCTCCACCAGGCCGGCTACGAGGTCGTGTTCGCGGACGTCGCCGCACCCCTCATCGACGCGCTCGCCGCCGCCGACTCCTACACCGTGCACGAGGTCGGCGCCGGCGCGACCGACCACGAGGTCACCGGTTTCCGTGCGGTGAACAGCGCCACGGACGAGTCGGCTGTCGTCGACGAGGTCGCCGCGGCGGCCGTCGTCACCTGCGCTGTCGGTCCGACGGTCCTGAAGTTCATCGCGCCGGTGATCGCCCGCGGGCTCGTCGCCCGCGATGCCGACGCTCCGCCGCTCGCCGTGATGGCGTGCGAGAACGCGATCAACGCCACCGACCGCCTCCGCGAGTTCATCGAGGCGGCACTGCCGGACGACGTCCGGGACGCCGCCCTCGCCAAGGCTGTCTTCGCGAACACCGCCGTCGACCGCATCGTGCCCGCGCAGGCACCCGGCCAGGGCCTCGACGTCACCGTGGAGACCTACTACGAGTGGGCCATCGACCGGACGCCGTTCGCCGGCGCCGAGCCGACGTTGCCCGGTGCGCACTACGTCGACGGGCTCGCCGCGTCGATCGAGCGGAAGCTCTTCACCGTGAACACCGGTCACGCGACCGTCGCGTACCACGGCTTCCTCGCCGGGGCGGACAGGATCTCCGACGCCGTGGCGATGCCGGCCGTGCGGTCGGCACTCCTCGCCGTGCTCGACGAGACGAGCGACCTGCTCGTCGAGCGCCACGCACTGGACGCCGACGTGCACCGTGCCTACGTCCGAGCGATCGTCGCCCGGTTCGAGAACCCGCACCTGCCGGACACCGTGACCCGCGTCGGGCGCCAGCCGCTCCGCAAGCTGTCCCGCGACGAGCGGTTCGTGTCACCGGCCGCCGCGATCGCCGAGTCCGGCACCGAGCCGACCGCCCTCCTCGACGCGATGGGGGCCGCATTGCGGTTCGACGTCGCGGACGACGAGCAGAGTGTCGAGCTGCAGGCGCTCCTCGCCTCCGACGCGACCGACGACGAGGTCGCCACGCAGATCACCGGCCTCGACGCCGGACACCCGCTGCTCGCGCCGTTCACGGTGCGGATCGGCGCGGCGCGCGCCGCCTGACGCGCGCAGACGATCGGAGACCACATGGCCGGACAGCCCGGAGCCGCACCCGCATCGACGCTCGACGGCTGGTCGGTCGCACCGTTCAGCGGCGGCGGACTGACGCACGACTGCTACGAGAAGGGCTCCGGGCCGGGCGTCGTGCTCATCCCGGAGGTGCCCGGGATCACACCGGAGGTCCTCGGGCTCGCCGACCACCTCGTCGCGTCCGGCTTCACCGTGGTCGTCCCGTCGCCGTTCGGTGACCCAGGACGCCCGATGAGTGCCGGCTACGCCCTGCGGGTGGTCGCGAGGCTCTGCGTCCAGGCCGAGTTCCGGGCGTTCGCCGTGGGTGCTCGTCGTCCGGTCACGGCGTATCTCCGCGCCGTCGCCGCCGACCTCGCAGGACGGACCCCGGGCACCGGCGTCGGCGTGATCGGGATGTGCTTCACGGGCGGGTTCGCCCTCGCCGCCGCGGTCGACGACTCGGTGCGCGCGTCGGTGGTCAGCCAGCCGGGCGTGCCGATGCCGCTCGGCGCCACGCGACGCGCCGATCCGACGATGTCGGCGGAGGAGCTCGACCGCGTCGCCGCACGTGCCGGCGCCGGGGACGTCTGCGCGATCGGACTGCGGTTCAGCCAGGACGGTCTCGTGCCGCCGGAGCGCTTCGCGGCGATCCGCGACCGGCTCGGTGACGCGTTCGAGGTCATCGAGCTCGACTCCTCGCCGGGCAACCCGACCGGGTTCCCGGCGTCTGCGCACTCCGTGCTGACGAACGAGGTCCGCGAGGTCCCCGGCCATCCGGCACTCGGAGCGCGGGACCGCGTCGTCGCGTTCCTCCGGGAGCGGCTCGCACCGCCAGTGTGAGGTCGGGGCGACGGCAGGTCAGCGGCAGCGCAGGTGGTCCGCCGGGACGGTGCCGTGCAGCAGGTACGCGTCGACGCTGTCGTCGACGCACTCGTCCCCGAGGTCGTACGCCGTGTGCCCCTGGCCGACCTTGGTGATGAGGTGGCCGGAGTCGAGCCGGGCGGCGAGCGACTTCGCGTCGGCGTAGGGCGTCGCGGGGTCGCCGGTGGTGCCGACGACGATGATCGGGTCGGCTCCGGGCGCCGTGACCGGCTCCGGGTAGTCGACGGGGCCGTACTTCCAGGCTCCGCACGTGACCCCGCTGTACGCCTGGTACGGCCCGAGCACCGGCGCCGCCTTCGCGAGGGCCCTGGCGTCGGCGCGCATGTCGGCGAGGTCGTCGTCGGACCCGTAGTCCAGGCAGCCGATGGCGGTGAACGCCTCGTTCTGGTTGTCCATGTAGGTGCCGTTCGACCGCCGTCCGTTGTACTGGTCCGCGAGCCGGAACGCCTTGGTCGGGTCGCCGTGCAGGGTCGCGGCGAGCATCGTCGTGAGGGACGGCCACTCCGATGTGCGGTAGAGCGGCGTCGCTATCGCGGTCGCCAGGACGGCGCCGGTGAGCTCCCGCCCGCCGGCCGTGACGAGCGGGTGCGCCTCGGTGTCGGCGAGCAGGGTCCGGAGACGGTCCATCGCGCCGTCCATCGACCCGGAGAACGGACAGGTGCCGCTGCCGACGGCCCGGTCCTCGCCCGCGAGACAGGCTCGCATCCACGCGCGCAGGTCACCCTCGAACGCCCCGGCCTGCGAGTCCGACGCGGCCTCGCTGCTCTCCGACCAGAGATCCTCGGCGCCGTCGAGCACGAACCGCCCGACGTGCCCCGGGTAGAGCCCGGCGTACACCGACCCGAGCGCGGTCCCGTACGAGTAGCCGAGGTAGTTCAGCTTCGACTCCCCGAGGTCCGCGCGGAGGAGTTCGAGGTCCCGTGCCGCGCTGGTGGTGTCGACGTGCCCGAGGAGTGCACCGGTGTGTTCCGCGCACGCGGCGGCGAACCGGTCGGCGACCTTCCGGTCGGCCGCGAGCCAGGCGGCCGACCCGATCCTCCCCGGCAGATCGGGGTACAGGAACCGGTCGAGCTCCGCGGCACCACCGCAGCGCACGCGACTCGAGTAGCCGACGCCGCGCGGGTCGAACCCGACGACGTCGAAGTGCTTCGCGACGTCCGGGGTGACCGCGTTCTCGACACCGGACCCGACCATGTCGACCCCGGAGCCGCCGGGGCCGCCCGGGTTGACGAGGAGAGCCCCCTCGCGGCGTTCGGTCGCGCGGTGCTCGATGAGTGCGAGGTGGATCGACGCCGTGCCGGCGTCCGACCAGTCGAGCGGTGCCTCGACGCTGGCACAACGGAAGTCCCCGCAGCGTTGCCAGTCGATCGGCGCGGTGTACGCCTGGAGGAGCGCGTGCGGGACCAGTCGTCCGACGCTCGAAGCCCCGGCGACGAGCCCCAGCACGATGCCGAGCGTCACCGCGAGCGCGATCCAGACGCGCAGGCGCACCGCCCGGGCCACGGGGCGCCCCGCGGGCGCGGTCTCGTCCTGCCAGTACGTCACTCGTGGTCCCCCCGTCGTCGGACGAGGCGACGTTACCAACCGACGGGACTCTGAGCACGTCCCCGTCCGGGTGGTCGGTGCGCGTCGTGGCGATCACGACCACCGATCGTCGGTTTCTCGGGGTCCACCGGTGTCCGATGTGTTCAATGGGGCGCGTGCAGGAGGTTCCCACATGAAGCACATCCACTACGACGGCGTCGACATCCTCGCCAGTGACGACGTCGCCGATGCCGTGATCGAGTACGCCGCGGCGCTCGCGGCCACCGGTCGTGCCGACACGATCCCGGTGCCGACGTCCGCGCCGGACGGCTCGTCGACCACGATCAAGATCCTCATCGGGCCGTCGAGCGAGCTCATCGTCGAGGACGCCGACGACGACGACCTCGAGATCGAGTCACCGGAGTTCGTCGGGCGGCTCCAGGCCGCCGCGCGGTCGTTCGGGACGGTCGGCCCGGTGCACGCCGCGGTCGACCCGGCCTTCGGCCCCGGCGGACTGCAGTCGTCCGGCACGGCGATGGCCTGGGTCGCGCCGCGGTTCGGCGGCCGCGAGGTCTTCGAGTTCGTCGAGACCGACGTGGCACCGCCGGAGGCGGGCGAGGTCACGATCCGGGTCCGCGCGGCGGGTGTCAACCCGGCCGACCAGAAGCACACCGAGGCGTCCGCTGGCGACGACCCGGGGCGTCTCCCGATCCGGATCGGCTACGAGGTCGCCGGCACCATCGCCGCGATCGGGCCGGACACCGTCATCGCTTCCGGGGGCGGCGCAGTCGGGGACGACGTCCTGGCCTTCCGGATCACCGGCGGGTACGCCACCGCGGTCACCGTCCCCGCCGCCGACGTGTTCGCCAAGCCGGAGTCCCTCGGGTTCGCCGAGGCTGCCAACCTGCTGCTCGCCGGCAGCACCGCCGCGGAGATGCTGCACGTCGCCGGGGTCGGACCCGGGGACGCCGTCCTCGTGCACGGCGCCTCGGGCGCGGTGGGTGTGAGCGTCCTCCAGCAGGCCGCGATGCTCGGCGCCCGTGTCGTCGGGACCTCGTCCGAGGACAGCGGCCACGTGGTCCGACAGTTCGGCGGCGATGCCGTCGTGTACGGTCCGGGGCTCGCCGACCGGGTCCGGGCCATCGTCCCGGACGGCATCGACGCGGCCCTCGACTGCGTCGGGACGGACGAGGCGGTCGACGTGTCGCTCGAACTGGTCGCCGATCGGAGCCGCATCGTCACGATCGCGGCTCCGGGCCGGGCGCACGACGAGGGGTTCCGAGCGATCGCCGGGTCGTTGCCGGACAGCGCGGCCTTCCGCGACTCGGTGCGCCAGCGGCTGGTGGACGTCGCCGGGGCAGGGGAGCTCGTCGTGCCGCTCGCGCGGACCTTCCCGCTCACGGAGGCGGTCGCCGCGCTCGGACTGCTCGCGACCGGTCACCCGGGCGGGAAGGTCGCGCTCGTCCCGTAGGGGCCCCGGCAGGCTGGCAGACTGGTGCTCGGGGGCACGCGTCGGCGTGCACGGACACCGACCACGAGAGCAGCAGCCATGAGCGACCAGCGGGACGGCCTCGACCAGGGCCCGGACGACCAGCAGCCGTCCGGTCGTGAGCCGGTCGACCGGCAGCCGTACCGTGATCAGATCGCCCCGCCGGCCCCGGGAGGGCGGTCCGGCTCCGGCCCGTACGCCGCGGTCCGGCCCACCCCGATCCCGTTCGCCGAGGACGGCACGCCACCACTCTGGGCGCCCTGGTACGGGGCCGGCCCACTCGACGCCGTCGCCAGGGCCTGGCGGAAGTACGCCCGGTTCGACGGCCGTGCCAGCCGCAGTGAGTACTGGTGGTGGGCGCTGGGGAACGCCGTCGCGTACGTTCTCATCGTCGCGCTGGGTGTCGTGATCACCGCGACCACCCGCACCACCGACGCGTACGGCGTCACGACGCCGGGCTCGGTCTGGCTCGCGGTCCCGGGCATCCTGTTCGTCGGCTGGTGGCTGGCGACGATCGTCCCCGGTCTCGCACTGCTCGTCCGGAGGCTCCACGACGGCGGTCTCGTCGGCTGGTTCGTGTTCGTCGCGTTCCTGCCGTTCGGCTCGATCGCGGTGCTCGTGATGACGATCCTCGAGTCCAAGCCCGAGGGTGCACGGTTCGACCGTCCGAGCACCTGAGGCTCCCCGGGGGCCCGGCGGTGGCCTCGGACCCCGCCCGGGCAGCGCGTCAGCGCAGACGGAGTCGTGTGAGCGAGCCGTCGACCACCAGATCGCGGACGGTCAGTGCCGGATCCGCGATCGTGAAGCGCAGGGCACCACCTGGCTGCCCGAACCACGGCTGGACGAACCGCACCGCCACGAGGAACGGCCGTGTCACGACGAACCGGTGCACGTCCGCGTCGGTGACGGACGTCGGTGGCAACGACCGCGTCGGCACCGGGGTGTCGAGCGGGTGCAGCAGGTAGCCGTCCGGCCCACCGAGGCGGTCCACCGGGACCTCGGCCGGGATCTGGATCGTGAGCCCTGCGGGCCCGGCGGCATGCACCTGCTGGGCGAGCTGCGGGTACGACGACGCGGCCCGGTCGCGCAGGCCGTCGAGCTCGGCCCGACTGACGTCACGCGCGGCGGGGAACGGCCGGTTCAGGAACCGCCGGAGCATCTCGACGGCCTCGTCCTCGCTCCGGGCGGTCGCGAGCCGCCGAGGAGCGCCGTAGTCGACGACCTCGAGCGCCCAGTCCTGGCGGCCCTGGGACGGTCCGCCCTGACCGTGCTGGTCCTGCGCGTCCACCGGCACGATGCGCAGCGCGCCCTCGACCGGCGGCTGCGTCGGCTGCTCGCCGGGGAGCTGGACGTAGCGGTTCGTGTACCCGAGCTGGTCGAGCGTCGGCCGGACGGCGGCGATGGTCATGTCGCGACTCTCCCGATCGGACCTACGCACGGCCCCGCATGACCGCCTGCTTGACCTCGGCGATCGCCTGGGTCACCTGGATGCCCCGGGGGCAGGCGTCCGTGCAGTTGAAGGTCGTGCGGCAGCGCCACACGCCCTCCTTGTCGTTCAGGATGTCGAGACGGACCTTGGCCTCGTCGTCGCGGGAGTCGAAGATGAACCGGTGCGCGTTCACGATCGCCGCCGGGCCGAAGTACTGGCCGTCGGTCCAGAAGACCGGGCATGAGGACGTGCAGGCGGCGCAGAGGATGCACTTGGTGGTGTCGTCGAAGCGGGCGCGGTCCGCCACGGACTGGATGCGCTCCTTGCCCTTCTCCGGGGCCGACTTCGGCTGCAGGAACGGCTGGACTTCGCGGTAGGAGGCGAAGAACGGCTCCATGTCGACGACGAGGTCCTTCTCGAGGGGCAGGCCCTTGATGGCCTCGACGTAGATCGGCTTCGTGACGTCGAGGTCCTTGATCAGGGTCTTGCACGCGAGCCGGTTGCGGCCGTTGATGCGCATGGCGTCGGAACCGCAGACGCCGTGGGCACAGGACCGACGGAACGTGAGGGATCCGTCCTGCTCCCACTTGATCTGGTGCAGGGCGTCGAGGATGCGGTCGGTCGACAGCATCATGACGTCGAACGGCTCCCAGTGCGGCTCGGCGTCGACGTCCGGGTCGAAGCGGCGGACCATGAGGCTGACGGGGAAGGACCCGGGAGGCGCGGTGCGCTCGGTGTCGGTGTCGCTGACCAGGGTGTCGGTCATCAGTACTTCCTCTCCATCGGCTGGTACCTCGTCACGACGACCGGTTTCCAGTCGAGCGAGATGTGGTCGTCGGCGAGCGACGAGTGGGGGTCGCCGGTCAGGTACGCCATCGTGTGCTGCATGTAGTTCTCGTCGTCGCGCTTCGGGTAGTCGTCCCGCATGTGTCCGCCGCGGGACTCCTTGCGGTTCCGCGCGGAGAACACGACGACCTCGGCGAGGTCGAGGAGGAACCCGAGCTCCACGGCCTCGAGCAGGTCGGTGTTGAACCGCTTGCCCTTGTCCTGCACCGAGATCTTCAGGTAGCGGTCGCGGAGCTCGTGGATCGTCTTGGTGACCTTGGCGAGCGACTCGTCGGTGCGGAACACCTGCGCGTTCATGTCCATCTGCTCCTGCAGCTCACGGCGCAGCGCAGCGACGCGCTCGGTACCGGTGGAGGCACGCAGCTGGTCGAGCATGGTCCGGACGCCCTTCGCTGGGTCGTCGGGCAGCGGCACGAACTCCGCCGTCTGCACGTACTCCGCCGCGTTGTTGCCACTCCGCTTGCCGAAGACGTTGATGTCGAGCAGGGAGTTCGTGCCGAGACGGTTCGAGCCGTGGACCGAGACGCAGGCGCACTCCCCGGCCGCGTACATCCCCGGGACGACGGTGGTGTTGTCGCGGAGCACCTCGCCCTTGACGTTCGTCGGGATGCCGCCCATCGCGTAGTGCGCCGTCGGCATGACGGGGACCGGCTCGGTCACCGGGTCCACGCCGAGGTAGGTGCGGGCGAACTCGGTGATGTCCGGGAGTTTGGTCTCGAGGACCTCCGCACCCAGATGGGTGCAGTCGAGCAGCACGTAGTCCTTGTTCGGCCCGGCGCCGCGGCCTTCGGCGACCTCCTGGACCATGCAGCGAGCGACGATGTCGCGCGGCGCGAGGTCCTTGATGGTCGGGGCGTAGCGCTCCATGAACCGCTCGCCGGAGGCGTTCCGGAGGATCGCTCCCTCGCCGCGCGCGCCCTCGGTGAGCAGGATGCCGAGCCCCGCGAGACCGGTCGGGTGGAACTGGAAGAACTCCATGTCCTCGAGCGGGAGCTTCGCGCGCCAGACGATGCCGACGCCGTCGCCGGTCAGGGTGTGCGCGTTCGAGGTCGTCTTGTAGATCTTGCCGAACCCGCCGGTGGCGAAGATCATCGCCTTGGCGTGGAAGACGTGCAGTTCGCCCGTGGCGAGCTCGAAGGCGACGACGCCGACCGGCTGGGGGCGGCTCACGCCGTCGTCCCCGACGACGTCCGCCATCACGAGGTCGAGCGCGTAGAACTCGTTGAAGAAGTTGACGCCGAGCTTCACGCAGTTCTGGAACAGCGTCTGCAGGATCATGTGACCGGTCCGGTCCGCCGCGTAGCACGCCCGGCGGACGGGGGACTTGCCGTGGTCGCGCGTGTGCCCGCCGAACCGCCGCTGGTCGATCTTGCCCTCGGGCGTCCGGTTGAACGGCAGCCCCATGTTCTCGAGGTCGATGACCGCGTCGATCGCCTCCTTCGCCAGGATCTCGGCGGCGTCCTGGTCGACCAGGTAGTCACCGCCCTTGATCGTGTCGAAGGTGTGCCACTCCCACGAGTCCTCCTCGACGTTCGCGAGGGCCGCGGCCATGCCGCCCTGCGCGGCGCCCGTGTGGGAGCGCGTCGGGTAGAGCTTCGAGATCACGGCGGTGTTCGCCTTCGGCCCGGCCTCGATGGCCGCGCGCATGCCTGCGCCGCCTGCGCCGATGATCACGATGTCGAACTGGTGGTGGTGAACGCCGTCGATGACGGTGCTCTCGGATGCAGCGGTGTCGGTCACAGATGTCTCTCGCTCAGCGGTGGGGAGTCGGGGCTCGCGGTCGCCCGCGGTCGGGTCAGCGTGCCGGGCAGAACGACGGCAGGTCGGCCGCGGCGGCACCGGCGGGGCACGGGTCGAACGTCCAGCACACCAGCGTGCCGAGGACGATGAGTGCGACGCACGCGACGAGGACCGCGACGAGGAGCGTCGCCCGGACGCCCCGTCGAGCGACGTAGTCGTTGATGATCGTGCGCATGCCGTTCGAGCCGTGGATGAGCGCCAGCCAGAGCATGAGCGTGTCCCAGACCTGCCAGAACGGGGTCGACCACTTGCCCGCGACGAACGCGAAGTCGACCTGCTTGACGCCTTCCCCCGCCACCATGTTGATGAAGAGGTGCCCGAAGATGAGCACGAGCAGGACGACGCCGGACGCGCGCATGTAGATCCACCCCCACTTCTCCCAGTTCGTGGTGCGGCGGGCGAGCGTTGCGGAGCGCGGGGGCTCGACGAGTTGCGTGGTCATTGCGCTGCGCCTTTCAGTGGAAGTCCGCGACGAGGTTCATCAGCTGCCGCGGGAGGAAGCCCGCGATGGTGATGATCCAGAGCGCGACGACGATCCAGGACATGAGCCGCTGGTACTTCGGCCCCTTGCTCCAGAAGTCGACGAGGATGATCCGGATGCCGTTGAACGCGTGGAACACGATCGCGATCACGAGGGCGATCTCGCCGAGGTTCATGATCGGGGTCTTGTACGTCCCGATCACGGCGTTGTAGGCGGCCGGGGAGACCCGGACGAGCGCCGTGTCGAGGATGTGCACGAGCAGGAAGAAGTAGATCGCGACGCCGGTGATCCGGTGCAGGACCCAGGACCACATGCCGGTGCCACCCCGGTAGAGCGTGCCGGTGTGCACGCGGGTCTCGGACGGGGTCGGCGGGCTGGCGACGCTCGTCGCGCCACGCGGCTGCACCGCGCCCGACGGTTCTGCGGTCTGCTCGGCCATGAGCTCGTTCTCCTATGGACTCTGGAGACGGTCGCCGATCGGCGGACCGTTGCCGTTCGTGCTCGATCGGCGGCCGCGGAGGGCAGCCGATCAGGAACACGTCCATCCTATGCGTCGCTACCGACCTTCTCGTTCCACCCGGCGAGCACGCCCCGGAGCGCCGCCGGTCGGACCCCGATGCGACGGGCGGTGTCGTGGTGGGCGAGGAGCTCGTCGCCGACCGCTTCCCACGTCGTGTGCTCGACGCGGGTGCGGCCGGCACGCCCCCACCGCACGGCCGTCGTCCGGTCGGCGTGCAGGGCGAGGACCGCCCTGCGGAGCGCGCCCGGCTCGTCCGGGTCGAAGAGGTCCCCGTCCACGCCGGGCGTCACGAGGTCGAGCGGACCGCCACGGGCCGGCGCGACCACCGGCACCCCGGACGCGTGCGCCTCCTGCAGCGTCTGCCCGAACGTCTCGGCGGGCCCCGTGTGCACGAACACGTCGAGCGCGGCGTAGACGTCCGCGAGGTCGTCGCCGCGGAGGGGCCCGGTGAACGTGACGTCGAGGTGCCGGAGCCGCCGTTCGAGCGCGGCCCGGGACGGCCCGCCGCCGGCGACCACCACCCGCAGCCCGGGGATCCCGCCGAGCTCGGCGAGGCGTTCGACCTCCTTCTCCGGTGCGAGCCGACCCACGTAGCCGACGACCGTCTCGCCGGCGGGAGCGATCCGGCGCCGGAGCGCACGGACCGGAGCGGAGGCGCGTCGCGCGGGGTCGAAGAGGCGCGCGTCGACGCCGCGTCCCCATCGGTGCACGCGCTCCACACCCGCCTCCGCGAGCATCGCCACCGTCGCGGAGGAGGGTGCGAGCGTGAGGGACGCCCCGGCGTGGATGCGGGAGAGCACCTTCCAGACGAGCGGCGAGGCTCCGGGGAACCCGTTCCGGCGGACGAACCCGGCGACGTCGGTCTGGAACACCGCGACCGACGGGATGCCGAGTCGCGCCGCCGCCGTCACGGCCCGGCCGCCGAGGAGCAGCGGGCTCGCGGCGTGCAGGACGTCCGCGCCGCTCCGGGCGAGGATCGTGTCGAGCACCGGGTGGGGGAGCGCCACCGGGAACTGCCGGTACGCGACCGCCGGGACCCGGTGCACGTCGAATCCGCGGTACTGCTCGAGCCGGGTGCTGCTGCGGCGTTCGGACGTCCACGGCGTGGCCGGCGCGATGACGACCGCGCGGTGCCCGCGGCGCTCGAGGTGGTCGAGGATCGCCAAGACGCTCGTGGTGACGCCGTTCACCGTCGGGAGGAAGCTCTCCGTCACGACGGCGACGGTCCGAGGACCTCCGCCGCCCCGCGCGTCGCGTGCACCGTGACCATCCATCTCGCTCCCGATGCTGCGCGCCGGACGTGACGAACCGGGGGCGAGCACGTGAACGACGGATGATGCCTGCGCGACGTCGGTCGGGCCTCCCGGCCGGGTCGGCCAGCTGCCGTCGATATGGTGGCCGCATGAGCGACCACCTCGAGCACTTCTACGCGATCATCCCGGCCGGCGGGATCGGGTCGCGCCTCTGGCCGCTCTCCCGCGCCGACGCCCCGAAGTTCCTCCACGACCTCACCGGTTCCGGCACCTCGCTGCTCCGGTCGACCTGGGACCGGCTCGCGCCGATCGCCGGCGACCAACGGATCATGGTCGTCACCGGACGGGCGCACCGCGCGGCCGTCGAGTCGCAGCTCCCGGGGCTCGCCGACCACAACGTCGTCCTCGAGAGCCAGCCGAAGGACTCGACGGCGGCGATCGGGCTCGCCGCCGCGATCCTCCACCGCCGCGAGCCGGACGTCGTGATCGGGTCGTTCGCCGCCGACCACGTGATCGGCGACGTCCGCGGCTTCCAGCGCTCGGTGCGCGAGGCCGTCATCGCCGCACAGGCCGGGTACATCACCACCATCGGCATCACGCCCACAGAGCCGGCGATCGGGTTCGGGTACATCCACGGCGGCGACCGGATCACCGTGGACGGCGCGGCGAACGTGCACGCCGTCCAGGAGTTCGTCGAGAAACCCGACCTCGACACGGCGCGCGGGTACGTCGCGGACCCCTCCTACATGTGGAACGCGGGGATGTTCATCGCGCGCGCGGACCGGCTGCTCGAGGAGATCGGCCGGAGCGAGCCGGAGCTCCTCGCCGGCCTCGAGCAGCTCGCCGAGGCCTGGGACACGTCCGCGCGCGGGTCGGTGGTCGACCAGGTGTGGCCCGACCTCAAGAAGATCGCGATCGACTACACCGTCGCCGAGCCCGCCGCGGCCGGCGGGCGGATGGCCGTCGTCCCGGGGGACTTCGACTGGGACGACGTCGGCGACTTCGCCTCGCTCGCCAAGCTGCAGTCCGGCGGACGACCCCACAACCTCGCCGTGCTCGGCGACAACGCCCGGATCCTCGCGGACTCGTCGAGCGGCATCGTCGTGAGTCACAGCAATCGACTCATCTCGCTCATCGGGGTGGAGGACATCGTCGTGGTGGACACGCCCGACGCGCTCCTCGTCACCACGAGCGCGAACGCGCAGCGGGTCAAGGGCGTGGTCGACGCGCTCAAGATCAGCGGTCGCGACGACGTCCTGTAGCGGTACGCCCATCGAGTACCCCGACGCGCGGGTCCGGGGTACCAACGTTACGGTCCGGTTACGGATGCGTCGCGACTTGGTAACCGATCACCGGGGTGCCGGCACGGGGTACTGCACCGCCCGGACTGTCGTGTAAGTTCCTTCCGATCGCCCGGTGCAGCAGCCGGGCTCGCACCCCGTGGAGGACACCCCCGTGACATTCAGTACCCGAAAGGCCGCCGTCGGTGGTCTCGCCCTGCTCGGCACCGTGGCGATGCTCGCCGGCTGCTCGTCGGCGCCGTCGTCGAACGCCAGCTCCGGCTCCGGCTCGAAGTTCCTGCCGTGCATGGTCTCCGACTCCGGCGGGTTCGACGACAAGTCGTTCAACCAGCTCGGCTACGAGGGCCTGAAGGACGCCGCGTCCGACATCGGCTCGAAGTACAAGGCCGTCGAGTCGAAGGACTCCACCGTCTACGACTCGAACATCTCGCAGCTCGTGAACCAGAACTGCAACCTCATCGTCACGGTCGGGTTCAACCTCGCCGCCGCCACGAAGAAGCAGGCCGCGGCCAACCCCGACACCGACTTCGCGATCATCGACGACAACTCGATCAACGCCAAG
This sequence comes from Curtobacterium phyllosphaerae, assembly GCF_049341865.1. Classification (NCBI taxonomy): domain Bacteria; kingdom Bacillati; phylum Actinomycetota; class Actinomycetes; order Micrococcales; family Microbacteriaceae; genus Curtobacterium; species Curtobacterium phyllosphaerae. Next base: position 160,260 of record NZ_JBMPIU010000007.1, on the reverse strand, counting down.
AACGTCAAGCCGATCACGTTCGACACCTCGCAGGCGGCGTTCCTCGCCGGTTACGCGGCCGCGTCGTACAGCAAGACCGGCGTCGTCGGGACCTTCGGCGGCATGCAGATCCCGACCGTGACGATCTTCATGGACGGGTTCGCGGACGGCGTCGCGTACTACAACGAGAAGAAGTCGAAGGACGTCAAGGTCGTCGGCTGGGACGAGAAGGCCCAGAAGGGCACGTTCGTCGGCGCCTTCGAGGCCGGCACCCAGGCCAAGGCGAGCGCCCAGACGCTCATCCAGCAGAACGCGGACGTCATCTTCCCGGTCGGCGGGCCGATCTACCAGTCGGCCGCCGAGGCGATCAAGGACGCGAACAACGGTTCGGTCATGATCGGGGCGGACAGCGACCTGTACGAGGCCGACCCCCGCTACAAGGACCTCGCGCTCACCTCGGTCGAGAAGGGCATGCGCCCGGCGACCAAGGACGTCGTCGAGCAGGCGTCGAAGGGCAACTTCTCGAAGACCCCGTACGTCGGCACCCTGAAGAACGAGGGCGTCAGCATCGCTCCGTTCCACGACTACGCGTCGAAGGTCGACTCGGGCCTCCAGGGCGAGCTCGACACGATCAAGGCCGGCATCATCGACGGCTCGATCACGGTCGACACCAAGGCGACCGTCAAGTAGCACCGTGCACGCGGGCGGGGGCGACGCTCCCGCCCGCGTTCGCGCGCCGGAGCATCGCGGCGTGACGAGGCCGCAGCGTCGCGGCCGGGCAGCACAGAGCACCACCTCCCGAGAGAAATAGAATCCCTGTCATGAAGCTCGAACTCCGTGGGATCACGAAGCGGTTCGGTCCGTTGGTCGCGAACGACCACATCTCCCTCACCGTCGAACCCGGCGAGGTGCACGCGCTCCTCGGCGAGAACGGTGCGGGCAAGTCGACGCTCATGAACGTCCTGTACGGCCTGTACCAGGCGGAGGAGGGTGAGATCCTCCTCGACGACGTCGAGCAGCAGTTCGCCGGCCCCGGCGACGCGATGCGCGCCGGCATCGGGATGGTTCACCAGCACTTCATGCTCGTCCCGGTGTTCACCGTCGCCGAGAACGTCATGCTCGGCCACGAACCGACGACGTTCGGCGGTCGGCTCGACCTCGCCGGTGCCCGCGCCCGGGTCCGCGAGATCTCCGACCGGTTCGGGTTCGCCGTCGATCCGGACGCGAAGGTCGAGGACCTGCCGGTCGGCGTGCAGCAGCGCGTCGAGATCATCAAGGCGCTCTCCCACGACGCCTCGGTCCTGGTGTTCGACGAGCCGACCGCGGTGCTCACCCCGCAGGAGACCGACGAGCTGATGACGATCATGCGGCAGCTCCGCGACGCCGGGACCGCGATCGTCTTCATCACCCACAAGCTCCGCGAGGTCCGCGAGGTCGCGGACCGGATCACCGTCATCCGCCTCGGCAAGGTCGTCGGCGAGGCGTCGCCGACCGCGTCGAACGCCGAGCTCGCCGCGCTCATGGTCGGCCGCGCGGTCGAGCTGACGGTCGCGAAGGACACCGCGACGCCCGGCGAGGAGGCCCTCGTCGTCCGGGACCTCACCGTCACCGACGCCGCCGGGCACGTGCTCGTCGACGACGTCTCGTTCACCGTCCGACGCGGCGAGATCGTCGCGATCGCCGGCGTCCAGGGCAACGGCCAGACGGAGCTGACCGAGGCGATCCTCGGGCTCGAGTCCGTCCGCTCCGGGTCGATCACCCTCGACGGCGCCGACATCACCGACGCGAGCGTCAAGCGCGTCCTCGACGCCGGCGTCGGGTTCGTCCCCGAGGACCGGCAGGAGGACGGCCTGGTCGGCGAGTTCTCGATCGCCGAGAACCTCATGCTCGACCGCTCCGGTACCGGCGAGTTCGCCCGGGGCGGCACGGTCCTCGGCGCGGCTCGCGACGCGTTCGCGGACGACAAGATCAGGGAGTTCGACATACGCACGCCGTCGCGGGCCACCGCGGTCGGCCGGCTCTCTGGCGGCAACCAGCAGAAGGTCGTCCTGGCACGCGAGCTCAGCCGCGACCTGCGCCTGTTCGTCGCGGCGCAGCCCACCCGCGGCGTCGACGTCGGCTCGATCGAGTTCATCCACAAGCGCATCGTCGACACCCGGGACACCGGCGTGCCCGTGATCGTCGTGTCGACGGAGCTCGACGAGGTCGTCGCCCTGGCGGACCGCATCGCCGTGATGTACCGCGGCACGATCATCGGCATCGTCCCCGCGGACACCCCGCGGGACGTGCTCGGGCTCATGATGGCGGGGGAGCTCCCCGCAGGAACGGAACTGGCGGCATGACCGCGGACGAGACACCCGACCAGACCCGCACCGAACCGGACGCGGCGGTCGCGACGGACCGGACCCCGGCCCTCCCGACCGACGACCGCCTGCAGGACGTGGGCCCGGCGGCGGGCGCGAGCCTCATGACCGAGAGCGCGGACAGCGCGGACCGCGGTGGTCGGAACGACCGCTGGCACGCGGCACTGCAGAGCATGCTGAACGGCTCCGTGCTCGTCACGGTGCTCGCGATCGTGCTCGCCCTCGTGGTCTGCGGGGTCCTCATCGCCGTCACCGACCCGACCGTGCAGAAGGCCTCGGGGTACTTCTTCGCGCGGCCGAGCGACACGTTCCAGGCCGTCGGCCAGAGCGTCGGCGGCGCGTACGCGAGCCTCTTCCAGGGCTCGGTCTACAACTTCCTCCGCCCGGGGTTCGCGAACGGCATCGTGCCGCTGACGCAGACGATCACCTACGCGGTCCCGCTCGTCGCGGCCGGTCTCGGCGTCGCGGTGGCGTTCCGCGCCGGGCTGTTCAACATCGGCGGCCAGGGGCAGCTCCTGATGGGTGCGGCCGCAGCGGGCTGGGTGGGCATCAACGTGCACGCCCCGGCCGTCGTCCACATCCCGCTCGCGATCCTGGCCGGCATCGCCGGCGGCGCGGTCTGGGCCGGCATCGTCGGCGTCCTGAAGGCGCGGACGGGTGCGCACGAGGTCATCGTGACGATCATGCTCAACTACGTCGCGTTCTACCTCCTGAGCTACATGCTCCGCACGCAGGGACTGCTGCAGGCGCCGGGGAGCGCGAACCCGGAATCCGGGCCGACGCGGAGCACCGCGATCCTGCCGAACCTGTTCGGTCCCCGGTACGGCATCAACCTCGGGTTCGTCGTCGCGATCATCGCGGTGGTCGTCGTCTGGTGGCTGATGAACAAGTCGACGCTCGGGTTCCAGTTCCGCACGGTCGGCGAGAACCCCCGCGCCGCGCGTGTCGCGGGCATGAGCGTGCCGAACCTCACGATCTGGTCGCTCGTCATCTCCGGTGCGCTCGTCGGCATCGCCGGCTCCTACCAGGTGCAGGGCGCGCTCACCACGGGGTTCACCTCGAACATCGACGCCGGCATCGGCTTCGACGCGATCACGGTGGCGCTCCTCGGCCGGTCGCGACCGTGGGGCGTGTTCTGGGCGGCGCTGCTGTTCGGCGCGCTGAAGTCCGGCGGGTACGCGATGCAGGCCGCGAACGGCGTCCCGATCGACATCGTCAGTGTCATCCAGGCCCTCATCGTCCTGTTCATCGCCGCGCCGCCGCTCGTCCGCGCGATCTTCGGCATCCCGCAGCCGGGCCGGCGCCGCCGGACCGCCAAGTCCCGCACCCGGAAGGCGGTCGCAGCGTGAGCGTCCTCGCCCCCAACGCCACCGCCCCGGCCTCGCCGGTCGGCGACCGTCCCGTCGAGCAGGTCCGGAGCTGGAAGGCGACGATCGGGTTCGCGGTGTTCACCGTGCTCGCGATCCTGCTGCTCGGGGTCTTCCACCACACCGGGACCGCGACGTTCCGGCTCGCCTCGGCGTCCGACTTCGTGCAGCTCCCGGCGGTCCCGCTGCCGGTCGCCGCGACCGGGATCGTCGTCATCGTGCTCATGGCCGTCGCCACCGCGTACGTCGCCTGGCTCGCGTCGGCCCGACGTCGGGTCCCCACGTGGGTCACCGCGGTGTTCGCGGTCGTCGCGATCGTCGGGTTCCTCGCCTGGTCGAGCGCCGGCGCGACGATCCCCGTCCCCGGACTCCTCGTCGGGGCGCTCGGGCTCAGCGCGCCGCTCATCTTCGGGTCGCTCGGCGGCGTGATCTCGGAGCGCGTCGGCGTCGTCAACGTCGCGATCGAGGGGCAGTTCCTCGCGGGGGCCTTCGCCTCGGCCATGCTCGCCTCGTTGACGGGCTCCGCCTGGGTGGGACTCGTCGCGGCCGTGGTCGCGGGCGTGCTCGTGTCGTTCGTCCTCGCGGCGTTCAGCATCAAGTACCTCGTCGACCAGGTGATCGTCGGCGTCGTCATCAACGCCTTCGTGTCGGGCCTCACCGGGTTCCTGTACTCGCAGGTGCTCTCGCCGAACGAGTCGACGCTCAACAAGGGCATCCGGTTCGACAACCTCGCGATCCCCGGTCTGTCGAAGATCCCGATCATCGGGCCGGTGTTCTTCGACCAGTCGGTGATCGTCTACCTGATGTACGTCGCGGTCGCCGCGGTGACGATCGGCCTGTTCACGACGCGCTGGGGGCTGCGGCTCCGCGCGGTCGGCGAGCATCCGCAGGCCGCGGACACCGTCGGGATCAACGTCACGAGCACCCGGTTCTGGAACGTGTCGCTGGCCGGGGCGATCGCCGGGCTCGGCGGGGCCTTCTTCACCCTCGGGTCCGTGGGTCCGTTCGCGAAGGACATGACCGCCGGCGCCGGGTACATCGCGCTCGCGGCGGTCATCTTCGGCCGGTGGGACCCGATCAGGGCCACGCTCGCCGCGCTGCTGTTCGGCTTCGCCTCGAACCTGCAGAACGTCCTCGGCGCGATCAACTCGCCCGTCCCGAGCGAGTTCCTGCTCATGCTGCCGTACATCGTCACGGTGTTCGCGGTGGCGGGCCTCGTCGGGCGGTCGCGCGGGCCGGCGGCCTCCGGCAAGCCGTACATCAAGAGCTAGCCGCGAACGCACAGGAGGAACGGATGACGTCCGACACGCAGGACCACGCTGGCAGCGGGGTGGGCGCGGCCACGGGCCTCCCGTCCGACACGGGCGTCGTGGACTGGCCGGCGCTCCGCGCGGCCGCGACCGACGCGATGCGGCACGCCTACGCGCCGTACTCCTCGTTCCCGGTCGGGGCGGCGGCGATCACCGACGACGGCCGGCTGGTGTCCGGGTGCAACGTCGAGAACGCCTCCTACGGCGTGACGCTCTGCGCCGAGTGCTCGCTCGTGTCGCAGCTGCACATGACGGGCGGCGGACGGCTCGTGGCGTTCACGTGCGTCGACGGGACCGGTGCCGTGCTCATGCCGTGCGGGCGGTGCCGGCAGCTGCTGTTCGAGCACTCCGCGCCGGGGATGGTGCTCGAGACGGTGTCCGGGTTCCGGTCGATCGACGAGGTCCTCCCCGACGCGTTCGGACCGCGGACCCTCGACGCCTACGCGGACGCTCGTCGGGGACCGTCGTCCGCGCCGGCTGGGGACCGCTCGTGACCGCCGTCGAGCCGTTCGACACGGTCGACCTCATCCGGGCGAAGCGTCGGTCGGAGACCCTCGCGACCGCCGAGATCGACTGGCTGGTGGACGCCTACACGCGCGGCTACGTCGAGGAGCCGCAGATGGCGGCGCTCGCGATGGCGATCTTCCTGAACGGGATGGACCGCCGCGAGGTGCGTGACCTGACGCTCGCGATGATCGCCTCGGGCGAGACGATGTCGTTCCAGGGTCTCGGGAAGACCACCGTCGACAAGCACTCCACCGGCGGCGTCGGCGACAAGATCACCCTGCCGCTCGCCCCGCTCGTCGCGTCGTTCGGCGTCGCCGTCCCGCAGCTCTCCGGCCGTGGGCTCGGCCACACCGGCGGCACGCTCGACAAGCTCGAGTCGATCCCGGGCTGGCAGGCGTCGTTGTCGAACGAGCGTCTCGTCGAGGTGCTCCGCGACGTCGGCGCGGTGATCTGCGCCGCCGGGACGGGCCTGGCCCCCGCGGACAAGAAGCTCTACGCGCTCCGCGACATCACCGGGACCGTGGAGAGCATCCCGCTCATCGCGTCGAGCATCATGAGCAAGAAGATCGCCGAGGGCACCGGCGCGCTCGTGCTGGACGTCAAGTTCGGGTCCGGTGCCTTCATGCAGGACATCGAGCAGTCGCGGCTCCTCGCCCGGACGATGGTCGACCTCGGCAACGACGCCGGGGTGCGGACGGCGGCGCTCCTCACCGACATGGACGTCCCGCTCGGGCTGACCATCGGCAACGCGCTCGAGGTCCGCGAGTCCGTCGAGGTCCTCGCCGGCGGCGGTCCGTCCGACGTGGTGGAGCTGACGCTCGCGCTCGCGCGGGAGATGCTCGACGCCGCCGGGCTCCCGGACGCCGATCCCGCCGCCGCGCTCGCCGGCGGTCGCGCGATGGACACGTGGAACCGGATGATCGCCGCGCAGGGCGGCGACCCGGCAGCACCGCTGCCGACCGCGCGCGAGACGCACGTCGTCGCGGCACCGCGGTCCGGGGTGCTCGCGTCGCAGGCGGCCCTCCCGTTCGGCGTCGCGGCCTGGAGGCTCGGTGCCGGTCGAGCGCGTGCGTCCGACCCGGTGCAGGCCGGCGCCGGCATCGAGCTGCACGCGAAGCCGGGCGACACCGTCGTCGTGGGGCAGCCGTTGTTCACGCTGCACACCGACGAGCCCGCCCGGTTCGCCCGTGCGCTCGAGGCCGTCGAGGGCGCGTGGTCGATCGCCGAGCCGGGGACCGTCCCGGCGCGGGGCCCGGTCGTCACCGAGCGCATCGCCTGACGACGCCGGCCGCGGGCCGGGTGTGCCCGTGGGAATGGCGTCAGCCCGACGTCGACGGTCCCGCGAGCCGGGTCAGCCGAGAGCCCGCTCCACCGCGTCGGTGATCTCCTGCTGGTCGAAGTGGTTGCGGATCACGATGACGTCGGCGTAGGTCGTCCCGATCGCCGCGACGAACTCCGCGCTCGTCAGGATGACCTGCGCGTCGTCCGCCACGGCACGCACCGATGCGACGTCCGCCGCGACGACCTCGGCCTCGAGCCCGAGCTTCGTCAACGCCCGCTCCGCGTTCACCTTGAGGATCCCGCTCGCGCCGATGCCGGCACCGCAGATCGTGACGATCTTCACGACACACTCCCGTCCACCGGGGACACGGAACCGTCCGCCGGGATGCCCATGATGGCCCGGATCTCCTCCGCACTCGTCGCTGCGGCGAGTCGCGAGGTCACCGACGGGTCGTTGAACACGTTCGCCAGGGCCCCGATCGACTCGAGATGGGTCCCGACGTCGAGCACGGCGAGCCCGAGCACGACCCGGACCGGGTCGTTGTACGCGCTCCCGAACACCACCGGCGTGGCGAGCGTCACGACGGCGAGCCCGTCGCCGAGGACGGAAGCGTCCGGCCTGGCGTGCGCGAGGGCGAGACCGGGCGAGATGACGATGTACGGACCGTGTTCCTCGACCATCGCGAGCATCGCGTCGACGTACGGCGGCGCGGCGAGACCGGACGCCACGAGTGCGTCACCCGCGAGCCGGATGGCGGCACGCCAGTCGTCCGCGACGGCGCCGATGACGACCGCGGTGTCCGGGAGCGGAGGGAGCGACATGGTCAGGCCTCGGCGTACCCGTCGGTGATCGTGGCGATGATCTCCTCGCGGTCCTCGAGCGGCAGGAACGCGCCGAGGGCGGCGTTGATCTGGAACGCGGCGAGGTCGTCGAGGTCGTAGCCGAACGTCGCGGCCAGCAGGGCGAGCTCCTTCGACAACGACGTGTTGCTCATCAGTCGGTTGTCGGTGTTCACGGTGACGCGGAACCCGAGCTGGTACAGCGTGTCGAACGGGTGGTCGGCGAGGTCGTCGCCCCACGCCGCGATCGCCCCGGTCTGCAGGTTCGACTGCGGGGCGAGCTCGAGCGGGATCTCCCGGTCGCGGACCCAGGACGCGACCTCGCCGAGGGAGGCGAGTGCGGAGCCGTCGTCGGCGGTGTGGGTGATGGTGACGTCCTCGAAGAGCCGGACGCCGTGCCCGAGCCGGAGCGCACGGCCGTCGAACAGGGCCGAGCGGATCGAGTCGAGTCCGTCGGCCTCGCCGGCATGGACCGTGACGGGCATGAAGTGCTGCGCGAGGTGGTCGAACGCCGCGCGGTGGTTCGACGCGGGGAACCCGGCCTCGGCGCCGGCGATGTCGAACCCGACGACGCCGTGGTCGCGGTGCCGGAGGGCCAGTTCGGCGATCTCGAGGCCGCGGTCGGCGTGGCGCATGGCGGTGACGAGCTGGCCGATCCGGATCGATCCGCCGGCTGCGTCGACGCCCTGCTCGATGCCCTGCTGGACCGCGTCGACGGCTTCGTCGAGCGTCAGTCCCCGCTGCAGGTGCTGTTCGGGGGCCCACCGGACTTCGCCGTAGACGACGCCGTCGGCGACCAGGTCCTCGACGAAGTCCCGCGCCACCCGCGTCAGCGACGACGCCGTCTGCATGACGGCGGTCGTGACGTCGAACGTCTTCAGGTACTCGACGAGCGATCCCGAGTTCGACTGGTCGGCGAACCACGCGCCGAGCTCGGCGGAGTCCGTGGTGGGCAGGGTCACGCTGTCGGCGTCGGCCAGCTCGATGATCGTGGCGGGTCGCAGTCCACCGTCGAGGTGGTCGTGCAACGACACCTTGGGGAGGTCGTTGACCACTGCCCCGCCGTCGGGGAGTCGGTAGGTCTGATCGGGGGCGCTCATGCGGACAGGCTATCGCCGCGGGACGACCCGAGGCTGCGCTCTCGCCACGAAGACCCGTCGCCAGCGCGACCGTCGGCGCGCGGACGACGACGGTCCGGTCGGGAGGTCCGCGGCTCGGAGCGCGCGCAGAGCACCCGCCCGGACTCGTGAGGGCTCGTCGGCGCGCCGGGCTACGACACGAGGGGGCGCACGGCGTCGGAGAGTGCACGGACGAGCGCATCGGCCTCGGCGGGGGTCTCCGCCACGGTGTCGACGTACACCTTCACCTTGGGCTCGGTGCCGCTCGGCCGGACGATGACCCGGCAGCCGTCGGCCAGGTCCCATCGCAGGATGTCCGACGGCGGGAAGCCTTCGGCCCCGTCGGCGAAGTCCGTCACCCGGGCGACCGACACACCGGCCAACGACTCCGGGGGCGAGGAGCGCAGCGCCGCCATGATCGAGCCGATGCGCGCGAGGTCGTCCACCCGCGTCGAGACCTGCCCGGACGCGAACGCCCCGAACACCCGCGCGAACTCGTCGAGGCGGTCGGCGATCGTCCGACCGCGGGCGTGCAGCTCGGTGGCGAGGGACAGGAGCTCGAGGGCGGCCGAGATGCCGTCCTTGTCGCGGACGACGTCCGGGTCGACCAGGTAGCCGAGCGCTTCTTCGTACCCGAACACCAGGCCCGGCACGCGGGACACCCACTTGAACCCGGTCAGGGTGTCCCGGTACGCGAGTCCGTACCGCTCGGCGACGCGGCGGAGCGCTGGGGAGCTGACGATGCTGGCGGCGAGCGTGGCGACGGGGTCACCGAGCCCGGACGGCAGGGTCGGGGCAGGGTCCGGTCCGCCGGCTGCGGTCGAGCGACCGCCGGCCGGGGATCCGTCCGGAGCACCCGTCGGGGCTCCCGGGTCGGTGGGGTCGTCGAGGTCCGCGAGGGCCGCGAGGTCGTCGAGGTCCTCGGCCGGATCGAGGTCCGACGGCGGACCGTCCACTGCCGCACGTTCGGCCGCGCGCCAGCCGAGCAGCCAGCCGACCTCGTTCCCGGAGAGACGTCGGAACGATCCCTGTCCGTCCGGGATCGCCAGGGCGAGCCGGTCGGCGTCCGGGTCGTTCGCGATGACGAGGTCCGCCCCGAGCTCGACGCCCCGTGCGATCGCGAGGTCCATCGCGCCGGGCTCTTCCGGGTTCGGGAACGCGACCGTCGGGAACGAGCCGTCCGGCTCGATCTGCTCGGGGACGACGTCGGGGACCGCGAACCCGGCATGCTCGAACACGGCCCGGGCGGTCGACCACCCCACGCCGTGCATCGCCGTGTAGACCGCCCTGGGCTGCGCGTCCGGGGTGATCTCCGGGAAGTCGACGAACCCGGCCGTCGCCTCGACGTACGCCCGCAGGAGCGTGTCGTCCGCCACGCGGTACGACGTCGACCGAGGGAGATCCGCGATGGACCCCGACGCGACGCGCTCGATCGCCGCGGCGATCGCACCGTCCGCCGGGGGCACGATCTGCGAACCGTCGTCGTCGTCGCCGAGGTAGACCTTGTACCCGTTGTCCCGCGGCGGGTTGTGCGACGCCGTGACCATGACACCGGCACCGACGTCGAGGTGTCGCACGGCGAACGCGAGCACGGGTGTCGGGAGTGCCGACGGCAGCAGGATGACGTCGAGCCCCAGGCCCGCCATGACCGCGGCCGAGTCACGGGCGAACACGTCGGAGTTCACCCGGCCGTCGTACCCGATGACGACGCTCCGCGACCGACCATCGTCGAGCAGGAACCGGGCGAGGCCGGCCGCTGCCTGCGTGACGAGCACCCGGTTCATCCGCAGGGGTCCCGGCCCGAGTTCGCCGCGGAGTCCGGCGGTGCCGAACTCGAGCCGTCCGGAGAACAGGGACGTCAGCTCCGCGAGCGCGTCGGTGTCCCCGCCGGTCGCCGCGCCGAGCAGCACGGACAGCTCGGCCCTGGTGTCCTCGTCCGGGTCCTGCTCCATCCACGCGCGAGCAGCCGCGACCGCGTCCTGCAGGGCCGTCCCGAGGCCGCTCACAGTGCTGTCACCACCCGGGCGAGCAGGTCCGCGATGACCGGCTCGGCGTCCTTGCCGGCCTGCAGGACCTCCGCGTGCGACAGCGGCTCCTCCTGGATGCCGGCGGCCAGGTTGGTGATGAGCGAGAACCCGAGGATCTCCATGCCGGCCTGGCGTGCGGCGATCGCCTCGAGCGCCGTGGACATGCCGACGATGTCCCCGCCGATCGTCTTCGCCATCTGCACTTCTGCCCAGGTCTCGTAGTGCGGGCCACGGAACTGCGTGTAGACGCCTTCGTCCAGCGACGGGTCGACCCCGCGCGCGATCGTTCGGAGTCGCGACGAGTACAGGTCCGTCAGGTCGATGAACGTCGCACCCTCGAGCGGGCTGTCGGCGGTGAGGTTGATGTGGTCGCTGATGAGCACCGGCGTGCCGGGCGTCCAGGACTCCTTGATGCCGCCGGCACCGTTCGTGAGCACCATGATCGACGCCCCGGTGGCCGCGGCGGTCCGGACGCTGTGCACGACACGGCGGACCCCGTGGCCTTCGTAGTAGTGCGTGCGCGCCCCGATGACGAGCGCGTGCCGGCCGTCGGACATCCGCACGGAGCGGAGCGTGCCGGTGTGTCCGACGACCGCCGAGGCGCTGAACCCGGGGACGTCCGTCGCGGGGATCTCGGACACGGTCTCGCCGATGAGGTCCGCGGCCTTCGCCCACCCGCTGCCGAGGGTCAGCGCGATGTCGTGGCGATCGATGCCCGATCGTTCGGCGATGACGGCGGCGGCGTCACGGGCGACGTCGAACGGGTCGACCGTGGGGTCGGAGAGCGGGTTCGCCGTACAGGAGGAAACAGGTGCATCGGTCATGCGGACAGCCTATGCAGGGTCACGCAGGGGGAGGCACGGCGCGCGCCGTGCCTGTGGGGAACGACCCGCGCCTCCCGGACTGTGCAGGACGAGCTGCGCGGTGGCGCGAGCGCTACGCGAGCTCGAGCAGCACGTGCCCCGACGAGACGGTCTGCCCGACCGGCGCGTTGAGCGCCCGCACCGTGCCGTCCTTGTGCGCGGCGACCGGCTGCTCCATCTTCATCGCCTCGAGCACGACGAGCAGGTCGCCCTTGACGACCGACTGGCCGTCCTCGACCGCGAGCTTGACGACCGTGGCCTGCATCGGGGAGGTCACGCTCGCACCGGACGACGCCGCCGCACCACGGACCACGCCGCTCCGTCGTTTCGGGGGTGCGACGTGCCGCGTCGAGGCACCGACGATGCTCGGCATGGTCACTTCGATGCGCTTCCCCTCGACCTCGACGACGACGCTCGAACGGGCTGCGGGCTCCGGCAGCTCCTCCGGCGACCCGGACCAGGCGGGGATGTCGTTGTCGAACTCCGTCTCGATCCACTGCGTGTAGACGGAGAACGGCTCGTCGTCGGGGGTCGCGAACGCGGGGTCGCTCACCACGGCGCGGTGGAACGGGAGCACGGTGGGGAGACCGGTGACCTCGAACTCGGCGAGTGCACGTCGAGACCGCTCGAGCGCCTCCTGTCGGGTGGCGCCGGTCACGACGAGCTTCGCGAGCAACGAGTCGAACGACCCGGACACGACGTCCCCGGAGACGACACCCGAGTCGACACGGACGCCGGGACCCGACGGTGCGTGGAAGGCGTGCACCGGACCCGGCGCGGGGAAGAAGTTGCGGCCGGGGTCCTCGCCGTTGATCCGGAACTCGAAGGAGTGCCCGCGCGGCTCCGGGTCCGGGTAGTCGAGCGTGCCGCCCTCGGCGATCCGGAACTGCTCGCGCACGAGGTCGATCCCGGTCACCTCCTCCGAGACGCAGTGCTCGACCTGCAGGCGGGTGTTCACCTCGAGGAACGACACGGTCCCGTCGGCGCCGATCAGGAACTCGCAGGTGCCGGCACCGAGGTACCCGACTTCGCGGAGGATCGCCTTCGACGCGGAGTACAACAGGTCGCGCTGCGCGGACGTCAGGTACGGGGCCGGGGCCTCCTCGACGAGCTTCTGGTGGCGGCGCTGCAGCGAGCAGTCACGGGTCGACACGACGACGACGTTCCCCTCGGCGTCGGCGAGGCACTGCGTCTCGACGTGTCGGGGGCGGTCGAGGAACTTCTCGACGAAGCACTCGCCGCGACCGAAGGCGGCGACGGCCTCACGCGTGGCGGACTCGAACAGCTCAGGGATCTCCTCGCGGGTGCGGGCGACCTTGAGGCCGCGGCCGCCACCGCCGAACGCGGCCTTGATCGCGACCGGGAGGCCGACCTCGTCCGCGAAGTCGATGACCTCGGACACGTCCTCGACGGGCTCGATCGTGCCGGGGGCGAGCGGCGCGCCGACCTTCTCGGCCACGTGCCGCGCGGACACCTTGTCGCCGAGCAGGTCGATCGAGTCCGGCGACGGGCCGATCCAGGTCAGGCCGGCGTCGATGACCGCACGGGCGAACGCGGCGTTCTCGGCGAGGAACCCGTAGCCGGGGTGCACGGCGTCGGCGCCGGAACGACGGGCGACCGAGATGATCTTGTCGATGACCAGGTAGGTCTCGGCACTCGTGGTGCCGTGCAGCGCATAGGCCTCGTCGGCGAGGCGGGCGTGCAGCGCGTCGCGGTCCTGGTCCGCGTAGACCGCGACCGAGGCCTTGCCCGCGTCTCGTGCGGCTCGGATGATCCGGACCGCGATCTCGCCACGGTTGGCGATGAGGACCTTGCTGATACGGGGCATGACAGACAAGCGTATTCGCGTGCCGACCCGGTGATTTGACTGCCACCCACAAGAAAGCCCCCGGGGGGCTGGTCCATGTCTACAAGACGCCGGGCCCGGACCAGAGGTCGTGCCAGGAGATCCCGAACCCCTCGAGGAGCATCGTCCGGAGCATCGGCAACGACAGTCCGACGACGGCGCTCGGCGACCCGTCGATCCGCGTGATGTACGCCGCGGCACGCCCGTCGATGGTGAACGCACCGGCGACCTCGAGCGGCTCGCCGGTCGCCACGTAGGCGTCGACCTCGTCCGTCGTCATGTCGCTCGCGAACTCAAGGACCGCGGAGTCGACCGCGACCACCGTGTCGGGAACGGGTCGCGTGGTCCCTGCGCGACGGTCGATGACCGCGTGGCCGGACCACAGCGTGCCGCCGCCGGCGGCGAGCATCTGCCGCCACCGCGCCCGCGCCACCGCGGGGTCGTGCGGCTTGCCGTACAGGGTGCCGTCCACCTCGAACGCGGAGTCCCCGCCGAACACGACGCCGTCGATGCGCTCGCCGGCGACGGAGGACGGCGCATCGGCCGGACCCGCGACCGCACGTGCCTTGGCGACGGCGAGGAGCGCGACGAGTTCCGGACCGGTGAGCGGTCGACCGAGGCGCGTCGCCTCCGCGGCGGCGGCGGCCTCCTCGTCGACCCCTGGCGCGACGAGCACCGGCTCGATGCCGGACTGCGCGAGGAGCGATCGACGGGCGGGGGAGGTGCTCGCGAGGTAGAGGCGGGTCGGCATGGGACCATCGTTCCATGGGTGAGTCTCTCGGAACGCTGCTCGAACTCGACGTGACGGGCATCGCCCACGGCGGCATCTCCGTCGCCAGGCACGACGGCCGGGTGGTCTTCGTCACCGACGCCGTCCCCGGCGAGCGGGTCGTCGCGCGCGTGAGCGAGGACCGCAAGAAGTCGTTCTGGCGCGCCGACACGGTGTCGGTCGTGACCCCCTCGGAGCATCGCCGCGACCACGTCTGGGCGGCCGCCGGCATCGACCGCGACCCCGACGAGCGCGCCGGCGGGGCGGAGTTCGGCCACATCGCCCTCGCGCACCAGCGGACGCTCAAGCGCGACGTGCTCGTCGACGCCTTCGGCCGGTTCGCCGGGGTGGCCGACTCGCCGCTCCTCGACGAGCTCGTGGTCCGGGCCGCCCCGGGCGACGACGACGCCGACGGGCTCGGCTGGCGCACCCGTGTCCGGCTCCACGTCGACGACTCCGGGACCGCCGGGCCGTACGCGAGCCGGTCGCACCACGTCGTCGCGGTCGACGACCTGCCGCTCGCGACCGCCGTGGTCTCGGACGCGGCGCCGCTCGGCCGTGGCGCGATGCCGGGGTCCGCGGTCGTCGACGTCATCGCCCCGACCGGCGGAACGGGCACGGGCGCTCGGCTCGTGATCGACGCGCAGAAGCCCACCGTGATCGTGGAGCGCGTCGGCGAGCGGGAGTTCCGGCTCGACGACAGCGGGTTCTGGCAGGTGCACCGCGCCGCCCCGGACGTCCTCACCGCCGCGGTGCAGGCCGCCGTCGACCCCGCGAGGCTCGACCCGGCCGCGCAGCACCTCGACCTGTACGGCGGTGTCGGCCTCCTGGCGGCCGCCCTCGGCGACGCCGTGTCCTCGGTCGGGGGCGGGTCCGGGTTCCGCGTCACGAGCGTCGAGAGCTCCGGTGCCGCCACCGAGCACGCGCAGGAGAACCTCGCCGAGTGGCTCGGAGCTCGCGCCGAGACCGGCCGGGTCGACCGCTGGCTCCGTCGCACGATCGACCAGGCATCGGCGCAGGAGCGAGGCCGGCTCGCCGCCGGCACCGTCGTCCTCGACCCGCCGCGGAGCGGTGCCGGTCGGGAGGTCGTCGAGTCCCTCGCGGCCCTCGCACCGGCGCAGGTGGTCTACGTGGCGTGCGATCCGGTGGCACTCGCGCGGGACGTCCGGACGTTCGCCGACCTCGGCTACCGACTCGATGCGCTCGCGGCGTTCGACCTGTTCCCGCACACCCACCACGTCGAGGCCGTCGCGCGACTCGTCCCCACGGTCTGACCCGGCACGGGCGGCTCCCGATCCGCCGAGAGGACCAATCCGATCCG
Organism: Curtobacterium phyllosphaerae; assembly: GCF_049341865.1. Lineage (NCBI taxonomy): Bacteria > Bacillati > Actinomycetota > Actinomycetes > Micrococcales > Microbacteriaceae > Curtobacterium > Curtobacterium phyllosphaerae. Next base: position 144,669 of record NZ_JBMPIU010000007.1, on the reverse strand, counting down.
GGCACGGTTCCGAACCGCACTCATCGTGGAGTCCGCCGAATCGCGGACAAGACCGCTCCGTGATGCTGTACAGAACCTGGGTACCATGACACTGGCGACACGGGAATCAGGGCCCGTGTCCCGACCGGACCTTGAGAGGGCACCGTGGGAGCAGACACGACCACCACCACCGCAGCGAGGGGACTGGCAGACCGGCCCGTCCGGGTCGCCATCGTCGACGACCACGAGTCCGTGCGGCTCGGCATCCAGGCGGCCTGCCAGAACGAGGGCTTCGAGGTGGTGCTCACCGCCGCGAGCGTCCCCGAGTACGTCGGTCGGCTCGACCACCGGGAGGTCGACGTCGTCGTGCTCGACCTCTCGCTGGGCGACGGCACGACCGTGACCGAGAACGTCAAGAACGTGCAGGGCACCGGTTCGGCCGTGCTCGTGCACAGCATCGCCGACCGCGTCGCCTCCGTCCGCGAGGCCCTCGCCGCCGGGGCCGCCGGCGTCATCCCGAAGTCGTCCGCCACGAAGACCGTCATGGCCGCCGTCGCGACCGTGGCGCGCGGGGACGTCCTCAACAACCTCGAGTGGGCGAGCGCGATCGACGCCGACCGCGACTTCGCGAAGGCGCAACTCGGCCGTCGCGAGCGCGAGATCCTGCACCTGTACGCCTCCGGACTCCCGCTGAAGCTCGCCGCCCAGCAACTCGGCATCGGGTACTCGACGGCGCGCGAGTACCTCGATCGCATCCGCGTGAAGTACGTCGAGGTGGGCCGTCCCGCGCCGACCAAGGTGGACCTGCTGCGCCGTGCGGTCGAGGACGGCATCCTGCCGGGGCTCGACGCGGACGGCGATGGTCGCTGAGATCCCGTCGCCGACCGCGGTCGGACCGGACCTGATCGGGCCGACCCCGGTCGGCCTCCAGCCGGGTGGCCTCCCGCCGGTCGGACCGGACCCGTCGCGCGGTGTGCGGGCGACCATCAACGCGTCGACCGTCGAACGAGCGTTCTCGATCATCATGGCGGTCGGCGGGATCGGCTTCGCCGCGACGAACATCGGCTCGATCCTCGCGCAGTTGCCGCGCCTCGACGTGTGGGGCAACGTCGTCGCCGCCGCGGTCGGGGTGTCGATCCTCTACGTGGGACTCTCCGGGATCGTCTACCGGCTCGCCCGGTCGGCACAGGTCGCCGTCGCGCTGATGTTCCTCGTCGCGCTGGTCACCTGGCCGATGACCGTGCACGGGGTGCTGCCGGTCGGGGAGTCGCCGTGGCCGTACTGGCTCTGCAACGTCGCGACGCAGGCTGCCGCGCTCGGGTTCGCGACCTGGCGTGCCGTCGTGTACACCGTCCTCGTCCCGCTCGTCTACGCCGTGATCCGGCTCACCCCCCAGGGCGGCGGTGTCTCGATCGAACGGGCGGCGCTCGACGGCGTGTACATCCTCATCCTCGGAGGCGCCGGCCTCGCGCTCGTGACCGTGCTCCGGCGTGCAGCCGCCGGCGTCGACGTGGCACAGGCCACCGCCGTCTCCCGGTACGCCTCCGCGATCCACGAGCACGCCACCGAGCTCGAGCGCGTCCAGGTCGACGCCATCGTGCACGACAGCGTGCTGACGACGCTCCTCTCCGCGGCCCGTGCCGAGACCGACGACGCCGAGCGGCTGGCGGCGAGCATGGCGACGAACGCGATCGCCCACCTCGCACGCGCGTCGGGGCGGCTCGACCTCGATGCCGCACCGGTCCGGGTCGACGCGCTCCGGGACCGCATCGCGGACGCCGTCGGCGACCTCGCGGCGCCGGTCGAGGTCACCGACACGGCACTCGACGACCGCGCGGTTCCGGCCGTCGTCGCGGAGGCACTGGCCTCGGCGGCGCTGCAGGCCGCCGTGAACAGCGTGCAGCACGCCGGCGGCGTCGAGGTGCGCCGGACGGTGCGCATCGTGCCGCTCGGCACGGACGGGGTCGAGGTCGTGATCCGGGACGACGGTGCCGGGTTCGACATGGCCGACGTGCCGGCCGAACGCCTCGGCGTCCGCCGGTCGATCCTGGAACGCGTCACGGTGGCCGGCGGCGACGTCCAGTTGGTCAGCGCTCCTGGCTCCGGCACGCGCATCGTGCTGCAGTGGGCCGGGGCCGGGGCCGGGGCCGGGACCGGGGCCGACCGGCCGGACGGCGAGGACCGCGCATGAGGGTCTCGGTGCCCGCGGGCGTCGCGAACGGCCTCGCGGCGATCTTCTCGCTCTACCACCTGCTCCTCGCGGCCACGAGTCTCGACGCCGTGCGGTCGACGCCCCCGGTCGTCGCGTGCATGGTGCTGTACGCCGCCGCGACCGCCGTCGCCCTCGTTCCCCGCGGTGCCGTGCTGCCGATCTGGGCGTCGTGCTTCGCGCTCGCGACCGCGTGCGTCATGCCGCTGGTGATCGCGCCGCAGCTCCCGACCTCCGGGACCTTCGGGTACACCACCTGGTACGTCGCGGCGGTGGGGACGCTCATGGTGATCCTGACCGTCCGCGGTCGGATCGCGTTCGCCTGGACCGGCGTGGGGTTCCTCGCCGTGCACACCGTCGTCGTCATCGGCCCGGGTGCGCTCGCGTCGCTCGGCGTGATCGGCAGCCTCACCTGGGTGCTCATCTCGACGATGTTCTCGAACGCGGTGAACCGGTCGATCCGGGCCACCCGGGACTTCGTGCGCGCCGAACAGGAGACCGCCGACTGGCAGGCGGCGCAGGACGCCCACGTGCACGAACGGCAGTTCCGCCTGCGGCAGACCACCCGGATGGCGTTGCCGATGCTCGAGCGGATCATCGCGGTGCGCGGGGACCTCAGCGATCGGGAACGGGCCGAGTGCCTGCACCTCGAGGGCGCGATCCGTGACGAGATCCGCGGTCGCAGCCTCCTGTCCGACGACGTCCGCGCCGAGGTGATGGCCCTGCGCCGCGAGGGGGCGACCGTGCAGCTCCTCGACGAGGGCGGCCTCGACGACCTCGAGCCGACGGAACGGGACCGCGTGCACGCCGAGCTCGCCGACGCACTGCGGCGGGCGAACGGCGCGGACTCGGTGATCATCCGGACCGTGGCGGAGGGCTCGGACACGGCGGTCACCGTCGTCGGGCTGCGGCTCGACACCGCGGCGAGCGAGTCGACCGCGCTCGGGGTGGACGTCGGCGAGGACGAGGACGAGGACGACTCGGTCGCGCTCTGGCTGGAGATCCCGCGGCACGCGACCCCGGCCAGCTGACGCCGGAGACGGAGTCGGGCACATCCCGAAACACCGGCAGCGGCACACCGGAGACGGAAACCGTGCACTCCGGAGACGGAAACAGGGCCGGACGCCTGCGCATCCGACCCTGCCCGAGAATCCGAGTCAGAGCGACAACCCGAATATCGCCCTGACTCGTCATCCGAACGATGGCGTCGTACCCTGGTCAGCCACCGTTCGGCGATGCAACTCGTATGAGAGACACCGAACACAAGTAATCATGCCCTGTTCGGCGGCGGACAGAAGTCGTCATTTAGGGGGACAACCGCGACCGCACGGCGGATCTGCGACCCCCGTTCGAGGGTCCGGACCCCCGGAACGACGCGCCGAGCGGCGAACGGAACGGTCGGTCCCGGCGTCGGATGCGGACCCGACGGGGGACATCCCGCCGCGCTCGTCACCCGAGCGAACGGCTCCACGCACCCCGCTCGAGCGGGGTGCGCAGGCCGCGTGCGGATGCGTCCCACGCCGAGCGGGGTGCCCCGTCAACCCGGGTGCGGCCGACGCGCTCCGCCTCGTCCGCGGCGGCCCGGAGGACCGCGGTGACGGCGGCGAGCTCCTCGGGCGTCGGCGTCCCGGCGACCACGCGCATGCCCGGAGCGGTCCTGGCGGAGTCGGTCGACCCTCCAGGCCGGTCGCCGTCCACCGGACCGTCCGACGCGTGCCTGCTCACAGCGGGATGTTCCCGTGCTTCTTCGGCGGCAACGTCGCGCGCTTGCCGCGCAGCGCCCGCAGCGACTTGATCACCGCGACACGCGTCGCGTGCGGCTGGATGATGCCGTCGAGCTCACCGCGTTCCGCCGCCAGGTACGGCGACGCGACGTTGTAGGTGTACTCGTTCGCGAGCCGCGCACGGACGGCGGCGACGTCCTCGCCGTCCTCCTCGGCCTTCTTGATCTCGGCACGGTAGAGGATGTTCACGGCGCCCTGACCGCCCATCACGGCGATCTCCGCGGTCGGCCACGCCAGGTTGATGTCCGCGCCGAGTTGCTTCGACCCCATCACGATGTACGCGCCGCCGTAGGCCTTCCGGGTGATGACGGTGACGAGCGGGACGGTGGCCTCGGCGTACGCGTACAGGAGCTTCGCGCCGCGGCGGATCACCCCGGTCCACTCCTGGTCCGTGCCCGGCAGGTACCCCGGGACGTCGACGAGGGTGAGGATCGGGATCGAGAACGCGTCGCAGAACCGGACGAAGCGCGATGCCTTCTCGCCCGCATCGATGTTCAGGGTGCCGGCCATCGCCGACGGCTGGTTCGCGATGACGCCGACCGTGCGGCCCTCGACCCGGCCGAAGCCGATGACGATGTTCGGGGCGAAGAGCGGCTGCACCTCGAGGAAGTCACCGTCGTCGACGACGTGTTCGATGACGGTCATGACGTCGTACGGCTGGTTCGTCGAGTCCGGGATGACGACGTCGAGCTCCCGGTCCGCGTCGGTCGTCTCCATCTCGGCTGCGGACTCGTAGGCGGGCGGGTCGGCGAGGTTGTTGTCCGGCAGGAACCCGACGAGCGACCGCGCGTAGTCGAGTGCGTCGGTCTCGTCGTCGGCCAGGTAGTGGGAGACACCCGACACGGCGTTGTGGGTGTGGGCGCCGCCGAGTTCCTCGAAGCCGACGTCCTCGCCGGTGACGGTCTTGATGACGTCCGGCCCGGTGACGAACATGTGGCTCGTCTTGTCGACCATGATCACGAAGTCGGTGAGCGCGGGGGAGTAGACGGCGCCACCCGCGGCCGGACCCATGATGATCGAGATCTGCGGGATGACCCCGGACGCCGCGGTGTTGAGGCGGAAGATCTCGCCGTACTTCCCGAGCGCCACGACGCCCTCCTGGATGCGGGCACCGCCGGAGTCGAGGATGCCGAGGATCGGCACGCCGGTCTTCAGCGCCAGTTCCATGACCTTCACGATCTTCTCGCCGGCGACCTCGCCGAGGGACCCGCCGAACACGGTGAAGTCCTGCGCGTACACCGCGACCTGGCGACCGTGGATCGTGCCCATGCCGGTCACGACGGCGTCGCCGTAGGGCCGCTTGGCGTCCATCCCGAACGCGGTGGTGCGGTGCCGGACGAACTCGTCGAGCTCGACGAAGGAGTTCTCGTCGAGGAGCTGCGCGATGCGTTCGCGCGCCGTCATCTTGCCCTTGGCGTGCTGCTTGGCGATCGCGGTCTCGCCCGCGGCGGTCACGGCTTCGTGGTAGCGGGTGCGGAGATCGGCGAGCCGGCCCGCGGTGGTCGAGAGGTCCGGGACGGCTGCGTCGTCGGGGGTGCTTGGGGTCACCCGATCACCATACCGGGGCGTCACCGGGGAGCCGTTGGAGGGTCTCCACGGTTCCGGCCGTACATTTACGGACATGTCCTTCGACGTTCCCGCTGGGTCCCCGGCTGCCGAGTGGGGCTTCCCGCGCGCCCGCACGGCGGGCGTCCCGCTCACCGTGGTCGCGTCGACCGGGTCGACGAACGCCGACATGACGGCCCGGCCGGGAGGCACGGGTCACCTCGCCGTGCTCGTCGCGCTCGCGCAGACGGCCGGCCGGGGTCGCCTCGACCGGACGTGGTCCGCGCCCGCAGGGCAGACCCTCGCGGCGAGCGTGCTCGTCCGTGCCGCACTCCCACCGGTCGTCAGGGGGTGGCTGCCGCTCGTCGCCGGGACCGCGATGCGGACGGCCGTCGCAGGTGTGCTCCCGGACCGTGCCGTCACGGTGAAGTGGCCGAACGACGTGCTCGTCGGCGGGCGGAAGGTCTGCGGGATCCTCGCCCAGGTCGCCACCGACGGGGCGGTCGTCGTCGGCGCCGGCGTGAACCTCACGATCCCGGCGGACGACCTCCCGACGCCGACCGCGACCTCGCTCACGGTCGAGGGTGCCGTCGGCTCGTCAGCCGACCTCGCCGACCTGGTGCTGACGGCGTGGTGGTCGACGCTCCGTGACCACGTCGAGGCCCTCGCCCGGGGCGGCCGGGCGGCGACGGGCGTGTTCGACGCGGTCCGCGCGGCGTGCGGGACGATCGGACTGGCCGTCCGCGTCGAGCTCCCGGACGGCGACCGGTACCGCGGGACCGCGACCGGGCTGGACGACGACGGGCGGCTCCTCGTCCGCGGTGCCGACGACGCGGTGTCGGCGATCTCGGTGGGCGACGTCACGCACCTCCGCCATGACTGAGTCGTCCAGCGGACCGGCACCGGACCCGGAGCGTGTCATCGCCCGCTTCCGGCCGCACGCCCGACGCCTGTTCTGGCCGGTCGTCCGCGCGTTCGTCGTCTGCGCCCTCGGCGGGTTCGGCATCGGGTTGTTCCGGGCGGACTGGGCCTGGCTGAACCTCGTCGTGGCCGGCCTCGTCGTCGTGCTGCTGGTCCTCGGCTCCGTGGTGCCGTTGTTCCGGTGGCTCGGGTCGCGCACGGTGGTGACCACGCGACGGCTCGTCCAGACGACCGGTTCCGTGGTGCGCACCCGGCATGAGCTCCTGCACTCGCGGGGGTACGACGTGACGGTGCGTCGGACCGGTCTGCAGGGGATGTTCCGCACCGGCGACGTGCTCGTGTTCCCCGGCGAGGACCGGCCGCTCGTCCTGCCGGACGTCCCCTCCGCCGACCTCGTCGTCGCGGTGCTGCACGACCTCGTGGAGGTGCACGACCTCCGCCGCCGCGGTCCGGAGCCGAGCTGGCAGCAGATCGTGGACGGCACCGCCCGCCCCGCCGACCGATCGGACTCGCGATGGACCACCGGCTGATATATTGGGTGTCATGCGCATCTCTGTGATCGGTTGCGGGTACCTCGGTGCCGTGCACGCCGCGTCGATGGCCGAGCTCGGACACGACGTCGTCGCGGTCGACGTCGACGCCGGACGCATCGCGTCCCTGGCCGGGGGCCGGGCGCCGTTCTTCGAGCCGCACCTGCCGGAGACCCTGACCGCGGCACTCGCCTCCGGCCGCCTGCGGTTCACCACCGACATGTCCGAGATCTCCGGTGCGCAGGTGCACTTCGTCGCCGTCGGCACCCCCCAGGGCACGGACGGCGCCGCCGACCTGCGCTTCGTCGACGCCGCGTTCGTGGAGCTGGTGCGGCACGTCGGTCCGGGCGAGCTCGTGGTCGGCAAGTCCACCGTCCCGGTCGGCACCGCAGCGCGGCTCGCCGCCGGGCTCGCCGACGCCGTCCCGAGTGCGGCCCTGGTGTGGAACCCGGAGTTCCTCCGCGAGGGCTTCGCCGTCCAGGACACCATCGCCCCGGACCGTCTGGTCTACGGCGTCCCGGCCGGACCGTCCGGCGAGCACGCGGTGGCGGTCCTCGACCGGGTCTACGCGACCGCGATCGCCGCGGGCACCCCGCGGCTCGTCGTCGACCACGCCACGGCCGAGCTCGTCAAGGTGAGCGCGAACGCGTTCCTCGCGACCAAGATCTCGTTCATCAACGCGATGGCCGAGATCGCGGAGGCCACCGGCGCCGACGTCACCGCCCTCGCGGACGCCATCGGGCTCGACGCCCGGATCGGCCGGCGGTTCCTGAACGCTGGACTCGGGTTCGGCGGCGGTTGCCTGCCGAAGGACATCCGGGCGTTCCGTGCCCGGTCGATCGAACTCGGCCTGCCGCACGCGCTCGACTTCCTCGACGACGTCGACGCGATCAACCTGCGCCGCCGGGACCGGGTCGTCGACCTCGTGACGGAGCTGCTCGACGGCTCGGTCGCGGGCAAGCGCGTGGCCGTCCTCGGACTCGCGTTCAAGCCCGACTCCGACGACGTCCGGGACTCCCCGGCGCTCGACGTCGCGACCCGACTGCACGATGCCGGTGCCCGGGTCACGGCGTACGACCCGCAGGCGGCCGAGACCTCGCACCGCGTCCGGCCGACCCTCCCGATCGTGGCGAGCGCCGCCGAGGCCGTCGCCGCGGCGGACGTCGTCCTGGTGCTGACGGAGTGGCAGGAGTTCCGCGAGCTCGACCCCGTCACGGTCGCCGCGGCGGTCGCGGGCCGGGTCGTCGTCGACGGGCGGAACTGTCTCGACCCGGTGGCGTGGCGGGACGCGGGGTTCACGTACCGCGGGATGGGTCGCTGAGCCGGGTCGGGCCTCCAGTCCGGGTCGGTGCCGGTGTCGCTGCCCGGGTCGGTGCCGGTGCCCCGGTCGGTGCCGACGCGAGGATGCGAGGATCCGGGGTCCGCGGGCTGCGCGACTCCGGGTTCCTGCGTTCTCGACCCGGTCGGGACCGTCTCGTCAGCTCGTGGAGACCACCGCACCGCTCGCGGCGTCGACGACCACGGTGTGGACGACCCCGTTCGCGGTCACCGTCGCCGTCCACCGCGGCGCGGACGACGTGCCGCCGAGCTGCAACCCGGTCAGGCTGCTCCCCGGGACCGCCCGCTGCGCCGTGGACGCGGCCGTGGCGTAGGGGACCCGGGCGGCCGCGGCGATGGCGGTGTTCTGCGCCGTCGTGGCTGCGTCGACGCTCTTCGGGAACGGTCCCGACGTCACGCGGCCGAGGGACCGGGACACCACCGACTGCGTCTCGGCGCCGGACTCGTCCGCCGTCACGATCGTCCAGTCGTCGCCGTCGATGTGCAGCGAGAGCAGCGTCCCCGAGCCGCTCGCCGACTCCGCGATCCCCGCGGCGGCCATCGCCTGCGCGACGGACGTGTCGAGCTGCCCCTGGGTCACCGTCCCGCCAGAGCTCCCGCTCCCGCCGCTCCCGCTGCCGCTGCTCCCGCTCCCGGTCCCGCCCGTTCCCGAGTCCCCGCCGGCCGAGGTCCCGCCCGTGCTCCCGGTCCCACCCTGCCCCGAGGTGCCGCCGGCGCCCGTCGTGGCGCTGCCGCCAGTGGCGTCCGCCGACGGGGACCTGGTCGGTCCCGGGGAGGCGGACCCGGTGCCCGACGGCGACGAGCTCGGCCGCGGGACGTCCGCCGTGCTGCACCCCGCGAGCAGGAGGGCTCCAGCGACACCGATCGCGACGGCGGCGACGCGGAACCGGCCGGATGCGTTCGGGACGGGCGTGGTCGGGGCCATGGGTCTCCTCGGGGCGGCGGCGCTGGGGCCGGGATGACGATGCCCGGTGATCCTCCCACGACGGGGTCGCTAGGCTCGGGGCATGGCGTTGCGAGTCGGAGTGATCGGTGGCGGACAGCTCGCTCGGATGATGGTGCCCCCGGCGATCGCACTCGGTCTCGACATCCGGGTGCTCGCCGAGGGGCCCGACATGTCCGCCTCGATCGCCGCCACCGCCGAGGGCGACCACCGAGACGCCACGACCGTCCTCGCCTTCGCGGCGGACGTCGACGTCGTCACGTTCGACCACGAGCACGTGCCGCAGGACGTCCTCCGCGCGCTCGTCGACGCGGGCGTGCAGGTGCACCCCGGGCCGGACGCGCTCGCCGTCGCCCAGGACAAGATCGTGATGCGGACACGCCTCGGTGCGCTCGGACTGCCGGTGCCGGACTGGGCGGCCGTCCGGGACGCCCACGAACTCCAGCTGTTCATCGACGCGCACGGAGGCCGTGTCGTCGTCAAGACCGCGCGCGGTGGCTACGACGGCAAGGGCGTGCGCGTCGTCGAGCGCCCGGAACAGGTCGAGGACTGGTTCGGAGCCCTCGCCGAGACCGGCGCGGCCGACGCGCTGCTCGCCGAGGAACTCGTGTCGTTCACCCGGGAGCTCGCGCAGTCCGTGGCGCGGCGTCCGTCCGGCGAGATCGTCGCCTGGCCGGTCGTCGAGACCGTGCAGACGAACGGCGTGTGCGCCGAGGTCATCGCCCCGGCGCCGGACAGCGCCGGACGGATCGCCGACATGGCCGAGTCGATCGCCGTCCGCATCGCCGAGGAGCTCGATGTCACCGGGGTGCTCGCCGTCGAGCTGTTCCAGACCGATGACGAGCGGATCCTCATCAACGAGCTCGCGATGCGCCCGCACAACACCGGCCACTGGACGATCGACGGTTCGACGACGAGCCAGTTCGAGCAGCATCTCCGTGCCGTCCTCGACCTGCCGCTCGGTGCGACGGGCATGCACGACGACGTCAGCGTGATGATCAACGTGCTGGGCGGTCCGGAGGACGGCGACCTCGCCGGTCGGTACCCGGCCGCGCTCGCCGAGTTCCCCGAGGCCAAGTACCACTTCTACGGCAAGGCGCCACGACCGGGGCGCAAGGTCGGGCACGTCACCGTCAGCGGCGAGGACCTCGACGACGTCGTGTTCCGCGCCAAGGCCGCCGCCGCGCACTTCGACTGAGCTGGCGGGGCGGCGGGTCGAGTTCGCCCGCGCGCTCGACCGACGGTGCCCCCGGGTGGGTGGCACCCGGACTGGCGAGTGGCCCGGACCCGGCAGGGCTGGTGTCATTGGGGTCGTCCCACGGCGCGTTCCCCGACGCACCGCCGCCGTCCAGTGCGACCCGATGCACGCTCCTCCCGCCAGGAACGCCCCATGTCACCAGCCGTGCGTCGTGTCGCCGTCCGCTCCGGCCCCGTCGGCGTGGTCGCGACCCTGGCGCTCGTCGCGGCGGCGCTCGTCCCGGTCGCGGCACCGCTGACCGCGAGCGCGACGCCTGCCGCGAGTGCGACGCCCACCGTCAGCGCGACGCCTGCTGCGAGCGCGACCACCACCCCGGTCGTGACGAGCGCCACCGTGCACTCCGCACCGTCCACGACCGTCTTCGCCGGCGGCCCCTTCCACCAGCCGGACAGCCAGCCCGCGAAGTACGCCGCGTCGCTCGCCGCCGCCGGGGACGCCGCGGGGTCGGCAGCGGCGTCGTCGATCGCCCGGCAGCCGATCGCGATCTGGCTCGGCGACTGGTTCTCCGACACCCAGCTCGTGAAGCTCCTGCAGACCACACAGGCAGCTGCCGCCCGAGCCGGGACGACGCCCGTCTACGTCACCTACGCGATCCCGAACCGCGACTGCGGCGGCTACTCGGCCGGTGGCATGACGGCGGACCGGTACCAGCGCTGGACGGACCTGATCGCCTCGACGCTCCGGGGGCAGCGGGCGACGGTGATCGTGGAACCGGACTCCCTGGCGGCCCTCAGCAACTGCCCCGGCGAGGCGAGCACCCGGTACGCCCTGCTCGGGCACGAGGTCGCCGCGTTCACCGCCGCCGGGGTGCCGTCCTACCTCGACGCCGGGAACTCGAACTGGGTGCCGCCGGCCGAGATGGCGAACCGGCTCCGGAACGCCGGCGTCGCGAACGCGCGTGGGTTCTCGAGCAACGTCGCGAACTACCACCCCACGGTGGACGAGCAGGCCTACGACCAGAAGGTGTCCGCGCTCACGGGCGGCGCCCACTACGTCATCGACACGTCGCGGAACGGTGCCGGATGGCGCGGCACCTGGTGCAACGGCCCGGGGGCAGGACTCGGCGCCGTCCCGCGGACCGTCTCGGACGGGACGGCCCTCGATGCGCTGCTCTGGGTGAAGACCCCGGGCGCGAGCGACGGGACGTGCGCCGGCGGACCACCCGCGGGCGCGTGGTACTCCTCGTACGCGCAGACCCTGGTCCGGAACGCCGTGCTGCAGGACGCCCTGACGAGCGCTGCCGTGGACCGGGTCGCCGGGTCGGACGCCTACGACACGGCCGCCCGCATCGCACTCCGGGCGTTCCCGACACCGCGGACCGTCTACGTCGCGTCCCGGGCGACGTTCGCCGACGCCCTCGGCGCGGGCGCAGCGGCCGGTCACGACGACGCACCCGTGCTCCTCACCGCCCCCGGAGCGCTGCCGTCGGCGACCGCAGCGGCCCTCACCGCGATGTCGCCGGACACCGTCGTGGTGGTCGGTGGTCCCGCTGCCGTGAGCGACACGGTCGTCGATCAGCTCCGCCGGTACGCCGGGACCGTGGCCCGGGTGTCGGGCGCCGATCGGTTCGCCACGTCCGCGGCGGTCTCCGCCGGCGCCTTCGCCCCGGGTGTCGAGGTCGCGTACGTCGCGACCGGCACGAACTTCCCCGATGCCCTGTCGGGTGCGGCGATCGCGGCGTCCGTGGCGGCGAACGGGCCGATGCTCCTCGTCACCCCGACGAGCGTCCCGGCGACGGTCGCCGCGGAGCTCCGACGGCTCGCACCGGAGCGGATCGTCGTCCTCGGCGGTGCGGGAGTGGTGTCGGACGGCGTCGTCGCGTCCCTGGCCGGTGTGACCGCGAGCGCAGTGCCCGCCGCCGTCAGCCGCTGGTCGGGACCGGATCGGTTCGGCACGAGCGCGGACATCGCGGCGCGCGCCTACCCGTCCGGGGTCGACTCGCGGACCGTGTACGTCGCGACCGGCACCGCGTTCCCGGACGCCCTGGCCGCCGCGCCCGCCGCCGGGCGCACCGGCAGCCCGCTGCTCCTGGTGACGAGCGACTCGATCCCGGACCCGATCGTCGCGGCGATCGGCCGCATCGACCCGACCCGGGTGGTCGTCCTCGGTGGGAGCGCAGCCGTGTCGGACGCGGTCGCCGCCCGGCTCTGACGCCTCGCCGGGACCGGGTCGGCCGGTACGATCGAGGCGTGACCGACTCCACAGCACCGCAGCCGCTCGTCTCGATCATCATGGGGTCCGACTCGGACTGGCCGACGATGCGGGCCGCCGCGGACATGCTGACCGAGCTCGGGATCGCGTTCGAGGCCGACGTCGTCTCCGCGCACCGCACGCCCGACAAGATGATGCGGTTCGGACGCGCGGCAGCCGATCGCGGGGTCCGGGTGATCATCGCGGGGGCCGGGGGAGCGGCCCACCTGCCCGGCATGGTGGCCGCGGTGACGACCCTCCCGGTCATCGGCGTCCCGGTGCAGCTGGCACGACTCGACGGCCTCGACTCACTCCTGTCGATCGTGCAGATGCCCGCGGGGATCCCGGTCGCGACGATGGCGATCAACGGCGCGGCGAACGCGGGACTCCTCGCCGCGCGGATCATCGGCACGACCGACCCGGCGGTGTCGGCACGGCTGACGGAGTACGCCGCGTCGCTCGAAGCGCTCGTCGAGCAGAAGGCCGGCGCGTTCCGCGACGCGCTCTGACGGAGCCCCCGAGGTCCCGATCCGAGGGACGCACCGACCACCGGACGGGAGGCACGGGGCGGGCCCGTACCGCACCTCCCGACCGTCAGGTGGCCGGGTGACGCACGACGTGCGCCGGCCTACAGGTCGGCGTGCAGCTGCCAGACCTCGGCCGCTGAGTCGCTCCAGGCGAACATCCGCGCCCGGTCCGGCCCCGCGACGGCGAGCTGGCGCGCGAGGGCGTCGTCGGTGACCACCTGGAACACCGCGTGCGCGAGCCGCTCCGGGTAGGACTCGAGCGGACCGGTCTCGACCATGACGGCGGCGTCCGAGGCGACCTCGCGCACGGCGGCCGCGTCCGAGTGGATCACCGGGACGCCGAGGCTCATCGCCTCGATCACCGGCAGGCCGAACCCCTCGGCGAGGCTCGGGAACACGAACACGGTCGCCCGGGCGTAGGCCACCGCGAGGTCGGCGTCGTCGATGCGCCCGAGCACCTTGACGCGATCGGGCGCGAGCCCGGCCCGTTCCGCGGTGCCGACGACGTCGACGTCGCCCCAGCCGTCCGGACCGCCGATGACGAGTGGGATGTCAGCGGGTGCGTCCGGGTGCGCCATCGCTTCGATGAGGTACTGGAGGCCCTTGCGGGGCTCGAGCGTGCCGATCGCGAGCACGTAGCGATCGGGGAGTCCGAGACGCTGGGCACGGAGGTCGGCGTCGACCGGGACCCGGAGCCGTCCGCTCGGCGCGCCACCGATCACGCGGAGCCGCTCGTCGAACCGATGGATCTCGTTGAGCTCGCCGGCGACCGCATGGGTGGGGACGACGACCGCGTCGGCGTACTTCCACGCCCGCTTGACCATGGCCTTGTGGAAGTGGACGCCGCGTGCCGTGAGGGTCTCGGGATGCGTCCACGGCACCACGTCGTGCACCGTGACGACCGTCTGGCGGCCCGGTTCCATGAAGCGGTCGTGCTTGACGAGCGGCGCGAGGACGCTCGGTGCGTGCACCATGCCCTTGCTCGGACGCTTGGCGAACCCGGTCTCCCACGCCACCGAGAGTTCCCGGCGCGGCATCGTCAGGCGTTCCAGCCCGCTGAGTCCCGGCAGCAGCCGTTCCAGGTGCGCGATGTCCCCCGGCGCGACCGCCGAGACGATGCCGGCGACGTCGCAGCCCGCCGGCGCGCCCGCGATCAGTTCGCGCGTGAGTTCCTCGGCGTACCGGCCGATGCCACCCGGGACGGGGGCGACCACCTGGTCGACGATCACGCGGAGGGTTGTCATGCGGGAGGTCACTCCAGGGTCGTCGCGGGCTCGGGCGTCTGGACACTAGCAGCGCGGCCCGGGAACTCTCCGGACCGCGCTGGTGGTGTTGCGGTGTCTCAGGAAGCGGTCAGGACGCCGGCCTCGGCAGCGGTGTGCAGGGCCTCGCGCCAGTCGCGCATCGGCGGCAGGCCCGCGCGCGACCAGCCGTCGTGGCCGAGCACGCTGTACGCCGGGCGGGGCGCAGGACGGACGAACGCGGTGCTGTCCGTCGGCAGCACCCGCGCCGGGTCGAGACCGGCCTCGGTGAAGATCGCCGTGGTGAAGTCGAACCAGGAGGCCTGTCCGGCGTTCGTGCCGTGGTAGACCCCGGCTGGGGCGTCGGCGTCGAGCATCCCCACGATCCGCTCCGCGAGGTCGACGGTCCACGTCGGCTGCCCGATCTGGTCCGCGACGACGGACACGGTGTCGTGCGACCCGGCGAGCCGGAGGATGGTCTTCGCGAAGTTCGGCCCGTGCGCGCCGTAGATCCAGGCGGTCCGGACGATGTACGCCGAGTCCGGAGCGATCGCGCGGACGCGCGCCTCGCCGGCAGCCTTGCTCCGGCCGTAGGCGTTGACCGGGTCGGTCGGGGCGTCCTCGGCGTACGGCGCGGTGCCGTGGCCGTCGAACACGTAGTCGGTGGAGATCGTCACGAGCCTCGCGCCCGCCTGCACGCTCGCCCGTGCGAGGACGGCAGGTCCGTCCGCGTTCACGCGGTGCGCGTCCTCGGCACCGGCGGACTCGGCGTCGTCGACCTTCGTGTACGCCGCGGAGTTGATGACGACGTCGTGACCGACGACCGCCCGCTCCACCGCGGCGGTGTCCGTGATGTCGAGCTCCGCGCGGGACAGCGCGGTGACGTCACGGCCGGCCAGCGCCTGCTGGAGGTCCTGGCCGAGCATGCCTGTCGCGCCGGTGATGAGGTAGCGGGTCATGGTGCCGGCCGCGCTCAGAGCGCCGCACGCTCCTTGAGGGGCTCCCACCACGCGCGGTTGTCGCGGTACCACTGCACGACCTCCGCGAGGCCCTCGGCGAACGGCACCTGCGGCTCGTAGCCGAGCTCGGCCTGGATCTTGGCGATGTCGACCGAGTAGCGGAGGTCGTGGCCGAGGCGGTCCTGGACGCGGTCGACGTACGACCAGTCCTTGCCGGTCGCGTCGAGGAGCAGCTGTGTCAGCTCCTTGTTCGTGAGCTCGGTGCCGCCACCGATGTTGTAGATCTCGCCGGCACGGCCGCGGGTCAGGACCATCGCGATGCCGCGGGTGTGGTCGTCGACGTGGAGCCAGTCGCGGATGTTGTTGCCCTCGCCGTACAGCGGGACGTGCTCGTCGTCGATGAGGTTCGTGACGAAGAGCGGGATGACCTTCTCCGGGAAGTGGTACGGCCCGTAGTTGTTCGAGCACCGCGTGATCGAGACGTCCATGCCGTGCGTGCGGTGGTAGCTGCGCGCCAGGAGGTCGCTGCCCGCCTTCGACGCCGAGTACGGGGAGTTCGGCTCGAGTGGGCGGTCCTCGGCCCACGAGCCCTCGCTGATCGAGCCGTAGACCTCGTCGGTGGAGACGTGGACGAAGCGCGGGGTGCCGTGCTTGAGGGCGGCGTCGAGGAGACGCTGGGTGCCGACGACGTTCGTCTCGACGAACACGCCGGAGTCGCGGACCGAGCGGTCGACGTGGGACTCGGCGGCGAAGTGCACGATCGCGTCGATGCCGGGGACGACCTCGTCGAGTGCGGCGGCGTCGGTGATGTCGCCCTGCACGAACGTGTACCGGGGGGAGTCCGCCACCGGCGCGAGGTTCGCCAGGTTCCCGGAGTAGGTCAGCGCGTCGTACACGACGACGTCGGCGCCCTCGAGCCCCGGGTAGGCGTCCTGGAGCGTGCGGCGGACGAAGTTCGAGCCGATGAAGCCGGCTCCTCCGGTGACGAGGATCTTCACAGTTGACGTTTCCTTTGCGTGGCCGTTGACACAGTCGGCCGACATGCTACCGGAGCCGCACGCCCGAGCGGACGCGACCGCTCCGTCGTGGCGTCGCGGGTCCGGGCCGGTCAGCCCCTAGAGTTCGCTCGTGCGCCCGCTCCTCCGCCCTCGCATCGGCCGTCGACCGTCGGCGCTCTCGCTCTTCGTGGCGAGTTGGATCGCGGTATTCCTCGTGTGCGCGGGATGGTCGTCCGCGAGCCCGATCGCGTCGGGACCGGACGAGAACAGCCACGCCGTGAAGGCCGTGGCGACCGTCCGAGGGATGCTCACTGGGGCGCCGACGCAGTACCCGGGCAACACGAGCTTCCGGCTGCCCGCCGACGTCGCGACGCTCGGACCGGCGACGACCTGCTTCGTGGGGAAGACCGACCGCACCGCGGCGTGCGCGCCGTCCCAGGACGGTCTCGGCCACGGACTCGTCACGGCACTGACCGGGGTCGGCTCGTACTACCCGCTGTACTACGCGGTCGTCGGATGGCCGTCGCTCGTCCTCGACGGCAGTGCCTCGTTCCACGCGATGCGCCTGGTGTCGGCGCTCGTCAACTCGTTCTTCATCGCGATCCTGTTCCTGGTCGCCGCGTGGATGCCCCGCGCTCGGGCGATGTCCGGGTTCGTGCTGGTCACGCTGACGCCGATGGTCCTCTACCTGGGTGGTGTGCTCAACCCGTCGGGTGTGGAGACGACGGCGTGCGCTGCGGTGGCGGCACTGGCGCTCCTCCTGCTCCACGACCGATCCGGACACCGCCTGGTGACGAGGTCGGTCCTGTTGGCGATCGCCGTCGTGGCAGCCGGGAGCGGACGCGCGACGTCGCAGATCGACGTCGCCGTGATCCTCGTCGCGGTGGCGCTCACCGTGCCGGTCCGCCGTCTCGCGGACGTCGCTCGGCGCCGACCGGTGTGGGTGTCCGCGGCAGCGGCTGGCACCGCACTCGTCCCGGCGTTGATCTGGACCGTCCTCGTCGCGGCCCCGGCCGGGTACATCCCGTCGTCCGACCCGGCCCGGCCCGGGGTCGTCGCCGCGGCGGTGCACACGATCGAGTCGACCGGTGACTACGGCAGGGTCATCATCGGCGTGTTCGGGTGGCTGGACGCGCCGCCCTCCGACGCGGTCACCGTCGGCTGGACCGCCGGGATCGGGGTCGTCGTGCTCGCGGCGCTGACGGCCGGGCCGTGGCGACTGCGCCTCGGCGCCGTCGTCCTGATGGCCGCGTTGCTGCTCGTCCCGGTCGCGCTGCAGGCACCGACGGCGCACGAGTTCGGGTACATCTGGGAGGGGAGGTACTCGCTCCCGCTGTTCGTCGCGATGATGGTCGTGGGCGGGTACGTCGCCGCGCGGTACGCCTACCGCGACGCCGCGGCGCGACGGATCGTGCCGGTGCTCGCGGGCCTCGCGGTCATCGCCCAGGTCCAGGGCTTCCTCGCCGCGTACAGGCGGTTCTCGATCGGGACGTCGAGCCCGTGGCGGTCGCTCCTCGACGGGACAGGCTGGCAGGCTCCGGGCGGGATCTGGCCCTCGACGACGCTGTTCGTCGTCGGCGTCGTCGGCATCGCCGTCATCGCGGTCGTCCTGTCGCGGAGCAGACCCACGGGGGACAGCCCGGCGGACGACGGACGACTCGAGCGCACCGGGGCAGGTCGGGCCGCACGGTAGAGTGTCTGCGCCGGACCACCGCCGCGCCCGAGCGTGTCGCAGGTGTCCGCACCGGGATCTCGATCATCACCCAGGGGAGCGCCATGCCGTCCGACGTCGACCACGCCCGCGACGAGGCAGACGCCGGGTCACCGGAGACGACACCGACGGCAGCACGGGCGACCGACGAGGCGCACGCCGCCCCGCAGTACGCCGCCCCGCAGCACGCCGCCCCGCACCACAGCGCACCGAACCACAGCGCACCGCACCGCGCGCGGACACGGCGCCGACGCTCGATCTGGCAGTACGTGGCCTTCCTCGTGGTGTTCCTCCTCGGCGGTGCCGCGTTCATCGCGGTCACCCCGCCCGGACAGAACTCCGACGAGCCCGCGCACATCCAACGTGCATGGCAGGTCGCCCACGGCGGACTGGTGTCGTCCGCTGCCGAGGGTGTGCGCGGGGTCCCGGACGGTGCTGCCGGCGGGTACCTCCCGCGGCAGCTCGGGGCGTTCCTCAAGGCGACCGACTTCGAACGCGGGTTCGACGAGAGCGCGCTCTTCCGGGACATCGACCACCACCACCTCGCCACCTACCGTGACGACGGCCGGCAACAGTGGGCGACGTTCACCAACACGGTGCAGTACCCGCCCGTGGCGTACGTCCCGCAAGTCCTGGCGATCTGGGTGTCCGACGCGCTCCACCTGCCGTTCCTGGCGATGGTCGAGCTCGGCCGGGTGTTCGGGCTGCTCGTCGTGGCGGGGCTGTTGTTCCTGGCCGCCCGGCTGACGCCCGTCGGACGGACCGCCGTGTTCGCCGTCGGACTCCTGCCGTCGACCATCGGGCAGGGCGCCGCGTTCAGCGCCGACGGCGTCACGATCGCGCTCTCGGTGCTCGCGACCGTCGTCGTCCTCCGCTACGCCTTGCGCGACGCACCCCTCGGGTGGCCGCGATGGGTGCTCCTGGCGCTGCTCTTCGCCGCGGTCGCGCTCGTCAAGCCGACCTACGCTCCGCTGGCTGTCCTCGCCGTCCTCATCCCGGTGCTGAACGTGCACGCACGGCGGCTCTGGACCCTCGTCGCCACCGCCGTCGTGGTGGTCGTCGCCGCCGGCGTCACGCTCTTCTGGCTGCATCTGACGTCGTGGGTGAACGCCGGCGTCAACCCGGCGAACGACCCGACCCTGCAGAAGGCGTACGTGCTCCATCACCCGCTCGCCTTCGTCAAGGCGTTCGTGAAGAGCGTGGTGCTCGACGGACCGACCGGTCTCACCGACCAGAAGGGCGAGATCTGGCGGGGCGTCTTCGGTGACTTCGCGTGGCTCCGGGCGCCGCTGCCGATGCTCTTCGTGCTCCTGCTCACGGTCGGTCTCGTGCTCTCGATGCTCGTCATCGAACCCCGCGAACGGGCCGCCGTGGCGCGACTGCGGCACGGCGTGCTCTGGCGGGTCGGAGCGGCGATCACGGTCGTCCTCGTCATCGGCGCGGTCGCCGCGGCGCTGTACATCTACTACACGCCGACGTACGGCACGGTCCTCGAGGGCCTGCAGGGGCGGTACTTCCTGCCGGTGCTGCTGGCGCTCATGCTGCTCTTCATCGGGAACCGGGTGATCCGGCAGCGGCACGTCTGGATCTACGTCTTCGGGGCCTCGGCGGCGTCCGTCGTCGCGGCGCTCGTCACGATCGACCTGCGCTACTACGACGCGATCCTCCCCGTCCTCGGGTGAGCGCCGCGCACGCCGTGACGGGGGCGCGCTAGGCTCTCGGGGTGCAGATCCGCGAACTGAAGATCCCCGGAGCGTGGGAGTTCACGCCCGTCCAGCACGGCGACGCCCGTGGGGCGTTCCTCGAGGCCTACCGAGCCGACGTGCTCGAGGACACCGTCGGGCACCCACTGGACCTCCGCCAGGTGAACATGTCGATCTCCTCGCGCGGTGTCGCCCGGGGCATCCACTACGCCCTCGTCGCGCCGAGCCAGGCCAAGTACGTCACCGCCGTCCGCGGCGCGTTCATCGACTACATCGTCGACATCCGCGTCGGGTCGCCGACGTTCGGACAGTGGGACTCGGTGCGCATCGACGACGTCGACCGCAAGGCCGTGTACCTCTCCGAAGGGCTCGGCCACGCGATCGTCGCGCTCGAGGACGCCAGCACGGTCAACTACCTCGTCAGCGCAGGCTACGACCCCGAGCGCGAGAAGGGCATCAGCATCCTCGACCCGTCCGTCGGCCTCGAGCTGCCGGACGACATCGGCGAGCTCGTGCTGAGCCAGAAGGACACCGACGCACCGACGCTCGAGCAGGCGGCCGCGCAGGGTCTCCTGCCGACCCACGACGAGGCCGTCGCCTACACCGAGTCGCTGCGGACCAAGGGGGGGTCCCGATGAAGGGCATCATCCTCGCCGGTGGCTCCGGCACGCGGCTCTGGCCGATCACCAAGGGCATCTCGAAGCAGCTGATGCCGATCTACGACAAGCCGATGGTCTACTACCCGCTGTCGACGCTCATGATGGCGGGCATCCGCGAGGTCCTCGTCATCACCACGCCGGAGTACAACGACCAGTTCCGCGCGCTGCTCGGCGACGGCTCGAGCCTCGGCATGGACATCAGCTACGCCGTGCAGCCGTCGCCGGACGGCCTCGCGCAGGCGTTCATCATCGGCGAGGACTTCATCGGCGACGACAGCGTCGCGCTCGTCCTCGGCGACAACATCTTCCACGGCGTCGGCCTCGGCTCGAACCTCCGCAAGAACGCCGAGGTCGACGGGGCGACGATCTTCGCGTACCACGTGTCCGATCCGACGGCGTACGGCGTCGTCGAGTTCGACGATGACTTCAAGGCCATCTCGATCGAGGAGAAGCCGAAGGACCCGAAGTCGAACTACGCCGTCCCCGGCCTGTACTTCTACGACAACGACATCGTCGAGATCGCCAAGACCATCGAGCCGAGCGCGCGCGGCGAGCTCGAGATCTCGACCGTCAACGAGCGCTACCTGGAGCGGGGGGACCTGCAGGTCCAGGTGCTCGACCGCGGCACGGCCTGGCTCGACACCGGCACGTTCGAGTCGATGATGCAGGCGTCCGAGTACGTCCGGGTCATCGAGGACCGGCAGGGGCACAAGATCGGGTGCATCGAGGAGATCGCTTGGCGGAACGGCTGGATCGACGCCGCCGCACTGGGCGCGCTGGCGGCCCCGCTCGCCAAGAGCGGCTATGGCGTGTACCTGCAGCGCCTCCTCGGGGCCTGACGCGCTCGACGGCGTCCGGACGGGAGGCCCGGATCGCGTGACCCGACGAGGTCACGCGATCCGGGCCTCCCGTGCGTCCGGGTCTCCCGGACCGGGCGATGCGGGGGACCACCCGACATGGGGTGCTGTGGACTCGTACAGGTGCGCCGTCCCGCGCTCGGCTCGCCCATATGCTCGTCCCAGCCGGTCCCGAGGGAGGATGGGCGGGGGAGTGTCGTGCGTCGTCGTGTCCTGGCCGTGTCGGCCGTCCTCATCGCCTGCTGCAGTGCACTGAGCGCTCCCGCCGGTCCGGCGGAAGCAGCGGCACCCGTGCTGCACCTCCTGACCGGGCCGGTCCTGCCCGTCGGGAGCACCCTGGTCGCCGATGCCGACGGGGCGCCGTGGCGCGTCACGACCGACGGTCTCGCCGAGCGCATCGACGCCGCGGGCAGGGCGACCGACTTCGCGGTGACGCCGGGTCATGCCCTCTCCGCCCCCGTCCTCGGCGCGGATGGTCGGATCTGGGCGGTCGAGGACGGGCTGGGTGTCGTCCGGGTCGCGTCGGACGGGTCTGCCGACGTCATCTCGATCCCGTCCACGACGATCACGTCCATCGCTCCGGGACCGAACGGTCACATGTGGGGGATCGGTCGGACCGCGGAGTCGATCACGGAGATCGGCACGGACGGGTCGGTCGTGCTCCATCCCACCGGTCTCGTCGCGACGGACCGGGTGCGGACGTTGCGGTCCGGGCGGGACGGCGACCTCTGGACCGCGGTGTCGTCACACCGCAACGAGACGCTCCGACGCCTCGAGGCAGGTGTCGTCCGGTTCGACGGGAGCGGGACGGCACGGTTCACCGCCATCGCATCGCCCGAACAGGCGTCCGACGTCGTCGTCGACGCGGCCGACGGTGTCTTCGTGCACCGAGGATTCGCCGTCGGCTCCGGCGGCGCCGACCACGTCAGCCACGTGGCCGAGGACGGCACCGTCACGCAGGTGCCGCTGTCCGGGCAGGACGAGGTGGCCACGGCGCTGCCGAACGGCACCGTCGCGGTCGGCGTGACCGCCGGTGTCAGCGGCCGGATCGTGACGCTCGGGTCGTCCGGCGTGGTCTCGGACGTCCCCTTCCCGACCGGGCACCAGCACGAGGTGGTCCTCGCCGAGGCGGACGGCGAGATCTGGGCATCCGGGCTCACCGAGACAGCGTCCTCGGCCTCGCCGTCGCTCGACCACTACGACCCGACGACCCGGACCTGGACGTCGATCCCCACGCGCGACTGGCACACGAGTGGACTCCTCGTGCACGGTCGGCTCCTGCTCGCGGACGGCGGCGACGGCGGCCCGATGCAGATCGTCCGTCCGACCTCCATCGCCGTGGACCGCACCTCGGGCGATGATCGCTTCGCCACCACGGTCGCGCTCGCGAAGCGGGCCTGGCCGGGACATGCGCCGGTCGTCTACGTCGCGACCGGGGCCGACTACCCCGACGCCCTCGTGGCGGGTGCGGCGGCAGCGCACGCCGGCGGTCCACTGCTCCTCACCGCGACGGATGACGTCCCGGGGCCAGTCGCCGCCGAGATCGCGGCACTCGCGCCGACGAGGATCGTGCTCGTCGGCGGCACGGCGGCGGTGACGACACGTGCCGAATCGGAGCTCCGCAGCATCGCGAAGTCGCTCGGGAACGGGGCCGTCGTCGACCGGATCGGTGGCAGCGACCGGTTCGACACGGCGCGCAGGGTCGACCGGGACGCGTTCGCGACGCCGGTCACGGGCCTCTACGTGGCGACCGGCGACGACTTCCCCGACGCGCTCTCCGCAGCGGCCGCCGCCGGCACCCGCGGGGAGCCTGTCGTGCTCGTGGACGGGCACGCCGCGCGGACGGACGCCCCCACCGGAGCGCTGCTCGACGACCTCGGGACGACACACGTCGTCGTCGCGGGCGGTGACGCTGCAGTGGACGCGGCGATCGTGGCGGACCTGCAGCACCAGCTCGGTGCATCGGCCGTCGTCCGCGCCGCCGGCGACGACCGGTTCGCGACGTCCGTGGCACTGGCCGCCACGGCACATCCGGACGGCGCCTCCGGCGTGTACCTGACGACGGCGCTCGGGTTCGCCGACGCGTTGGCGGGTTCCGCGGTCGCCGCGCACCAGGGTGCCGCCATGCTCGTCGTCCGGCCCGAGTGCATCCCACCGGGAGTCGACCTCGAACTCGGCCTGCTCGACCCCGCGTCGATCACGGTCATCGGCGGTGAGACCGCGCTCTCCTCGTCGGTCGCGACGCTGACGGTGTGCAGCTGATGCGGGCGCCGACCTCGCGCGGCCGCAGGAGGGTCCGTGCTCCGCGCGTCGTGACCTCCGCACTCGTCGCTCTGACGCTCGCCCCTGCCGCACTCGTCCTGCCGTCCGTCGCGAGCGGCGCACCGGTGGAGCGCACGCCGTTCGTCGCTCAGATCGTCGACGCCGACGACAGCGCGACGGGTCGGGCAGCGGAGCCGACGACGGCGATCGCGACCGGCGGGGACGGACGGACGTGGGGTCTCGTCCCGGGTGGCGTGGTGCCGCTCTCCGCGCACGGCCGAACCTCCACGAGCCCGGGTGACCCGGTCGACGGCGAGCTCGTGACGGGCGGAGACGGTGCGGTGTGGACGGTCGACCCGCCGCTCCACGCGCTCGACCGGACCGATGCCGACGCCAGGACGACGATCGTCCGCACCGGCTCCGCGCCGCTCGACCACCTCGTCGCGACGTCGGACGGCTCGCTCGTGGTCGCTGGTCGTGCGACCTCCACCATCGTGCGCGTCGCGATGGACCACACCCGCACCGAGGCCGTCGTCCCGGGCGTCTCCGGCATCTCCTCCGAGCTCGTGGCCGCGGCGGACGGCCGTGTGTGGTTCGCGAGCAGGTCCGACGGTGTCGTCGGGTACGAGAGCGGCTCTCTGCCGATGACGGTGACGACCCTGCCCGGGCACCCGGTCACAGCGCCCGACGCCCTCGTCGCCGATCCGACGGATGGTGTGTGGGCGACGTCGTCGTCGACGCGGTCGATCACCGCCGTGACCGCGGACGGGACGGTGCAGCGGGTCGACCTCCCGTCGTCGGTGAACGGCGACCTGAGCGCGCCGGTCATCGTCGGTGCCACGGTGGCGGTCACCGCGCCGGAGCGCGACGGACATGTGCACGTCATCACCGTCGATCGGACGACGCACGTGGTCGTGGACGACGTCGCCACCGGCGTCCCCGCGGGACAGACCTCGACGTCGCCGGTCCTCGGGCCGGACGGCGCCGTGTGGTTCGGCGCGGTCGCGGACCAGGATCCTCGACACCACGGTCTCGTCGAGCGCGTCGCAGCGGACGGGGTGCGTTCCTTCCCGCTCCGCGAACGACCTCGGGTGCTCGCGGTGTCCGCCGGGTCGTTGTGGGTCGGGACCGAGGACGGCTTCGGACGGGTGGGGCAGGCGAGCACCTCCCGGACCGCGGGTGCCGATCGGTTCGCGACCTCGGTCGCCCTGGCCCGAGCGGCGTTCCCGACGACCGCCGACGTGGTGCTCGTCGCCACCGGAGCGAACTTCCCGGACGCACTCGCGGCCGGACCGGCCGCGGCGGAACTCGGTGGACCCCTCCTGCTCACCGCCACGGACACCCTGCCTCCGGACGTCGCGGACGAGATCCGGTCCCTCCGTCCGACTCGCATCATCGTCGTCGGCGGTACCGCAGCCGTGACCGATCGCGTCCGCGACGCACTCCGGACGGTCGCCGCGTCGACACCGGGAGGCGCCACCGTGGAACGTCTCGCCGGTGCTGACCGGTTCGACACGAACCGTCGGTTGAACGCGCTCGCGTTCCCCGCGGGCTCGGCGACCCACGCGTGGGTCGCGGCGTCGAACACGTTCCCGGACGCGCTCGCCGCGGGTGCCGCTGCCGCCTCGGAGGGCCAGCCGGTCTTCCTCGCCGACGGCGGGACCCCGGCGCCACAGGAGACGATCAGCGCGATGCAGCGGATCGGGATCAGCTCGGTGACCACCGTCGGCGGCTCGGCCGTGATCGGTGTCCCCGAGGACACGCTGGCCGCGTCGTTCACGGTGCGCAACGCGAGCGGTCTGGACCGCTTCGAGACCGCGTCGGCGGTCGCGGCCGCCGCCTACCCGGACGGGGTCGGGAGCGCCATGGTCGCGACGGGGACGTCGTTCCCCGACGCGCTCTCGTCGATCGCCCTCGCGGCCCGCCGTCACGTCCCGTTGCTGCTCGCGCGACCAGAGTGCATGCCGGGCCCGACCCTGCTCAGCGCCGCGTCGCTCGGCGCGCAGGACCTCCTGCTCGTGGGCGGACCTGCGGCGCTCTCGGACGACGACGCTCGTCTCGTGCCCTGCGGCTGATCGTCACCGCGGGCAGCGGGTCCCGTCCCGGGTTCGAGGGCCCCGACCCCCGGAATGGGGTGCTGTGAGGACGAACAGGTTCCCCGACGGGCCTGAGCGTCCACATAGGATCATCCCAGCCGCGGCGGAGGAACGCAGCGGCCGGGGTGGGGCGGGCAGAGTTGTCCCCGGGGTGCTGTCCGGCGCGCCGGGACGGACTCGGAGCCGTCCCCGCACCGCACCAGACGACACGGAAAACCTTGATGCGCTCTCGAACCCTCGCCCTCGCCGCCGCGGTCGCCACCGTGGCGACCGGGCTCGCCCTGCCGGCCGCCGCCCACGCCGACGTGGTCGCACCCGCGCCCACCACCCACGTCCACGAGATCCCCTCGCCGTTCGCCGCGGGCGGTGACAACGACGAGGGGATCAGCGACATGGCGACCGGCTCCGACGGTCTGCCCTGGTTCATCACGTGGGGCGGTGCGATCGGCCGGGTCAACGCCGACCGCACCATCTCGACCTTCACCGGGTCCGACACCACGCTCGTCGGACTCGTCCCCGGGTCGGACGGCGCACTCTGGTCCTCGGACTGGGGGCACTCCACCGCCGTCCGGATCGCCGCCGACGGCACGTCCACGAGCTTCCCGACCGGTGCCACGGCGGAGTCGATCGCTGCCGGACGTGACGGGACGATGTGGTTCGCGGACGACTCCCGTCCGCAGATCACGCGGGTGACGAACGCGGGGGTGGTGACGACCTTCAAGTACCCGGTCACGGGTGACGCGAACACCGGTGTGTTCGGCGAACAAGGGCTCGTCGCCGGCTCCGACGGCGCACTCTGGTTCGTGCCGGCAGACCAGGGGTTCATCGGCCGGTTCGCGCTCGACGGCACCGTGTCGGAGTACCCGCTCGGTGCTGGAGCGACCTCGCAGGGCCTGGTCCTCGCCGGCCCGGACGGCGGCCTCTGGGTCCCGCTCGCCGACGGCGGTCTCGTCCGCGTCGCGACGGACGGCACCCGCACGACGTTCGCGGGCTTCGGTGCGGGCACGTCCGTCACGGGCGGCGCGGTCGCCGGCGACGGGCGCCTCTGGTTCACCGAGGTGCGCGAGGACGGGACGAGCGACATCATCGCCGTCTCCACGTCCGGCACGGCGACGCGCTACCCGCTCCCGAACTCCGACACCACCTTCCCGAGCGTCCTCACCGCGGCCCAGGACGGATCCCTCTGGCTCGACCAGTCCACGGGTGACACCGACGACTTCGTGACCCATGTCGCCCTCGACGGGACGGCCAGCACCTGGGTCACCGGCACCGACGTCTACGACTTCGCGGCGACGAAGGGCGGCATGTGGTTCGGCGAGCAGGACGGCTCGGTCGGCACCACGAGCACAACGGACGTCGGCCGTGTGTTCGGCGCCGACCGCTACGCCACGAGCGTCGCCCTCGCCCAGCAGGCGTACCCGACGACCGCTCCGGTCGTGTTCGTCGCCACCGGGGCCAACTACCCCGACGCGCTCGGCGCCGGACCGGCAGCCGCGGCGCTCGGCGGGCCGTTGCTCCTCACGGACCCCGGGACCCTGCCGGCGAGCATCGCCGCCGAGGTCTCCGCACTCGCGCCGAAGACGGTCGTCATCGTCGGCGGTCTCAACGCCGTGTCCGCTGCCGTCGCCGGTCAGCTCCAGGCTGCCGCGCCGGGTGCGACGGTCACCCGGATCAACGGCGACGACCGCTTCGACACGAGTCGCAAGCTCGCGGACTACGCCTTCGGGTCGGCGACCGGCGCGTGGATCGCCACGGCCACGAACTTCCCGGACGCGCTCTCCGCCTCGGCAGCCGCGGGATCCGAGGCGCAGCCGGTGGTCCTCGTGAACGGTGGGTCGTCGACACTCGACCCGGCGACGACCGCGTTCCTCGGCCACCTCGGCGTCCGCTCGGCGACCATCGTCGGCGGCACCAACGCGGTCTCCGCGGGCATCGAGTCCGGCGTCCGCTCCGCCGTCGGTTCCGACGTCACCAGGATCGCCGGCGCGGACCGCTTCGACACGTCCGCACGCATCGCCGCCCAGGCGTTCCCGTCGGGTGCGAAGAAGGCCTACGTCGCCACCGGCACCGCGTTCCCCGACGCGCTCGCCGGGTCGGCGCTCGCCGCGGCGCAGCATGCTCCGCTCCTGACCGTCCGGCCGGAGTGCGTGCCCGGCGGCACGGCGACCCAGCTCGACGCGCTCGGGAACCCGGGCGTCACGCTGATCGGCGGACCGAACGCGCTCAGCAGCACCGTCGGGTCGCTCGGGCTCTGCAGCCGCTGACCGATCGACCACCGGTCCCCGACCGCTGGTCCGTGTGCCGCACGCGGCACCGGATCAGCGGGTCGGGGTGATCCGGCCGGCGTCCCACCGGGGGCGACGGACGCGCCCGCGGAGGGCGCGCCTCCCGTCCGGCGACTGCTGCCAGCTGTGGAAGACGTCCTTCACCGGACGGAGCCCGTGGTACTGGTTCTTCTCCTCGAGGACGAGGTCTATGCGGGTGTTCCCCTTCACCACCCGCCAACCGAGGTGCTTCGCGAAGAACGTCATCCACTGGTCCTCGAGGAACGCGAACCGGAACGGCAGCCGGGCGAAGAACCGGTCGTCGGCCACGAGGTCGACGTCGACGACCGTGCCACCGGTCCCGGCGTGGTCCGGCTCGGTCCCGGGTGCGATCTCCGCCCGTCGCCAGTACGAGCCGTGCAGGCTGAACCCCCACCACGCGACGACCGACCGGGGTCGCCAGTCGCGGAGCAGGTCGACGAGGAACGACGGGGTGACGTCCTGGTCGTCGTCGAGCATCGCGACCGGTCCGCGGTACCCGCCGTTCCGGAGCAGGCGCATCGCGACGAACCGGGCGAGCCCACCGATGTTCCGGGGGCTCTGCACCAGGTCGACACCGACGAGCGAGCCGCGCGCGGCGTCCCGCACCGCCTCCTCGTAGAACGCCGCGTCCGCGGCGTGGTTGTTCCACAGCAGCAGCCGCACCGGCTGCGCGGGGTCGAGGTCGGCGAGCATCCCGAGGACGTGCTCGATCCGTTCCGGCCGGTTCCAGAGGCACATCACGAGGGGGACCGAGTCGCGGTCGTCCCGCGCCCAGGTGCCCGGCGTGGACACCGTCACACCGTCGTGCAGGACGCCGTCGAGCACCCGGACCCAGGCGCGGTCCCGCTGACGGGCACGAACCGCGCGGACCGCGGCGATCCCGCGGTCGTACACTGGCTCGAGTCGAGCGCGTGCGACGACGGTCCGGACCTGCTCCCGGCGGCTCCGTGCGACCATCGACCGGCGCTCAGCTGCCCTGGAGGCGCGTGCGGACCCGTCGGGCGAGGTCGCCTGCGCGGTCGGCCACGCGGACGACGCGGCGGGCGCGCATCAGCGTCAACTCGCGCTCCCGGGCGTTCGCGAGCGCCTCGAGCGCCGCGATGCGCTCCTGCTGGTGCTGGACGGAGGCGTTCAGGTGCTGGACGGTGTTCGACATCAGCCGGACGTTCTCGGTCGCGGCGGCGAGCTCGGCTGCGGTGTCCTCGACGAGGACGTCCCGCGCGCTCAACGCCCGGCCGATCGCGGTGAGTCGCGCGGCCTCGGCTCGTGGCATCACGGTGTCGCCCCCGTAGGAGCCGACCGGCTTCCCGATCGACGCGAAGTAGTCCACGAGGGACTCGTCGCGCCGGAACCCGCCGTGCTCGGCGTCGGCGTCGCTGATGTGGCGGAGCGCGTAGTACGCCGGCAGGATCCCCTGGCCGAGACGGCGGTAGTCGCGCATGCCGTGGTGGTTCGGACTCGGCACCAGATCAGGGTTCGACGCGTAGGCCCGGCCGGCGATCTCGACGCGGTGCTCGTACTGCGCCCACGACCGCCACGGCAGGTGCAGCACCTCGAGCGCGAGGGCCTCGTCCGGAGCACGGTGGTTCGGCATCGTCACGAGGTGGTTGCCCTGCACGACCGAGACCTCGGCGTTCCCGACGTGGATCGCGTTCCCGGACGGTTGCGCGAGCAGGCCGACGGCGCGGAGTTCCTCGGGGGACCGCTCGTCCCGCCACACGAGCCGGTCGATGCCGGCACCCCGCTTCGCCATCCGGCCGACCATGTTGACGACGGGGACGACGAACGCGTTCACGTCCGGGTCCAGTCGCGTGAAGACGTCGTGCAGCGAGAGCGAACGGTCCTTCGGCATCAGGAACTCGTCGGCGTCGGCGTTGACGACCCAGTCGGCGCCGTGCTGCGTGAAGGCCTCGCGCGCCATCCGGGTGACGGTGGTGCTCTGCTGCTTGCGGTGCACCGGGTCGTGCCGGAGGTCGACCTCGACCCGACCGGAGGCGGCGAACGCCTCGAGGACCTCGCGGGTGCCGTCCTCGGATCCGTTGTCGGTGATGACGAGGAGGTCGACGCCCTGCGCGACGTGGTAGTCCAGCCACTGCTGGATGATGTCCGCTTCGTCGCGGACCATGAGCGTGACGGCGAGTTTCATGGTGTGGTCGTCCTGGGTTCGGGGTGGGAGTGCGACCGGTCACGGTCCGTGACGGTCACAGCGTGCGGCCGTGCATCCTCGCGCGGACGCCGAGTGCCACACGGAGTGCGACGCGGAGTGGCCAGAGGTACCAGCCCGAGTACTTCGACGCCAGGAACCGGTAGGCGCTCGCGTGGTGGGCTCGCCGCATCGTATCGGACTCGCCGCGCGTGGAGTGCGCACCGACGTGCATGACCTGCGCGGCGGGTTCGTACACGTTGCGGTACCCGGCCCGCCCCAGTCGGTAGCCGAGGTCGACGTCCTCGAAGTACATGAAGTAGCGCTCGTCGAACCCGCCGAGGGCCCGGAACGCGTCGAGCCGGACGAGCAGGCACGCGCCGGAGAGCCACCCCGTGTCGCGGGTCCCCGACCCGTCGCGGTCGCTGTGGTACGCCTGCGTCCACGGGTTCGACGCCCAGACGTTCGCGAAGAGGGCGTGCCCGAGGCCGTTCCGGAGCGACGGGATGCGGCGCGCCGACGGGTACACCGAGCCGTCCGGTTCGACGATCGCCGGGCCGACGGCGCCGATGTCGTCGGACGCGGTGGCGGTCGCGAGCATCGTGTCGACGGCGCCGTCCCCCAGGACGACGTCGGGGTTCGACACGAGCACCCACTCGACACCGTCGGGGAGTGCGGCGACGGCGCGGTTCGTCGCCGAGCCGTATCCCGCGTTCGTGCCGAGCTCGAGGAAGGTCGCTCCGGACGCCTCGGTCGCCGCCCGGAGCGACACCGGGTCCTCGGAGCGGTTGTCCGCGACGATCACCGGGGTCGCCGCCGTCGACGCCTCGGTGGTCGAGGCGAGGAAGTCGGTGAGGTAGCGGCCCGAGTTGTAGCTGACGGTCACGATGCCGACGCGTGCGGGTCTGGCGGTCATCGGGTGAACACCTCGACGTGCACGCGGGCGCACGCCGCCCAGTCGAACGTCCGGGCGCGGGACTCGGCGGCGGAGCCGAGGGCGTCCCGCCGGTCGGTGTCGTCGAGCAGGTCCCGGAGACCCGCTTCGATCCCCGTCGCGGTGGGCTCGACGTAGGCCACGGCGTCGCCGCCGACCTCGGGGATCGCGAGCCGGTCGGTGGTGAGCACGGCGGCGCCGCAGGCCATCGCCTCGAGCACCGGGAGCCCGAAGCCCTCGCCGATGCTCGGGTACGCCACGACGTCCGCCCCGCCGAGCAGACTCCGCAGCTCGTCGACGGGCAGGTACCCGAGGTACCGGACGGGGGATCCCGGTCGGTCCCCGGCGCGCTCGAGCCGTCCGCGGGCCTCCCGGTCCCACCCGAGCCCGCCGGCGACGAGGAGGGGCGGGACGCCCGGCTGCGTCCCGGCGGCGGCCGTCCCCGTCGCGGCGTGCGCCGACAGCCGTTCGTGCGCCGTGATGAGGGAACCGACCTGCTTGCGCGGTTCGACCGTGCCGAGGAACGCGATCCACCCCGTCGACGGGTCGATCCGGTGCGCGCTCCGGAAGGCCTGCAGGTCGGCCGGGGTCGGCCGGTGGAACACGGCCGCGTCGACACCGAGGTGCGCCACGACGTTCGGGACGGGCGTGGTGCCGACGAAGCGGTCGATCTCGGACGCGGTCGCCGCGCTCGGGGTGACGGTCGCCGCGCTCCGGGTCCGGGCGAGGGTGCTCCATCGCCGGAAGAAGGTCCGCTTGAGACGACCGTGCGCCGCCGGGTCGCTGAAGAACGTCGCATCGTGCAGGGTCACCACCGTGCGCCGGGCGCTCACGATGGGGAACGTGTAGTGCGGGGAGTGCAGGACGCGCGACCGGGTGCGCAGGACGACCAGGGGGAGCACGAGTTGCTCCCACAGCAGCCGGACCGGTCGGATCGAGACCGCGGCAGGTGCGGGGTGGTACCGGTGCCCGGGGGCCTCGCCGCGGAGCCACGCCAGGTCCTCGCGCTTCACGACGACGCTGACCGACGTGTCGAGCTCCGCCAACCCGCGGAGGAGGCCGGCGATGTACCGGGCGACACCCCCGCGGTTCGGCGGGATGCTCGTCGCGTCGACGAGGACGGGCAGCGACGGCACCGTCAGGCGGAGATCTCGCGCGCGGAGGTGGTGACGCGGGCCATGCCGGAGTGCCGGTCGTCGTCCGCCATCACGAAGCGTGCCGCTTCGCGGAGGATCGCGATGTGCTCGCCGGACTTCTTCGCGAGGAAGCAGTGGATGAAGTACGAGCCGCCGCCGAACTGCAGGTCCTCGAGGCGGTACTCGACCGTCGCGGTGCCGTGCAGGGGCTCGTGCGTGACGCCGATCTTGCGGCTGTCGGTGCCGTACACGAAGTGCCCGTGGGTGTTCTCGATCTTGAACCCGGAGTGCCACTCCTCGAGCGGGGTGGTGTGCGAGAAGGTCATCTGGATGACGAGGTCGTCACCCGCCTGGAGCTCCTCGCCGGGTGCGCGACCCGGTGACGTGATCCGCACGGACTCGACCTTGCCGGGCGTGGCGTCCTCGTCCGGGTTCGCGGCCTCGGCCTCGGCGATGCGCCGACCCTCGAGGATCTCGCGGAAGTTCTTCACCGCGTGACGGGCCGAACCCTGGAACTTGACCTCGCCGTGGTGGAGCACGACCGCCTGGTCGCACAGCTCCTGGACCTGCCCGAGCGAGTGGCTGACGAGGACGATCGTGCGTCCCTGCTGCTGGAACTCGCGGATCTTGTCGAGGCACTTCTTCTGGAACTGCTCGTCGCCGACGGCGAGGACCTCGTCGACGAGGAGGACGTCGGGGTCCGTCTGGATGGCGACGGAGAACGCCAGTCGGACGTACATGCCCGAGCTGTAGAACTTCACCTGGGTGTCGATGAAGTCGCCGATGCCGGAGAACGCCAGGATGTCGTCGAACTTCTCCTCCGCCTCCTCCTGGGTGAGGCCGTTGATGGCCGCGTTCAGGTAGACGTTCTCGCGGCCGGTGAGGTCCGGGTGCATGCCGGCGCCGAGCTCGATGAGTGCCGCGAGGCGTCCGCGTCGGGTCACCGAGCCGGTGGTCGGCTCGAGGATGCCGCCGATCACCTTGAGGAGCGTCGACTTGCCGGAGCCGTTCGGGCCGAGGAGCCCGATGGTCGTCCCGGCCTTGATCTCGAGGTCGACGTCGCGGAGCGCCCAGAAGTCCTCGCTGTGGCGACGACCGGTGCGGCCGAGCGTGACGATCCGCTCCTTCAGCGAGTTGTCCTTGCGGATCACGAAGCGCTTCGAGACGCCCTGGATGCTCACCACGGTCGGAGCGTCGTGGAACTCGACCTCGTCGGTGTCCGTCGGGACGGAGATGTCGTTGTCGATCGACATGGTCATGGCCTTTCCTGCCCGCTCGTCCTGCTCAGATTTCCTGCGCGAAGTTGCCCTGGAGCCGGGCGAAGACGCGCTGGCAGAAGAACAGCGCGACGAGTCCGACGAGGCCGGCCATCGCCATGCGCATGAGCAGGTGGTCCGGGTACTGCTCCGGGCCGCCCTGGGTCCAGAAGGCCCGGTGGAACCCGAGGATCGCCAACGTGACCGGGTTGTTCTCGTAGAGGCCCAACACCCAGCCGAGCCCGTGCAGCAGCGCCTTGTCGTGCACCATCTGCCACGAGTACACGATCGGCGACGCCCACATGAACAGCATCATGAGGACCTCGACGAGGTACGCCATGTCGCGGAGGTACACGTTGAGTGCCGAGAAGAGCAGCCCGATCGCCGTGGCCCAGATCAGGATGAGGAGGGTCGCCGGGATGAAGAACAGGATGCCGGGGTTCGCGGGGAACACCCCGAGCACGAGGGTCGCGAGGACGAGGATCACGAGCTGGATCGCGAAGTTGAACAGCGCGCCGCCGACGGCCGACAGCGGGTAGATCTCCCGCGGCAGGTAGACCTTCTTCAGGAGCCCGGCGTTCGCGACGACGGAGCCGGTCGCTCCGGACACGATCTCGCTGAACAGGCCGTACAGCGCGAGGCCGGAGAACACGTAGATCGCGAAGCCGGGGATGGCCCGGGCGGACCCGAGGATCTGCCCGAGGATCAGCCAGTAGATGCCGAGCTGCACGAGCGGACGGATGAGGGTCCACGCGAACCCGAGGACGCTGTCCTTGTAGCGCGACTTGAGGTCACGGCGGATGAGCAGGTCGAGCAGCTGACGCTGGCCGAAGATCTCACGGATCGAACCGACCGTGCCACCGGCGGGTCGACCGGCCGGGACCATCGGCTCGTCGCGGAGCCGTTCGAACCTCTCGGAGACGATTGTCATCAGTGCTTACCTCACTCGTCGGACGAACAGGAAACTATACCTCGCTCCGGATCGGAGGAGCCGCTCCGGGACCGTGGTCCGGGGCGTGCCCCCGCGGATCCGTCACACGCCGTTCTTGCTCGCGCGCATCGTGGCGACCCGGTTCCGGACCTTGCCGGCGAGTTCACCCACCCCGCCGTCCGTGAGGTAGTGCTGTGCGAGCTTGATGTCCCGCCGGATGCCGTGCCTGGAGTTGGCGACCTCGTGGAACCGCTGCTCGCGGGACTTGCCGATCTGCGGGACGAGGACGCCGCCGCCGGTCCGCTCGCGCTCGGCGGCCTCGTTGGCGCGGTCCGGCGCCGGGTAGGGGGAGTGCGCGAACGCGATGAGCGGCGCGAGGGCCTTCTCCCAGGTGAAGTCCTCCCGGACGCGTGCGACCTGCTCGCGGGCCGCCGCGATCGCGTCGTCGTCGTACAGCATCTTCTCGATGGCGTCGGCGAGGGCGTCGACGTCGCGCTCGGGGACCGCGACGCCCATGCCCTCGGCCGCCACGAGGTCGCCGAAGCTGTCGCCGCCGGTCGTGACGATCGGCAGGTTCGCCCACATGTAGTCGAGGATGCGCGTGCGGAACGAGAACGTCGTCTCGACGTGCGCGAAGTGCGTGGAGACGCCGGCGTCCGCCTCGAGCAGGTAGTTCTGCCGGTCGTCGAGCGCCACCCACTGCTCGTTGAAGAACACGTGCTTGTTCGTCAGGCCGAGCCGCTCGCTGATCTCGCGGGTCTTCGACACGATCGCCATCTCGGGCACGTCCGGGTTCGGGTGCGCGACACCGAGGAAGAACAGCCGCACGTCGTCGTGCTTCTCAGCGACCTTGCCGATCGCCTCGACGAGGGTCGGGGTGTCGAACCAGTTGTAGATGCCACCGCCCCAGATGATCACCTTGTCGTCGTCGCCGATCCCGGGGGTCACGCCACGGATCGCCTTGCGGGTGTGCGCCGGCGGGGTGGAGTCCATGCCGAACGGCGCGATGTCGATGAGCGACTTGAGGTTCTCGTCCTGCGCGTAGGTGTCCGGGTTGACGCGTCCGACGGCGGCGAGCTGCCCGATCCAGAACAAGCGCTGCCGCTCCGAGGCGCAGAGGAAGTAGTCGCCGCGCTGGAGCTGCTCGTTGACGACCTCGGTGGTGACGAGGACCTGGTTCCGCCACGCGGCGTCGCCCATCTCGCGCCCCTGCTCGAGCTGCTCGAGGTGCATCGGGTCGTAGAGGTCGACGACCATGATCTTGTTCGACGCCTGGAGCGTCAGGAAGTGACGGAGCGCGAAGCCCTGGAAGAAGATGACGTCCGCCCACTCCTCGTGGACCTTCATCGCGCGCTCGTCCTGCAGCCGGACGCGGTGCACCTCGAACTGGTCGGAGGCGCGGTTCGCCACGTTCCAGGTGACGAGGCGGACGTCGCTGTGCTCGCTGAGCGCCTCCGCGATCTTCCAGGCGCGCATGCCCGGGCCGGCCATCTTCTCGCCGAGCGCGTCGCCGGTGATGATCAGGATCCGCTTGCGCATCATCGGCCGGTTCACCGCGAAGGCGTCCTGGATGGCGGCGAAGCCCTCGAGGTAGTAGTCGTTACCGAAGAGCGGGTGGAAGATGTTCCCGAAGAGCCGGAAGACCTCCTTGTCGGTCTTCACGCGGCGGGACTGGATCTCGTTCCGCTGCTCCCGGAGCTTCGGGAGGTCGGCGACGAACTGGTCGATCGCGTACAGGCCCGCGACCGTGTCCTTGTGGATCGGGACGGTCTCCTCGAACTCGTCGTCGGCGCCGGTGAACCGACGGATGTCGAACGACTCGGAGTCGAGCGAGCCCTTCGCCACGGCGCGGCGGGCCAGCAGGGCGAGGGCGGCCGGCAGGAGCGTGCCGAGGCTGGCGTCGTCGAGGTTCTTGTAGAGCAGGTGCAGGGCGTTCCGCTCGAGCAGGTACATCTCGCGGTACTCGCCGAACGACTTCATCGAGCCGTGGTGCTTGTGGTAGACGATCGAGTCCGGGGCGAACCGGACGCGGTATCCGTAGAGGTTCAGGCGCCAGCCGAGGTCGACGTCGTCGTAGAACATGAACAGGTCCTCGTCGAACCCGCCGATGTCGAGGAACAGGGCACGACGCACGAACAGCGCCGACCCGGTGCCGAAGAGGATGTCCTTCTGGACGTCGAACCGGCCGTCGTCCTGCTCGGTCGTGTGGTTCTTGTAGCCCATGCCGAACCAGCTGAGGCCGGCCTCGACGAAGTCGATCGCCTTGCCGTCCCAGTCGAGGACCTTGCTCGCGACCGCGCCGATCCGCGGGCTCGCCCCGAACGCGGCGATGCCCTCGCGGATCCAGTCCTTGCCGGGCTTGGCGTCGTTGTTGAGGAACGCGACGTAGTCGCCGGTGGCCCGCTCCGCTCCGAGGTTCGAACCGCCGGTGAACCCGAGGTTCTCGTCGGAGACGACGAGCGTGACGTTCGCCTGCTCGCCGAGGGCGGCGCGGAGGCGGGTCTCGCTGTCGTCGCCGGAGCCGTTCTCGACCACGACGATCTCGAGCTGCTTCGTCGGCCAGTCGACCTCGTTGAGGCGCGCGACGCACTCGAGGGTGT
Organism: Curtobacterium phyllosphaerae; assembly: GCF_049341865.1. Lineage (NCBI taxonomy): Bacteria > Bacillati > Actinomycetota > Actinomycetes > Micrococcales > Microbacteriaceae > Curtobacterium > Curtobacterium phyllosphaerae. The sequence continues at coordinate 107,653 of NZ_JBMPIU010000007.1, read as the reverse complement.
CGTCGGTTCCGCGGAAGTTGATGATGACGACGGAAACTGTGCCCGGGGTGGTGACGGTCAAGACGAGATCTCCTGCAGCGTTCGGCGATGGTCGGTGGCGCGCGGGCCGAGGACAGTGTAGCCAGGCCCGCTGCGGGGCCCCGGGATGCCGTCGGCGGGCCGCGGTCGCCGATGCGATGATGTCGGGATGCTCGCCTCGGTCATCGTCGTCGATTGGAAGCGCGCCGACCTCACCGTGCGCGCCGTGGAGTCGGTGCTCGCGCAGCGGACCGAGCACGACGTCGAGCTCGTCCTGGTGGTGAACGAGGCCGCCGACGCCGACGTCGAACGGTTCCGGGCGGCGTACCCGCGCGCGGTCGTCGTGCCGGTCGCGACGAACGCCGGGTTCGCCGGGGGCGTGAGCCGGGGGATCGCGGCGTCGACCGGGGAGGTGGTCGTCCTGCTGAACAACGACGCCGTCGCGGACAACGGCTTCGTGGAGGCCGGGCTCGCCACGCTGTCGGCCGCGGGGCCCGGGACCGCGGCCGTCGCGGGCACCGCCGTGCTCGCGGGGACGTTCGCCCCCGCCACGGGATCGCCCGACGGCGACGACCTCGTCGCGGCCGACGGCACCCGCTGGCGCCGGACGAGCCCGGGCGTCACGCTCGTGAACGGCACCGGGGTCGTGCTCACCGTCGACGGCAACGGCCGCGACCGCGACTGGCTGACCCCGATCGAGGGGACCCGCGAGACGACGGTGCTCTTCGGCTTCTCCGGGGGCGCCGCGTTCATCCGTCGGAGCGCGCTGGACGCCGTCGGCGGGTTCGACGACTCCCTGTTCATGTACTACGAGGACGTCGACCTCGCCTGGCGGTTCCGGCTCGCGGGGTACGACGTCGGGCACGCGCCGCACGCGGTCGTGGTCCACCGGCACGGGGGGAGCTCCGGCAGTGACTCGCCCCTGGTGCGCTACCAGAGCCTCCGCAACCGGTTCGCGGTGGTCGTCCGCGACGGCTCCGCCCGACTGGTCGCGCTCGTCACGGTCCGCACCGTGCTCCGGTGGGTCCTCGACGTCGCCCGACCGTCGCGCGCGCAGCTCGCGCCGTCCCAGTGGCGGCGGTTCGCCCGGGAGGCCCGCGGCATCGTCCGGCACGCACGTCGCGCCCGTCGCGCGGACGGCTTCCGCGCGACGGACCGGCGGCGCGTCGAGGGGCTGCTGGCGCGACGCTAGGTCGGCGCGTGCCGTCCGATCTGCGCGTGCCTCCCGATCGGGGGCCGTCGAGGGGCCTGTGTGACGAGAGGGACTCGAGTAATCTCGGGAGACCACTGTGCCCGCACGTGATCCACCGATCGAGGACCGCACCCGTGAAGAAGCTCCTGGCAATGATCGCCGCCGCGTCGGCGGTCGCGTCCGTCCTGGTCGGCATGTCGCTCGCACAGCCGTCCGGACCGGATGCCGCACACGCGCTCAGCGGGTCCTCGTTCGACGCGGGGAACATCATCTCGGACGCGGCCTTCTACGACGGCGGGTCGATGTCGACCGACGCGGTCCAGTCCTTCCTGGTGGCGCAGGGCGGCACGTGCCGGTCGAGCTCGTGCCTCGGCAACGGCCGGTTCTCGATGAACGCCCGGGGTGCCGACGCGATGTGCGCCCCCGTGGCCGGCGGTGCGAGCCTCTCCACCGCGCAGATCATCACCCAGGTCGCCACCGCGTGCGGCATCAGTCCGAAGGTCGTCCTCGTGACGCTGCAGAAGGAGCAGGGGCTCGTCACCGCGACGAACCCGTCCGCGGCGACGCTCCAGAAGGCCATGGGGTACGCGTGTCCGGACACCGGGAACGGGTGTGATCCGGCGTACGCGGGCGTCGGCAACCAGATCTACTGGTCCGCCTGGCAGTGGAAGCGCTACGGCAACCCGGCGGGCACGAGCAACTACTTCACGTGGTTCAACCCGGGCACGCGGCAGGTCCAGTACAACGTCCCGACCTCCTGCGGCACCAAGACGGTGACCGTCGCGAACAAGGCGACCGCCGCGCTGTACTACTACACGCCCTACACACCGAACGCGGCCGCACTCGCCAACCTCTACGGCACCGGCGACTCCTGCTCCGCGTACGGCAACCGCAACTTCTGGCGGATGTACTCCGACTGGTTCGGCGACCCGACGGGCGCCGCGAACCCGATCGGCAGCCTCGACGACGTCACCGCCGGGTTCGACGGCGTCGCGGTCCGTGGCTGGGCGATGGACGCGACCCGCAACGACTCGACGTTCGTCGACGTGTACGTCGACGGTCGGGGCACGCGTCTCACGGCGGACGGGACGCGGACGGACGTCGGGAACGCCTACCCGGGCCGTGGGTCGGCGCACGGGTTCGCCGCGACGGTGGCCGCGTCGGCGGGCGCCCACACGGTCTGCGTCTACGCCATCGGCGTCGACACCTCCCGGAACACGCAGCTCGGGTGCCGCGCCGTGACGGTCCGCGCCGGTTCGCCGGCGGGCTCGCTCGACCAGGTGCAGGCGGCACCCGGCGGCGTCCGTGTGCGCGGGTGGGCGCTCGACGCCGAGACGACGGACCCGATCAACGTCCGGGCCGTCGTCGACGGCACCCCGAGCACCGTCGTCGCGGACACCGCCCGCACCGACGTCGCCGCGGCGTTCCCCGGGAGCGGCGCGCAGCACGGGTTCGACCTCGTCCTCCCGGCGCAGCCCGGCAACCACACCGTCTGCCTCACCGCGGTCAACGTCGGCCAGTACGGCACCGACACACCGCTCGGCGCCTGCCGGACCGTCGGCGTCCCCACCCGTGACGCCTTCGGGTCGGTCGACACGATGACCGCGAGCGGCACGACGTTCACGGTCAGCGGGTGGGCGGTCGACGGCAGTGCGACCGGTCCGACCTTCGCCGACGTCTACATCGACGGCCGCGGCCACCGGCTCACCGCGGACCGGTCCCGCACCGACGTGGGGCGTGCCTACCCGGGGTGGGGGGCCGCGCACGGGTTCAGCGGTTCCTGGACGCTCGCCAAGGGGCCGCACTCGGTGTGCGTGTACGCGATCAGTGCGACCGCGGCGAACACGACGCTCCGCTGCGACACGGTCACCGTCACGAACGACCCGCCGTTCGGCTCGCTCGATGCCATGACCGGGGTCGCCGGGGGGATCGCCGTCCGTGGGTGGGTGATCGACCCCGACACCACGGGCCCGACGTTCGCGGACGTGTACGTCGACGGGCGCGGGGACCGGCTCACCGCCGACCAGACCCGCACCGACGTCGGTCGCGCCCACCCCGCGTCCGGGCCCGATCACGGGTTCTCCGGAACGGTCCGAGCGTCCGCCGGGACGCACTCCGTCTGCGTCTACGCGATCGACACGACCGGCGGCGACAACCCCGTCCTCGCGTGCCGCGCCGTCACGGTCCCCTGAGTCGCGGTCGCCTAGGGTGTCCCTGGCGTGTGCACGCACGCACGCGACCCGAACGCAGACCTGAAGGACCTCCCGCCACCGTGACGACGACAGCGCCCCGCCGATCGCTCCCGCCGATGTTCGACGAGGTCACCCGCAGGTGGACCCGCCTCACCGCCCCACGCCCGTCCGGGTTGCCGAACCTCCTCGTCCTCCTCTGGTTCCCGGTGCTCCTGGTGCTGCTCGGCGTCGTGCTGGTCGCCCTCGGCATCTCGGGCAGCTCGACGGGCGCCTACTGGACCGAGTTCGGGACCGGCCACGACGCGCACCTGCTGGCCGGTCAGCCTCGGGAGATCCGGACCGACGAGTGGCTCGTACAGTCGAGCTGGATCGTGTCGCAGGTCGAGCAGGGCTTCCCGGTCCTCAACCACACCCTGCCCGGCGGCATGGACGCGACGATCCAGAACGACCTGCCCTCCTGGGACTGGTCGAGCGCGTTCCGCCCGCACGTGCTGGGCTTCCTGTTCCTGCCGCTCGACCAGGGCATGGCTGTGCGGTGGTGGCTGCCGGTCATCGCCCTCGTCATCGCCATCCACGCCTTCGTCGTGACACTCCTGCCGCGTCGGCCCGTCCTCGCCGCCGCGGCGGGGCTGGCGGTCGCGCTCTCGCCGCTCGTCCAGTGGTGGTTCCTGCCGACGACGATCTGGCCGGTCGCGTGGGCCTTCGCCGCGTTGACGGCGATCATCTGGTGTCTCCGGTCCGGGACGACCTGGGCGCGGTGGGTGATGTCCGCCGTCGCCGGGTACCTCACGGTGACCATGGTGATGAGCATCTACGTGCCGTTCATGGTGCCGGCCGCGGTCGCCGTCGTTGTCGTCGGCGCCGCGTTCCTCGTCGCGCACGGCCGCGGACTGGTCCTCGACGGCGGCGTCCGCGCCGGAGCCGCGACGCTCCGCACGGTCCGTGCCGTCCTCCCGCTCATCGTCGCCGTGGTCGGTGCCGTGGTGGTCGTGGGCGTGTGGATCGTGACCCGCGCCGCGACGATCCAGGCCGTGCTCGGGACGGTGTACCCGGGTCAGCGGCTCCAGGCGACCGGGCCGGTGTCCTTCGACCTCTCGATCGCGCTGCTCGCCGGACCGTTCATGCGCGCGTCGCAGGACGGATCGGCGGCCGGGCTCGCGGTGAACCAGTCCGAGGCCGCCGTGCCGATCCTCACGGCGGTGTTCCTCGTCCCGGGGCTCGTCTGGTGCCTCGTCCTCGCCGCTCGTCGTCGTCGGGTGGACTGGCCGGCACTCGGGGTGCTCGTGACGCTCGCCCTCGTCACCGCGTTCCTCCAGGTCCCGCACTGGGACCGTCTCGCGCACCTGCTGCTCCTCGACCGGACCACGGACGCGCGCATGCGGCTGGTGTTCGACGTGCTCGCCCCCATCGCGCTGGCGGTCGTGGTGCGGCGCCTCGACGCCGAGCGGACGAGGGCACCGTGGTCGGTCGCGCTCTGGGGACCGGCACTCGTCGTCGGCTCCGTCGCGCTCGTGTACGTGATGCTCCGGACCGGGCACTCGGACGTGATCGACGTGTCACGGGCGTGGAAGCCCGTCACGGTGCTGCTCGCGGTCGGCGTCCTGCTCGTGCTCCGGCGGTGGGCGACGTCCGGCGCGGTGCTCCTCCTCGCCGCCGCGGTCGTCGTCGGGCTCCAGGTGAACCCCGTCTACCGGGGCGTCTACGACCTCAACGACACCAGCGCCGGCAAGGACATCGCCGCGATCGAGGCGAAGCACCCGGACGCGCACTGGGTCGGCATCGGCACCCGGTACGCCACCCCGCTCCTGGTCGAGTCCGGGGTCACCGCCTACAACGGCGTGCAGACGTACCCGCCGCGGAGGATGTGGCACGAGATCGACCCGAAGGGCGTCTACGAGAACGAGTGGAACCGTCTCGCGAACGTCGGCTGGGTGGTCGGCCCGGGTGCGCCGGTCGTCTCGAACCCCTACCGCGACCAGATCCAGGTCACGTTCGACGCCTGCAGCCGGTTCGCGCAGCGGAACGTCGACTACGTCCTGTCCGAGTCGCCCGTCGACAGCTCGTGCCTGACAGAGGTCGACGACGCCCGCCAGGGCGCGAGCGACATCACGATCTACCGGGTCCGCTGACCCTCGTCGGGGAACACCCAGCGGCCGTACGCCCAGTACCGGAACACGGTCGCGAAGACCTGTCCGACGAGGGTCCCGGAGACGTTGTCCGAGATCGGCGAGTGCAGCCCGAGCACGTACCGGGAGAACCCGAGGCAGGCGAGCTGCAGGAGGATCGCGACCACGTTGAGGAGCGCGAAGATCCAGAACGCACCGCGTCGGGGCTCGGCAGCCCGGTCGCGGTAGGTCCAGAGCCGGCTCCCGACGTAGGTGACGACGCTCGCACCGGCGATCGCGATGACCTTGGCGACGAGCGGCACCGCGAAGAGGGGACCGTGCCCGCCCCAGAAGGCGAGGGCGTTGTAGATCGCGGCGTCGACGAGGAACCCGACGCCACCGACGACCAGGAAGCTGCCGCCGCGTCGGAGGTGCCCGACGACCCAGGCCCTGGCACCCGCGGGCGCTGCGCTCGACACGATCGGTTCCTTCCGGGGGCGGGCCTGCCGGGAATTACGCCCCTGCTACCGTTGTCGCGGGCGGATCGGAGCCGCCCGCTGTTCTGCGCCCCGACCTGAAGGACCCTATCGTGACCGACGACGATCTCGTCATAGCCGCCATCGTGCCCTGCTACAACGAGGCGGCGGCCGTCGGCAAGGTCGTCACGGACCTCCTCGAGGCCGTGCCCGGCATCCACGTGTTCGTGTACGACAACAACAGCACCGACGGCACCGACGAGCTCGCCCGCGCGGCGGGAGCGACGGTCCGCTACGAGCGCACCAAGGGCAAGGGCAACGTCATCCGGCGTGCGTTCGGGGACATCGACGCGGACGTCTACCTGCTCATCGACGGCGACGACACGTACGACGCGAGCGCCGCGCCGGAGATGATCCGGACCCTGCTCGAAGGCCCGTACGACCACATCCTCGGCGTCCGGCAGGACGACCCGGAGGCCACCGCGTACCGCCCGGGCCACGAAGCCGGCAACCGCGCCTTCAACACCATCGTCGGCCGGATCTTCGGACTGCCGGTGTCCGACATGCTGAGCGGCTACCGGATCTTCTCGCGGCGCTTCGTCAAGTCGTTCCCGGCGCTCAGCAAGGAGTTCGAGATCGAGACCGAGTTGACGATCCACTCCATGAACCTCCGGATCCCGCAGACCGAGGTCCCCGTCGGGTTCCGCGACCGGCCGGAAGGCAGCGAGTCGAAGCTGTCCACCGTCAAGGACGGCCTGAAGATCCTGTCGCTCATCGCCCACCTGATCCGCTACGAGCGACCCCTCCTGTTCCACGGCATCCTCGGGGGCGTGTTCGCGCTCGTGGCCGTCATCCTGGCGATCCCGCTGTTCGTCGAGTTCAGCGAGACCGGGCTGGTCCCGCGGTTCCCGACGGCGATCCTCGCCGGGCTCCTCATGGTGATCGCGTTCTTCACCTGGCTCGTCGGCTTCGTGCTCGACGGGATCACCCGGTCCCGGCGCGAGACGAGCCGCCTGGCGTACCTCACCTACGCGGCCCCGAACAGCCCGGGCGTCCGACTCGCCTGGGACGCCCCGACCGAGATCGGCGACTCGTCCTACGCGCAGATCGTCGAGCGCGCCGACGAACAGGACGTCGCTCGCGCCGCCGACCAGCAGTCCGCCGGCCGTGCCGCAGCGGACGTCGCGGCGGCGCCGCACGTCGGTGACCGACGCGGCTGAGCACGCTGCGGCCGGCCAGGAGGCTCGGGCACCGTCCCTGACGGACCGCACCAGGGCCTCCAGTCCGGGCATCCCGGCGCACATGGGCGGGACCCCTGCCGGCGGCGCGCGGCCGACCGTCCGGCGGGTGCCCGTCGCCGGGATCGCGATCGCGCTCGCCGTCGGCGTCGCGGCGACGGTCCTCGGCTGGTTCCGACTGCCGGCGATCACCCGGGACACCCTCTGGGCCGAGGACTCGCGCCTGTTCCTGCAGGAGCGGGTCGTGCTCGGGCCGTGGGCGACACTGCTGCATCCGTACGACGGGTACCAGCACCTCGTGCCGCGCGTCCTGACCGACGTCGCGGTGGCCGTCGCGCCGATCGACCGGTACGCGACGACCGTGACCCTCCTGGCCCTCGCCGCCGTCGGGGTGACGGCGGCCGCGACGTTCGCGTTCTCCGGGGGGATGCTGCGGACGAGGACGGCCCGCATCGCCGTGTCGCTCGTCCCGGTGCTGCTGCCGATCGTCGCGACCGAGGCGCTCGGCAACTTCGCGAACCTGCACTGGTTCGCGCTCTGGCTCGCGCCCTTCCTCCTGCTGCACCGCCCGGCGACCCGGACCCGGGCCGTCCTGCAGGCCGTGCTCATGGCGTTCGTCACGATGACCGAGATCCAGACCGTCGTGTTCCTGCCCCTGCTGCTGGTCGTGGTCCGACGGCGACGTGCATGGCCGGTCGGCATCGTCGCCCTCGTCGGGCTCGCCGTGCAGTTCGCGACGTTCCTCTCGAGTCCGCGGGTGCGGTCGGACGCGCCGTCGTTCGTGCTCGACGACGCGGTCCGCGGGTTCTTCGCGGAGCCGTCGCTGAGCGTCTGGGTGCACGAGGGCCGCCGGGCCGCTCGGCTGCTCGAGGCGCACGGCACCGGACTCCTCGCGGTCGCGTTCGCGCCGTTCGTGGTGGCACTCGCGGTGACCGTCGCCGCGCGGTGGGGTGCGCGGTCGCTCCTCGCCGTCACGCTCGCGTCCGGAGCGGTCGTGATCTGGTTCGTCGACCTCGCGGTGAACCCGAACGAGCTCGTCGCGTTCGGCGCCGACGGATGGGGGGTGCTCGGGACCTTCGGGTTCGTCCGGTACGCACTCGTGCCGTCGATGTTCCTCGTGGCCCTCGTCGTCGTCGCGGCCGACCGGCTGCTCCGCGGCCCGGATCGCGCCGGCGGGCGGTCTGCCCGGCGTCGGTCGGCGACGGCGGCACGCGTGGTCGCGCGGGTGGTCGGCGGTGTCTCGCTCGTCGCACTCGCCGGGGTGCTCGCGTCGGCCTACCATCCCGCGTACACGGCCCGTTCCGACGGTCCGGACTGGCACGGGTCGGTGCGGACCGCCGAACGGACCTGCGCGTCGGAGCCGCCGACGGCACGGGTCCTCATCGAGGGTGCGCCCACCCGGTGGGGCGTGCGTCTCGCCTGCGCCGACGTCGTCGGGGACCGACGATTCCCCTAACTGTGCCGCAGCCGGGACCGCCACGAGCGGCGCCGGGCGGCGATGACGAGCACCGCGACGAACATCATGAGCCCCGCGCCGTGCAGCAGGTAGCTCTCCGCGGCGCTCGTGATCCCGATGAGCACCAGCACGACGGCCGGCCAGACGTACGCGACGCCCGGGAACGTCGTCGCGGTCACCCAGGCCCGCGCGAACGCGAGCCCGGCGGTCGCGACGAGGATGATGGTCCCGGCGAGTCCGAGCTGCAGACAGGCGTCGACCACGGCGTTGAGCCCGGACGTGTAGGGGCGTCCGCCGTCGGTCAACAGGGTGTCGAACGGGAACACGTCGGTCGGCCAGGTCCCGACCCAGCCCCATCCCTGGATCGGGTACGCCTCGGTCAGGAGCCGGATCCGCTGCCAGAGGTCGATCCGGCTCTCCGTGCCCCCGGCGGCACCGATCGTCGAGAGCAGCCGCCCGCGGAACACGAACGCCACCACGAGACCGCCACCGACCACGGTGCCGAGCACGGCGTTGATCCTCGGTCGACGCTCGGGTGCCGTCCGACGGAGCACGACGATCGCGAGGGCCGCGATCACGAGCCCGACCATCGCGATGCTCGTGATCGGCGACTGGACGAGCATGAGCGTGATGAGGGCGATCGACACGGACCCGATCGCCCGCCACCGGGTGACGCTCCGGGTCAGGGCCTCGAGGACGAAGGTCACGAGCGCCATCCCGGCGACGAACCCCATGAAGTTGCGGGTCCCGCCGACACCCTGGATCGGGCCGCCGTACGCGATGTTCCCCTGGATGCCGAGGCTCGTGATCGGCACGTCGATGACGAGGCCGGACAGGATCTCGAGGCCGAGCGAGGCGACGATGATGATCCGGAACGCGTCACCGGAGGCCCGGACGAGCTGCACGAGGTCGCGACCGAGCGCCAGGTAGAGCCCGAGCGCGATGAAGCAGACCGTCCCGGTGAACCCGCGGAGCGACGCCCACGAGTACTGGCTCCACAGCACGCTCAGCGCCATGTACCCGACGAGCCCGAGCAGGCTGAGCGGCAGGACCCCGTGCCACTCGATCCGGTAGCGCTGGCCGAGGAGGCTCAGTCCGGCGAGCACCACGAGCGCGCCGAGGATCGCCCACACCCCGGCGGTCCCGACGAGCACGCGCACGGTCGGGGCCGCGAACGCGAAGAGGACGATGACGGTGGCGAGCGCCTGCGAGAACCGGCCGCCGGCGGAGAACCCGATCCAGGCGGAGACGTACCGCCGGGTCACGACACGGCGTCCCGGCTCAGCGCTCACCCGCCCATTCTGGTCCATCGTCTCCCGGAGCCCGCCGAGACAGGCCGCTCGCGGGCACCGGCCGCGCCGGGCGGGGCTCCGGACCGGGCTCCGAGCTGGGCCGGGGCGGCTCCGAGCTGGGCCGGGGCGGCTCCGAGCTGGGCCGGGGCAGGGACGGGATAGGCTCGATCGTCTCTGTTCCGACTCCGGAGTTCACTTCGCGCATGCCCGCTCAACGACCCCGACCGCTCGTCATCGTCCCCACGTACGACGAGGCGGAGAACATCCGTGCCGTGGTCGACGTGGTGCTCTCCACCGTCGCGGACGCGCACCTCCTCGTCGTGGACGACGGCAGTCCGGACGGCACCGCGGACATCGTGGCGTCGATCGCGGCGACCGACGACCGCGTGCACCTCCTCCGTCGCACGGGCAAGCTCGGCCTCGGCACGGCGTACGTCGCCGGGTTCCGCTGGGGGATCGAGCGGGGGTACGGGTTCCTCATCGAGATGGACGCCGACGGCTCCCACCCGGCGGACGCGCTCCCGGGTCTCATCGACGCCGTCGCGGACGCGCCCGCCGACGCACCCGTCGCCCTCGCGATCGGTTCCCGGTGGGTCGACGGTGGGTCGGTCGTCGACTGGCCGCGGAGCCGCGAGCTCCTGAGCCGCGGCGGCAACTGGTACGCGAAGCGGATGCTCCGCCTCGACGTCGCCGACATCACGGCCGGCTACCGCGTCTACCGGGCCGACACGATCGCCCGGATGGACCTCGACTCGATCGACTCGAAGGGCTACTGCTTCCAGGTCGACATGACCCTCCGCGTCCACGACGCCGGGGGCACCATCGTCGAGCGGCCGATCGAGTTCCGCGACCGCGTGCTCGGGACGTCGAAGATGTCGCGGGCGATCGTGCTCGAGGCGATGCTCCGCGTCACGCAGTGGGGGATCGCGCGACGTCTCGGTGGCGGGCGACGGAGCTGACGGACGCGTCCGGGCCGATCGCGTCCGGATCGTTCCCGTCCGCGTCGCTCGCGTCCGGGCCGATCGCGGACGGGCCGATCGCGTCCGGGTCGTTCCCGCCGACCGCGTCCACCGTGCCGGGCGTCCGTCGCGCGACCTCGGAGGCGAAGAACGCGAACACCAGGGCGAGCAGCAGCCCGAACCGACCCCACACGCCGATCGCCAACGCCTGGTCCGCCCACGTGGTCCCGCTCGCGTGTCCGAGCGTCCCGTAGTAGATCCACCGGTACCAGCCGACGAACGCCGCGAGGTCGGCGACGAGGTAGGCCACGACCCACCCGATGCGCACCCGCAGCACGACGAAGAACGGGAGCAGCCAGAGCGTGTACTGCAGCGAGTCCACCTTGTTGAAGGCCATGTACACGCAGAGCAGCGCCGCAGCCGTCTGCACCCACGGGACGTGTCCGCGGCGTCGGGCGAGCACCAGGCTGACGACGACGACGGCCGCGATGGCGAGGGCGGTGGCGACGGTCGACGCGTTCCGCATCACCGCCTGCGTGTGCGCGGACGTGTCGTCCGACCAGGGGCGGAACCCCCAGTACCAGACGGACAGCGTCGAGGCGTCGATGACCCGGGCGGCCTGGAACCGGAACACCGAGAACCAGCCGGCCGCGTTCACGAGCACGAACGGCACGTTGGCGACGGCGAGGACGCCGACCGCGACGCCCACCGGCGCGAGCGCCCGGAGGAGCCGCTGCCCGAGCGGCAGCGTCGGCGTCGCGGCGAGCACCGCCAGTGCGAGTGGCAGGACGAACATGACCGGGTAGAGCTTCAGCGCCCCACCGATGCCGAAGGCGGCTGCGGCGAGCAGGACCCGTGTCCGGGGCGACCATCGGCGCGGTCCGACCAGGACGAGCGCCAGTCCGCCGGTCGTCGCGAGCACCGGGAGGACGTCCCAGTTGTAGAGCGCGTAGATCGCGAGCGGGGGCGTCGCGGCCCAGATCCACGCGCGGTGGCCCGCCGTCCGGGCGAGCAGCACGGTCGTGGTCGCGACGATCGGCAGGAACACGAGCATCGTCACGAACAGGAACCCGGAGTCGGTGCGCACCGGGAGCGCGGTCAGCCAGACGACGAGGCCGGTCAGCGTCGGGTACTCGACCGTCCCGCCGTGCACCGCCGGCGGGTCCGCCGTGTAGCTGCCGTGCACGTACGGCAGGAGGTGACCGACGAGCCGCCTCCCACCCCACAGGGACAGGACGTCGGAGTAGCAGGCCCGTTGTGTGAGGTCCTGCAGCGTGACGCCGACGCTCGAGCCCTTGCCGTCGACGACGCCGGTCGTGCACGTGGTCTTGTGCAGGTAGCTGACGACGGTGAGGGCGAGGGAGACGACCACCATCGCGACGGTCTCGATCGGGTGCAGTCGGGGACGCACCCGGGTCGGGGTCGGGGTCACGGAGGCCTTCCTGCCTGTGCCGGCGACAGACGGTTGCGAGCTGCCGACCAGCGTACCGGGTCGGTGTCGGCCGTCGGGCTGGGCTCAGCCCGCCCAGAGTCCGAGCGCGAACTGGTGCGTCTGGAACGTCAGCAACGCCACCCCGACGACCAGCGTCCCGACCCACAGGACCGGTCCGACGAGCCCCCCGACGCCGTCGCCGCGCGCGGCCCCGCGTCCCAGCGCGATCGGCACCGGGAACAGCGTCAGCATGTTCCGGCCGAGCGAGACGAACGACACGCTCGTCATGAGCGACGCCGCGGTCAGTCCGACGAGGACCGCCTCCGGCCACGACCGACGCGCGACGAACCACGCGAGCACCACGACGACCAACGCGGCGAACCCGATGTCGAACACGGCCTGGATCCGTGCGGACACGTTCGGGTGCGCGTGCGTCAGGAAGACCGACGTCCGCAGTGCGTCCCACGGCCAGGAGAGGGTCCGGCCCCAGCCGACCGCCTGGGCATGCGACCAGGCGTCCGGCCGGCCGGTCCGTACCCAGAGGAACACGAGGTACGTCGCCGTCCCGCAGGCTCCCACCAGGACGGCCGGGAGGCCCGGGCCGAGCAGACCGCGTCGCTCGCGTCGTCGGGACACCACGGACATGACGACGAGCGCCGCGAGCAGGAACAGGCCGTTCACCCGGGTGGCGCCGGCGGCGGCGCAGAGCACGCCGGCGAGGAGCCACCGCTCACGGGTCCCCGCCCACCAGGCGGCGGTGGCGAACGCGAGGAACGTCGACTCGGAGTACGACGCGTGCAGGAACAGCGCGTACGGGCCGAAGAAGAGGAGGGCGGTCGCGGCGAGGCCGGCGCGCTCGCCGGTCCGGGTGCTCGCGACGCGCCAGACGAACGCGCCCGCGACGACGGCGCCGAGGGCCGCGACGAGCGCCAGCGCGCGGGGGAGTGCCGCGTCGGTCCCGAGCGGCGCGAGCAGCACGGCGGTCCCACGGGCGAGGAGCGGGTACCCCGGGAAGAACGCGGGGAGCCCCGGGTCGTCGGCGGCGGCGGGGAAGTAGCCGTCCGCCGCGATGGTCGCGAAGTGCTCGCTGTCCCACTGCGCGAGGAGGGCGGTGAACGGTCGACCGCCGAGCGCTGCGCCGCGGGTGCGCTGCAGGGTCGTCATCGCGATGGCCGTGACGAGCGCCCGGGAGATCGCCCAGAGCGTCAGGGAGCCGACGATCGCGCGGAGCCACTCGCGGCGGATGGTGTCCCGGTGGGCCGTGTCCCGGTGGGCCGTGTTCCGGTGGGCGGTGTTCCGCCGGCGTGCGGTGCGCCCGGTCGCGTCACCGCGCCGTGCGACACGGCGACCGAACGTCCGTGATCGGTCGGCGGCGACGGTCGATGCGGGCACGACGGCAGCCTACTGCAATGTCGTGTACGGAATATCGCGTCCTAAAGTCGGCGCGAAGACTCCCGCCGTGCTGGTTCCCGCGGTGCCCGCTCCCGGGTCGCTCGACCATCTGCGGCGCCACGCCGGAACTCGCGCCGTGCGACCGGCGTCCGCGGGCCGTCGCCGGTCGAGACGGGTTCCTCGCCGACGAGCACGGACCGGGTCTTGATCGCGAGGATCGCGAAGAGGATCCAGTTGCCTTCGTAGAGCAGTCGTGACTCCGCGAACGACTGCACGAGGAGCGCGGTCACGAGCAGGAGCGCGGCGAGCGAGACCGGGTCGAACGGCTTCGGTTCGAGATCGGGACCGCGACTGATGGCGGTGGCGTTCCACCACGATCGGACCACCGCACCGATGACGTACACCAGGAACAGGACCAGGCCGATCGCCCCGATCTGCATCCACATGTCGAGGTAGGCGTTGTGGGCCTGCAGGTACGTCACACCGTTCTGGACGTGCACGTGGTTCAGGGGGGAGATCGCCGGCCACCAGTACCCGATCCAGCCCCATCCGAGGACCGGGTGGTGCACGACGAGCTCGTTCCAGACGTCGGACCAGATGTCGCTGCGCCCGGTGAGTGTCGCGTTCCGGCCGAGCAGCGCCGTGATCGGTCGGGACGCGACCGCGACGAGCCCACCGACCAGGAGGACCGCTGTGAGCCCCCCCAGGTACCACGGCGCACGTCGTCCGGTCGGCACCCGCCGGACCGCGACGGCGGCGAACAGCACCACCGCGACGACGACGGCGGCGACGATCACCGTGGAGGACCGGGTCAGCAGGAACACCGCCGCCGCGACGACGAGCCACCCGGTGGCCCGGACGCGCTTCATCCGGTCCTCGGCGAGCTGGATCCCGACGGCGATCGCGGCGAGGAGCGCGACCATCGCGAGCAGGTTGGCGTTCCCCGGCAGTCCCTGGATCCGCCCGCCGGTGAACAGCTCCGCGCGCGAGAAGGCGAAGGCGTCGGGCACCTTGCGGTCGCCGTAGTGCGTCCACACCGGGTACACCGGGTGCCGGACGACGACCGCGACGACGAACTCGAACACGAGCGACAGCGACAGCACCCAGCGGAGCGCGAGGCTCAGCGCGTCGACGATCCGGCGCCACGACAGGGTCGAGGCGACGACGAAGGCCACCAGGGTGCAGAGCACCTGCGCCAGGAGGCTCGAGATCGTCGCGATCCGCCAGTGCGACCACGCGACGGACAGCAGGCACCACCCGAGCAGGATCCAGAGACCGGGCGGCGTCCGCCGGAACGACGGCCTGGCCCGGACGAGGATCGAGACGCCCCAGGCGCCCGCCGCCGCGCAGACGACCGCCCAGCCGTAGTAGCTGAGGAGGTTCGAGACGCCGTCGCCCGCGAACACGATGAACAGCAGGGTGGCCGCGAAGGCGAAGGCCTCGCGCTCGGGGACACGACGGCGTGCCAGCGGCCATGTGTTCGTCACGGAGAGCACCATACCGGGCCGTACCGGGGCGTCAGGCGCGGACAGTAGGGTCTGAGCATGTTCCTCGGCATCACCAACACCCCTCGCGACTACGCCTGGGGGTCCGTCACCGCGATCCCCGAACTGCTCGGCCGGACCGTCACCGGTCGCCCGCAGGCGGAGCTGTGGCTGGGTGCGCATCCCGGCAGCCCGAGCGTCGTGGTGAACCCCGCGATGGTCGGCGGGGCCGACACGTTGCTGGACTGGATCGACGCCGAGCCGCGCGAAGCACTCGGCAGCGACACCGCGCACGACCTGCCGTTCCTGCTCAAGGTGCTCGCCGCTGCCGCTCCGCTCTCGCTCCAGGCGCACCCCACCGCCGAGCAGGCCCGCGCCGGGTTCGAGCGCGAGAACGCTGCCGGGGTCCCGCTCGACGCCCCCGAACGGAACTTCAAGGACCCGTTCCCGAAGCCCGAGTTGATCGTCGCGATCAGCGAGCGGTTCGAGGCGCTCAGCGGCTTCCGTCCCGCGGCCGACGCCGTGGCGGACGTCGCGACGATCGACGCCGGGACAGGCCGACTCGGGCCGCTCGTCGCGCACCTCGCCGCCGGGCTGGAGGACACCTTCCGCTGGCTCATCGAGCCGGACGACGCGGCGCGCGCGGTCATCGCTGCGGCGTCGGAGCTCGCCGGCGCCGTCGAGGACCCGACGCCGAACGTCCGGACGGTCGTCGACCTCGCTGCGAGCGCGCCCGGCGACCCCGGCATCGTCCTGTCGCTCCTCATGCACCGCGTGTCGCTCGCGCAGGGCGAATGCCTGTTCCTGCCCGCGGGGAACATCCACGCGTACCTCGAGGGTCTCGGCATCGAGCTGATGGCGCCGTCCGACAACGTGATGCGCGGCGGGCTGACCGCGAAGCACATCGACGTCCCCGAGCTGCTCGACGTGCTCGACTTCAGCGCCCACCCGGAGCCGTACCTGGTGCCGGACGAGCTCGCCGCCGGGGTCGACCGGTTCGCGCCGGCCGGGGTCGGGTTCGCGCTCCTCCGCATCTCGAGCGCCGGTGAGCCGATGGGGTTCGGCACCGGTGGGGTCGCACCGCTCGCCGGACCCTCGATCGCGATCTGCACCGAGGGTGCCGCGACCCTCGTCGGCGCGCACTCCGCCACCATGCTGCGCCGTGGCGAGTCCTGCTACGTCACCCCCGACGAGGGCGACGTCGTGGTCGAGTCCGACGCGGCGCTCGGCGCCACGGCGACGGTCTTCATCGCGACGAGCGCGTAGCGCGGACGCGGCGCCGGACGGGAGGCGCGGTGCGGGCTCGGACCGCCCCTCCCGTCCGGATGCCGGTAGCGTGGCGGCCATGAGTTGGTTGGTCACCGGCGCGGCCGGGTACATCGGATCGCACGTCGTCAGAGCGCTCGAACGGGCGGGGATGTCGGTCGTCGCGGTCGACGACCTGTCGAGCGGGTTCCGGGCGTTCGTCCCCGAGCACACCCCGTTCGTCGAGGCCTCGATCCTCGACCGCGAGCTCCTCACGAGGGCATTCGACGAGCACGACGTCACCGGCGTGGTGCACGTCGCCGGCTTCAAGTACGCGGGGGTCTCGGTGCAGCGGCCACTGCACACCTACGCGCAGAACGTCACGGGCATGGCGACGCTGCTCGGCGTGATGGCGGAGCACGACGTCACGAAGGTCGTGTTCTCGTCGAGTGCCGCCGTGTACGGGACGCCGGACGTCGAGACCGTCGTCGAGAGCACGCCGAAGAACCCGGAGTCCCCGTACGGCGAGTCCAAGCTCGTCGGCGAGTGGCTGCTCCGCGACATGGAGGTCGCGCGGGACTTCCGGACCACGAGTCTCCGGTACTTCAACGTGGTCGGCTCCGGGGAACCGGACCTGTACGACGCGAGCCCCCACAACCTGTTCCCGCTCGTCTTCGACGCGTTGCTCGCCGGTCGGACCCCGAAGATCAACGGCGACGACTACCCGACGCCGGACGGCACCTGCGTGCGCGACTACGTGCACGTCGCCGACCTCGCACACTCGCACGCGGTCGCCGCGCGGCGGCTCGAGGCGGACGAACCCGTCGAACGGGCCTACAACCTCGGCAGCGGCGACGGCGTCTCGGTGCGGGAGATCATGACCGCGATGGCGACCGGGACGGGGATCGACTTCACACCGGAGGTCACGGCGCGGCGTCCGGGTGACCCGGCACGGATCGTCGCGACCGGCGAGCTCGCCGCGCGCGACCTCGAATGGGCGATGCGGCACACCCTCGACGAGATGGTGACGAGCGCCTGGAACGCCCGGCGCTCCGCCGACTGAGCGCGCCAGGAGCCGACCGAGCGCGCCGGGAGCCGACCGAGAACGCAGCGATCCGGGGTGGGCTGCAGACCGCACCCCCGGTTCGTGCGTCCTCGGCCGAGGGCTCCGCGGGGGACGACGAGGGGGTCGCGTCGGACACGCCCGAGGTTCGCTCGGACACGCCGGGCCGGGGTCGCCGGAGCACCCATACACGATCCGCGGGGCGCAGCGCGACACGCCAAAACGGGGGACATGACCTTCGAGAACGGGTCGACCCTTTTATGATGCGCCGACTTGACCTCCGTGAATCACACCTGTGTAATTAGTCCAGCGACACGCGTCGCGACGTTCGAGATACGACGTTCAGCACGGTGCCGGTCCACGGTGCAGCAAGGGGTGATCAGGTGAACGCTTCCGAATTCCGGCCGGGCGTCCCGGACGACTGGCACGTCGACCCCGTCGACCTCGGCGTCCCGGGTGTCCGCAGGGCGACCGAGGACGACGGCGACAACCCGCTGTCATGGCAGGTCGACTCGTTGTGCGCGCAGACCGACCCCGAGGCCTTCTTCCCCGAGAAGGGCGGCTCGACGCGCGAGGCCAAGAAGATCTGCTCCTCGTGCGACGTCCGGGCGCAGTGCCTCGAGTACGCGCTCGAGAACGACGAGCGCTTCGGCATCTGGGGCGGCATGAGCGAGCGGGAGCGCCGGAAGCTGCGCAAGCGGGCGTAGTCCCCGAGGTCCGACGGAGGCGCTGGGACCCAGCCACCGGACAGGACGGCCACAGGTTGCCGACGCGCCCCGTGCCTCCCGACCGCATCGGCGGCCGCCTCGTAGAGTGACGCCCGTCATGCAGCCGAGCTCATCTCTCCAGCCCCGGGTCACCGCGATCCTCGTCTGCGCCAACGGCGCCGGCTTCCTCGATCGGACCCTCGAGGCGCTCGCGGCGCAGACCAGACCGCCGGAGAACCTCGTCGTCGTCGACGTCGGGTCCACGGACGGATCGACGAACGCGCTGTCGTTCGGCGGCGCGGCGCAGGTCAGTCGGATCCCGTCGGGACGTCCGTTCGGCGAGGCCGTGTCGCACGGCGAGCGGCTCGCCCCGCAGGCGGACGCCGACGAGCAGGTCGACGAGTGGCTGTGGCTCGTCGGACACGACAACGCCCCTGCTCCGACGGCCCTCGCCGAGCTCCTCGGCGCCGTCGAGATCGCGCCGTCGGTCGCCGTCGCCGGGCCGAAGTTGATGGCGGCCGACCAGCCGGCCAAGATCGAGGCGTTCGGCGAGAGCATGACCCGCTTCGGTCGCTCGATGACGCTCGTGGCCGACGAGCTCGACCAGGGCCAGCACGACAACCACACCGACGTGCTCGCGGTCGCGGCCGCGGGGATGATCGTCCGCCGCACGGTGTGGACCGCACTCGGCGGCTTCGACCCCGCGCTGCCGCACGTCGACGCATCGCTCGACTTCTGCGTCCGCGCCCGGCTCGCCGGACACCGCGTCTCGCTCGTCCCCGAGTCCCGGGTGATCACCGCAGGACCGCCCGAGGACTTCGGACGACGGGCCCTGCACGAGTCCCGCCGCGTTCGGTTCCACCGTCAGGCGCAGTTGCACCGGCGGATGACGTACGCGCCGGCGGGTCTCCTCTGGCTGCACTGGCTGAGCCTCGTCCCGTTCGCCGTCGGACGCTCGATCGGGCACCTCGTGGCGAAGCACCCGGGTGCCGTCGGCGGCGAACTCGCCGCTGCGTTCGCGGTCGCGTTCGGCGGTGGCGCCGCGACGGCCCGTCGTGCGCTCGCCCGGAACCGACGCGTCGGCTGGACGGCGATCGAGCCGCTCCGGGTGAGCTGGCGACGTGTCCTGGAACGACGGATCACCTCACGCGACGTCGAGATCGCGCACGTGGAGGACGCTGCCGTCCCCCGCGCGTCGTTCCTCGGCGACGGCGGGCTCTGGGTGGTGCTCGCCGCCGTGGTCGTCAGCGCCGTGATGCTCGGGTCGGTGATCGGCAGTCCGGCGCTCACGGGGGGCGGGCTCCTGCCGGTCAGCGACACGGTCGGCCGGCTCTGGCAGAACGTGGGCTACGGCTGGCACACGCTCGGCACCGGGTTCGCCGGTCCGTCGGACCCGTTCGCGGCGGTCCTCGCGGTGCTCGGCTCGATCACCGCCTGGTCGCCGTCGTGGTCGATCGTGCTGCTCGTCCTGGTGTCGTTCCCGCTCGCCGCCCTCGGGTCCTGGTTCGCGGTCCGCCGGGTCACGACGCGCGTCTGGGTCCCCGTGGTCGGGGCGTCCCTCTACACGCTGGCTCCGCCCCTGGTGAGCGGTGTGATGAGCGGGCACCTCGGCGCGGTGCTCGCGCACGTGCTCCTGCCGTGGTTCTTCCTGACGATCCTCGCGGCGCACCGCTCCTGGGCGTCATCCGCCGGCGCAGCGCTGCTCTTCGCGGTCATCGTCGCGGGCGCTCCGTCGCTCATCCCGCTGATGGTCCTCGGCTGGCTCGTCGCGCTCGCCGCGGGGTGGCGGCACGCGCATCGCCGCATCGCGATCCCGCTGCCGGCGATCGTGCTGTTCGCGCCGCTGGTGTGGGCGCAGATCGACCGCGGCACGCCACTGGCGATCCTCGCCGACCCCGGTGTTCCGTCCGCGACCCGCGCACCCTCCGCGCTGCAGCTCGCGGTCGGGTCACCGCTGCCCGACTGGAACGGGTGGCTGACCTCCCTGCATGGCGTCGCGGGCCTCGGCGGCGTCGTAGCGGCCCTGCCGATCGTGTTCGCCGTGCTCGCCCTGCCGATCGGGGCGACCGCGATCGGGGCGCTGCTCGGGCACCGCTGGCACCTCGCCGCGGTGGCACTCGGCTTCGCGTTCGCCGGGTACGTGTCCGCGTTCGCCGCGACCCACGTCGCGCTGACCGGTGTGGGGTCGACGACGACGATCATCTGGCCGGGGTCCGCGCTCACCGTGTACTGGTTCGCCCTCGTGCTCGCCACCGCCGTCGGGCTCGACACGCTGCCGCGTCTGGCGCCGGGGCTCGGGGTCGTCGCCGCGGGCTTCGTCGGCCTCGCCGTCGCACCGGTCCTCGCCGGGGTGTTCCTCGGCACGGCCTCGATCGCGCCGACGACGGGACGGGTCCTGTCGGCGTACGTCAACGCCGAGGCGCAGGCGAACCCCGACGTCGGCACGCTCGTCATCTCGCCGCTCGACGACGGCACCCTCGGGGTCTCGCTCGAACGCGGCCAGGGGTCGACGCTCGACGACCAGTCCACGCTCGACGCCACCGCCCTCGCCCTGTCGCCGGCCGGCCGACGTCTGACGACCCTGGCGGCGAACCTCGCGAGCCGCAGCGGCTTCGACCCGCGACCGGACCTCCGCGAGCTCGGCGTGAGCTTCATCCTCTTGGGCGACGCCGGCGGGAGCGGGAGCGCGGCGAACGCCGACGACGGCGCCGCCGCATCCGACGTGTCGGCCAGCGCGGCCAGCGCGGACGGTACCGCCGGCACGGACGGCACTGCCGGCACCGCCGGCGCGGACGGCACCGGCGGCACCGCGGCCGCCAGGGCACTGCACACGCGTGCCGCCGGGTCGATCGGCCAGAACGCCCTCTTCACGAGCATCGGCGACACCACGAACGGCACGCTCTGGCACTACGAGGGCCGCGTCGACCGTCCGAGCACCGGGTCCGCGACCGTCGAGACCACGCACGTGCTCGTGCTCCTCGTGCTCGGCATCGTGTTCGGCGCGACTGCGCTGCTCGCGATCCCCACGGCTCCGCGTCGGCGCCGCGCGGTCTCGAACGTGCTCGAGGCCGACGAACCCGCCACCACCTTCGACGAGGAGCGCGACGAATGAGCAGCACCACCCGTCCGACGGCGGCCCCGAGGAGCGGCGCGCGCTGGGCGGTCCGCGGCGCCGCGACCGTCGTCGCGCTCGTCGTCGCCGTGGGGACGATCGGCGCCGCGCACCTGGTCGATGCTCCGGCGCTCACCGGCTCCGTGCCGCGGATCGCGGAACGGCCCGCCGGGCGGACGGTCACGCCGGTCCCCGCCGACGCCGAACGGGTGTGCGCCGGCAGCGTCCTCCAGCTCTCCGACGAGACCGGCGCGGACGCCACCACCGCGACGCGCGTCGGGCGTCAGACCGTCGCCGCGGCGTCGTCCACCGGGGACGTCGAGCGGGGCGCGCTCCAGGCCTCCTCGAACGGCGGCAGCGACCCCACGGTGCTGACCGCGAAGGCCCGTGACCGGACCCCGACCGTCGCGGGCAGCGGGATCCAGGACATCGAGCGCGGCGACCTCGCCGGACTCGCCGCGGCGTCCTGCGACGACCCGGCGACGTCCACGTGGCTCGTCGGCGGGTCGACCGAGACGGGCCGCACGAGTCTCATCACGCTCTCCAACCCGACGGACGTGAACGCCACCGTCGACCTCGACGTCTTCACGGGGAGCGGCACCGCGTCCGCGCCGGGCACCACCGGCATCGTCGTGGCCCCGAACACGCAGAAGGTCGTCCCGCTCGCCGGGTTCGTGTCCGACCAGACCTCGCCGGTCGTGCACGTCACCTCGTCCGGAGGGCAGATCGTCGCGACGATGCAGGAGAGCGTCGTCCGGACCCTCACCCCGGGCGGGGTCGACATCGTCGAGGGTTCGGCCGAGCCGTCGCGGAGCCAGACGATCCCCGGTGTCGTGCTGCAGGACGCGCAGGGTGCGCAGTCCGGGTCCGACACCGCCGACGCGGCGCCGATCGTCCGGGTGTTCGTCCCGGGATCGAGCGCCGCGGACCTGACCCTCGCGATCACCACTGCCGACGGGGCCGGCACGACCGTGACCGCGAACGCCGACGGTGGCGTCGTCACCGACGTGCCCCTCGACGACTTCCCGGACGGCGTGTACTCGATCTCGGTCTCGTCCACCGTGCCGGTCGTCGCTGCCGCACGCACGAGCACCCCTACCTCGGACGGCCGGGCCGACCTCGGGTGGTTCGCGTCCGCCCCGACGCTCACCGGTCCGACGCTCGTCGACGTCGTCGACGGGCCCGACGCGACGATGACCCTGGTGAACCCGACGACCTCGAACGCCACGGTGCGGCTGGTCGCCGGTGCAGGCGCGGGTGCGGGTTCGGACTCGAGTCCGAGGACCGTCACCGTGACGGTGCCGGCCGGGTCCACCGCGAGCACCTCGTTCCCGACGAGTCGCCCGATCACCATCCGCGGCGCAGCCGGACTCACGGCAGGCATCACCTACCAGGGCGACGCGGGGATCGCCGGCTTCCCGCTCCGACCGGGTGCTGCCGTGTCGACACCGGTCACGGTGTACCCGTAGGCCAGTCCTTCCCCGGGAGGCGCGGAAGACCGGGCGACCGGACCCGCGCCGCGGGGTGTGCCGTGCCTCCCGGCCGGGCGTGCGGTGCGTGTCGGCCCGGTCCGTGTCGGCCGCTCCGTGTCGGCCGCTCCGTGTCGGCGGGGATCAGAAGTGCCGGTACCGGTCCGGAGCGAGGTCCCACGGGTCCTTGTCGATGAGCTCGCCGACCGCGCGGAACACCGCTGCCTCGACGATGACCCGCTTGTCGACGTCGTCCTTCTCGACCAGGCGGGTGAGCCGCTCGACCGGGATCCGGAACAGCGTCACGGTCTTCCGGCCGCGGTCGAGGCGGTGGCGTGGCATGGTGGCGTCGGGGCCGGACACGGGTTCCGACGGCATGTCCGCCACCTGGAACACGATGCCGTCGAGCTCGTCGGGCCACAGGTCCACGAGGTAGTGCGCGGCGTCGGCGACGATCCGGTCGAAGGACTCCGCGCGGGTCAGCATCGGCGCGAGGTCGGGTCCGGTGACCGACGACCGGCCGCCGCGTCCGTGGCGGGACCGCCCCCGCGCACGATCGACGCGGGCGACCGTGCGGTGACGTCGGACCATGCGGGCAATCGTACTGCGAGCGGGCACGGGTGGCGCTCACGGCGGACGCGGTAGGTTGGTGCGCGGGATGGACTCGAGGATCTGCAGCAAGGTCGCGTGCGCGGCGCGTGCCGCGGCGACCCTGACCTACGACTACGGCGACTCGATGGTCGTCGTCGGGCCGCTCTCCACCCGGATCGAGCCGCACGGGTACGATCTCTGCGCGCGGCACGCCGAACGCCTCTCGGTGCCGAAGGGCTGGCAGGTCGTCCGACACCTGCCGATCACCCGCGACTAGCTGCATGCGGCTCGGAGGTCGTCTGTCAGACTGACTCCATGCCCACCGACACGCAGACCACCGAGCCGTACCGCGTCCGAGACCTGACGCTGGCCGAGGCGGGCCGTCACCAGATCCGGCTCGCCGAGAACGAGATGCCGGGGCTCATGTCGCTGCGCACCGAGTTCGCCGAGTCCCAGCCCCTGGCCGGAGCACGGATCGCGGGGTCGCTCCACATGACGGTGCAGACGGCGGTGCTCATCGAGACGCTCACCGCCCTCGGCGCCCAGGTCCGGTGGGCCAGCTGCAACATCTTCTCGACGCAGGACGAGGCTGCAGCGGCGATCGCCGTCGGCCCGACCGGCACCCCCGACGCCCCGGACGGCGTGCCGGTGTTCGCCTGGAAGGGCGAGACGCTCGACGAGTACTGGTGGTGCACGAGCCGGATCTTCGACTGGAGCGCGGAGGCCCGAGCCGCCGGAGCGGACTGGGCCGGCCCGAACATGATCCTCGACGACGGCGGCGACGCCACCATGCTGGTGCACGACGCCGCCGCGGCCGAGGCAGCCGGGGTGGCACCGACCGCGAGCGAGTCCGACCCCGCCGAGAAGCACGTCGTCCTCCGTGCGATCGCCGCGTCGCTCGCCGAGTCCCCGGACCGGTTCACGCGCATCGCCGCCGACATCCGCGGCGTCACCGAGGAGACCACCACCGGCGTGCACCGCCTGTACGAGCTCGCGCGGAGCGGGCAGCTCCAGTTCCCGGCGATCAACGTCAACGACTCCGTGACGAAGTCGAAGTTCGACAACAAGTACGGCATCCGGCACTCCCTCCCGGACGGCATCAACCGGGCCACCGACGTCCTGATCGGCGGCAAGGTCGCGTTCGTGGTCGGCTACGGCGACGTCGGCAAGGGTGCCGCCGAGGCGCTCCGCGGTCAGGGCGCCCGCGTGATCGTGTCCGAGGTCGACCCGATCTGCGCGCTCCAGGCCGCGATGGACGGGTTCCAGGTGACGACGCTGCAGTCCGTCGTCGACCAGGTCGACATCGTCGTGACCTGCACCGGCAACGTCGACGTCGTGACGGTCGACGACATGCTGGGATTGAAGCACCTCGCGATCCTCGCGAACGTCGGGCACTTCGACAACGAGATCGACGTCGCGGGCCTCGAGCGGCTCCCCGGCGCCGAGCGCGTCGAGATCAAGCCGCAGGTGCACGAGTGGCGCCTGCCGACCGGCCGCAGCGTCCTCGTGCTGTCGGAGGGTCGACTCATGAACCTCGGGAACGCGACCGGTCACCCGTCGTTCGTGATGAGCAACTCGTTCGCGAACCAGGTCCTCGCGCAGATCGAGCTCTGGACCAAGCCGTCGGAGTACCCGGTCGGCGTGTACGTGCTGCCGAAGCACCTCGACGAGAAGGTCGCCCGTCTGCACCTCGACGCCCTCGGCGTCCGCCTGACGACGCTGCGACCCGAGCAGGCTGCGTACATCGGTGTCACGGTCGACGGCCCCTACAAGCCGGAGATGTACCGGTACTGATCCGTTCCGGGAGTGGTGGTCCGACCTCGTCGCACGGGAGGCCCCCTCGTCGCACGGGAGGCCCGGGGTGCGTCGGGCCTACCGGTGCGGGAACCCGGTCGGTCGCGCAGATGCGACCTCGGCGAGCCCCTGCAACGTCCGCGCTCGGCTCGCGAGTGCGCGGACGTCGCGCTCCCGACGGAGGGCGACGACCCCGGCCAGGTACCGTTCGGGATCGACCGGGGGCACCGGGCGCGCGTAGGGGGCGATCTGCGCCGCCAACGCCGACGCCGTCGACCACCGCAGGTCCGGTCGGAGCGTCGTCGCGGTTCGGAAGTACCCGGCGAGCCGGTCCTCGAGGCGTTGCGGGAGCCGGGAGACGTCGGCGACGGACGCCCAGCCCACGAGGTCGGGTGGGAGCGACACGACCGGGTCCTGGCTCCGCGGGATCCGTTCGAGCTGCACGAAGGTGCCGGCCATCAGGTCGCCGAGGCGTCGTGGACGTGCCCCGAAGAGCGCCACGAGGAGCGCGAGGGCACCCACGGTCGAGAACAGCTCGAGGACGCCGATCAGCGCGCGGGCGAACGCTTGGCGGGAGCCCACCGAGCCGCCGTCCATCCGCACCACGCGGGTGCCGACCGCCCATCGTCCGATGCTCTTGCCGTGCGACGCGACCTCGAGCGCGGTGGGGGCCACGACGATGGCGAGGACGAGGGCGACGACCGACCAGATCGACAGCCAGGCGTCGTCCTCGACGTGCGACAACGCGACGACCCCGCCGATGACCAGCGCGATCCAGAGCAGGACGTACACGATGCCGTCGATGATCCCGCCGGCGAGCCGGAGCGCGATGCTCGCGGGCTGGACGTCGAGCGCCACGGCCTCCCCGACGACGAGCGCCGGAGCCTCGTCGTCGAGGGTGCGGAGGAGGCCGCGCGCCGTCAGGTCGTGTTGGCGCTCGGCATGGTCGCGCTGACGGTTCGCACGGCCGGTTCGGTCGTGGTGCGGTGACGGCGTCGACATGCCATCATTCAAGCAGTCATGGACCTCGAAGCATACGGTGCCGTCCACCGGGAGCAGTGGGACGAGCTGGACCGGCTCGCCCGGCGTCGTCGTGCCTCCGGCGAGGACATCGACCGGCTCCTGACCCTCTACCAGTCCGGGGCGACCGACCTGGCCCGTGTCCGTGGCACCGTCGCCCGGTCGGGCATGGGGGACCGGCTCTCGCTGACCCTGTTCCGCGCGCGACTCCGGTTCACCGGCACCCCGGGCAACGCGCTGCTCGGGGTGGCGACGTTCTTCGCCGTGCAGCTCCCCGCGGCGCTGTACCGGATCCGATGGGTGACACTCGTCCTCGCGGCGGCCACCGGGGCGATCGCCGTCGTCACCGGACTGTGGATCGCGTCCGACCCGCGGGCCATCAGCACGTTCGGGTCCTCGGCGGCGCTCCACCGGTACGCCACCCAGGACTTCGTCGACTACTACTCCGATC
The DNA here is from genome assembly GCF_049341865.1 of Curtobacterium phyllosphaerae. Classification (NCBI taxonomy): domain Bacteria; kingdom Bacillati; phylum Actinomycetota; class Actinomycetes; order Micrococcales; family Microbacteriaceae; genus Curtobacterium; species Curtobacterium phyllosphaerae. The sequence goes on along the minus strand of NZ_JBMPIU010000007.1, from coordinate 80,965 downwards.
ACTCGCTCGCGTCGTTCACCGGCAAGGTGTGGACGAACAACGCGTTCCTCGCGGCCGAGATGGTGGGCTTCGGCGTCACCGGTCTGTTCGTGCCGTACGCGATCATGAACAACGCGGTGAGCCTCGGTGTGTCCGGCGCGATCATGCACTGGCAGGGGCGGCTCGGCGACTTCTTCCTGTACATCGCGCCGCACGGGCAGCTCGAGCTCTACTCGGTGTTCATGGCCGGGGCGGCGGGGCTGATGATCTTCTGGTCGTGGATGGCGCCCGGTGGGCGGACGCGCGGGCAGGCGCTCGCCGAGAGCGGACGCGCACTCGTCGCGGTCGCGATCGGGCTCGTGCTGACACTGCTGCTGTCCGGGATCATCGAGGGCACCGTGACCCGGCAGCCCTGGCCCTGGCCCGTCAAGATCGGGATCGGGACCGTCGCACTCGCGGTCGTCCTGTACTACCAGTGGGTCGTCGGTGGGCGTGCTGCGCGGGCCGGGGAGCGCGGCGACGTCGACGAGTTCGACCGCGGCGCGACGGTGCTCGTCGCCGGGTGAGCGAGCCGTGGCCCTGTCGGGTCCGGTCAGGTCATGTCTGGTCCGGTCAGAGCCGACCGGTGGCCTTGGCGCGGAGGTAGGCGTCGGCGACGAATGGCGGCACCTGCTCCGGCGTCCCGACGACGACCTCGGCACCGAGGCGCCGTGCCGCGTCGGCGACCCCGTCGGCGTCGAGGACGGTGCGTTCGGCAGCGGCCCGCCGGTACAGGTCGGTCCCGACCGCCCGCCGCGCCAGCCCGCCGGCCGTGCGGCGCGGTGCGGATGTGCCCCGCACCTCCCGTCCGGACGCCCTCGGACCACCCCGCTGCGGGACCGGCGCCGGTGCCCGCCCCGACCCGACGTCCCACGTTCCCGTGCCGGCCATGGTGGTGACCGACGGATCCGTGACGGCCGTCACCACGACCGTGTGCCGGTTCGTCAGCTGCGGCAACATCGTCAGGACGTCGGCCGAGGCGCCGAGCGAGTCGACCGTCGTCGCGAGCACGATGAACGCCCGAGCGGTCGTGATCGTGTCGACGATCCCCGGGACCCGGGCGAAGTCGGTCGCGGCGAGGGTCGGGTCGACCTCGGCGAGGACGTCGCCGAAACGCTGGAGGACGTCCGCGCGGGTCGCGCCGTGGACCCGGCCACGGACGACGTCGTCCAGCACCACGAGGTCCACCCGGTCGCCGGCCGCGGCCGCGAGCGCCGCGACGAGGAGTGCCGCCTCGATGAAGGTGTCGAGCCTCGGCTCGTCCCCGATCCGCCCGGCCGACGCCCGCCCGGAGTCCACGACGACGATCACCCGGCGGTCCCGCTCCGGGCGCCACGTCCGGACGACGAGGTCCTGTCGCCGGGCCGTCGCGCGCCAGTCGATGGACCGGACGTCGTCGCCGCGGACGTAGTCGCGGAGGGAGTCGAACTCCGTCCCGTGCCCGCGGAGCTGCAGGGTGGTCTGACCGTCGAGCTCGCGGAGCCGGACGAGCCGGGAGGCGAGGTGACGTCGGGCGAGGAACGGCGGGGTGACGACGAGCTCACCCGGTGCCGCGACGACCCGTTGGCGCGCGGCGAGGCCGAGCGGGCCGACCGCACGGATCGCGACACCGGCCGTGCGACGGCGTCCGCGGCGGAACGGGAGGAACCGCTCGGGGGTGGCGCGACGCTCGCCGGGCGGGACGTCGACCGTGGCCCGCCGCGGATCGAGCGCGGCGGACGGCTCCCAGAGATCGCGGACGGTCCCGCGGAGTGGGCGGTCGCCGTCGTTCGCGAGGACGAGCACCCCGTCGACCCGCGTGCCTCGGCGAGTCGCCGTCGGGAGGCGACGCTCGACGCGCACGCGTCGGAGGTCCGCTGCGCGGACGAGGTCGATCGCGGCCGCGACGACGAGGACGCCGATCCACGCGACGGCGCCCCACCCCGAGTCGAGCAGGATCGTCGGGACGACAGCCACCGCGAGGAGCGCCACGAACCGCCCGGTGATGGCCACTAGATCGGCACCCGGACCTGCTGCAGGACCTGGCGGAGGACCGCGTCCGCGCCGACACCCTCGAGCTCGGCGTCCGGCGCGATGCGGAGACGGTGCCGCCACACCGGCGTCGCCATCGCCTGCACGTGGTCGGGGGTGATGGCGTCGGACCCCGTGATCCATGCCCAGGCCTTCGCCGCGGCGAGCAGTGCCGTCGCGCCGCGCGGGCTCACCCCGACGCGGACCGACGGTGCCTCGCGCGTGGCCCGGGCGAGGTCGACCACGTACGCGAGGACGTCGTCCCGTGCACCGACGGCGCGGACCGCTCGCTGTGCGGCCCGGACCTCGTCGACACCGATCACCGGCACGATCCCTGCGGACGAGACGTCGCGGGCGACGAACCCGTCGGCGTGCCGGCGCAGTACCTGGAACTCGACGTCGCGCGGCGGGATGTCCATCGTCAGCTTCATCAGGAAGCGGTCGAGCTGGGCCTCCGGCAGCGTGTACGTGCCCTCGAACTCGATCGGGTTCATCGTCGCTGCGACGAAGAACGGGTCGGGCAGGACGTGCGCCCCCCCGTCGACGCTCACCTGTCGCTCCTCCATCGCCTCGAGGAGTGCGGACTGGGTCTTCGGCGGCGTGCGGTTGACCTCGTCGGCGAGGAGGACGTTCGTGAACACGGGGCCCTCGCGGAACGGGAACGTCCCGCTCGAGGCGTCGTACACGAGGGAGCCCGTGACGTCCCCGGGCATGAGGTCCGGGGTGAACTGGATGCGCTTCGTGTCGAGCGACATCGACGCGGCGAGGCTCCGCACGAGGAGCGTCTTCGCCACGCCGGGGACGCCCTCGAGGAGGACGTGGCCCTGTGCCAGCAGCCCGACGATCATGCCGGAGACGGCGCCGTCCTGGCCGACCACGGCCTTGCCGACCTCGGCGCGGACGTGGCCGAACGCGGCGCGGAGGTCCGCGCCCGAACGGTCCGCGCCCGAACGGTCCGCGGCCGAACGGTCCGCGCCCGAACGGTCCGCGGCCGAACGGTCCGCGTCCGAACGGTCCGTCGTCGCGCCGTCCGTCATCGCGGAACGGGCCGGGGGAGCGGCGTCGGGACTGGACGACGGGGTCTGCTGGGTGGGTTCGGTGCTCACTGGCGTCCTCCTGGACGATCGGTGCGGCGGCGGTCGGGTCGTGCTCCGGGCTGTCCGGGCGGGTGCTCGCGCGGCCCGCTCCGGCGTGGTGCGTCGGGTTCCGACGTGCTCCGGCGCGACCCGTCCCCGAGCGGTCGGAGCTGCGTCGAGCGGATCGCGGACTCGAGTTCGGCGAGGGCGGCGGCGCCGGCGACGAGGTCGGCGTCCCGGCCCGCCGGGCCACCGACGAGGACGGCGCCGACTTCCCCCGGGCGGCGATCGACGGCGGCTGCGGCAGCCTCGACGACGGCGTCGACGTGGCTGCCCCGCGCGAGTCCGAGCCGTCGGGCGATCCGTCGGACAGCCGCGACGCGCAGGGTGTCGAGTGCGTGGGTCCGGTCCCGGGCCCGCTCGTAGAGGCGCGCCCGACCCTCGGTGGTCTCCGCGGCACGGACCACGACCGGCAGCCGCTCCACGACGAGCGGTCCGAGACGCCGTCCTCGCCAGAACGCCCCGGCGAGTGCGACGAGTGCCCCGACGACGAGCACGGGTGTCACCCACCCGGGTGCGAGGTCGCTGAGGGACGGCGCGGACCCGGCACCGCCCGGCGTCGGTACGAACCAGGTGACGCGGTCCCCGCTGCCCAGCAGGTCGAGGGCGAACGCAGCGTTCCCGCCGCGGGTGATCGTGGCGTTCTCGAGCACCGACGTCGCGCCGATGAGCGTCACGGTCCCGTTGGCGATCGGTGCGCGGACGAGGCCCCAGGTGCGGTCTCCCGAGGCGCCGGACGGAAGGCATCGTGTGACGTCCGCCGAGACGGCGTACCCGACACCGGCGGTCGTCATCCGGCCCGCGCGTGCTGCAGCGTCGATCGGGCAGTCCCGGGTCGAGACGGTCGTCGATCCCCGGATCGGGGCGGTCGGCTCCGCGCGCAGTCCGAACGCGGAGATCACCCGGGAATCGGAGGAGACCAGCACCACTCGCTCGGCGGTCGCGGCGATCCGTCGAGCGACACGGGGTGTGAGGTCGCCGCCACCGTCGTCGACGAACACCGTGCCACCGGTCGACACGGCGTCGGTCGCCGCGGCAGCGTCGCGGACGACATCGACCCGCGTGCCGCGGTCCCGGAGCACGTGCACGAGCGCCCGGGCGCCGGTCGAGGTCGCCGACGCGGGGTCGAGTTCCGCCGGCGTGGCTGCGGTGTCCCGTCCGGCCAGCCCGGCCGCGACGGCGACGATCAGGCCGACGAGGACCAGTGAGCCCCACGCGAGGACCCGTGCCCGCAGGCCCGAGCCCGGCGCGCTCCCCGCTCGGGGAGCGGTCGCGGGTGGCGTGGCGGCGGTCGCGGTGCTCACGAGGGCACGGCGATCCGGTCGACCGTCGGACGGGACGTCGCGACGCCACGCTCGACGGTGCTGACTGCTCGGTGGTCGTCGTCGGTCGCACGGACGTCGGCGTACCGGACCCGGTCGAACCGGCGGGCGGCGTCCCGCAGGCCGTCGGCGTGTGCGGGGAACGACCCGACGGCCTGCTCGGCGATGGTCCGCGCCGTGGCACCGGGGACGTCCGGCACGAGGTCGCGTTCTGCGAGGCCGCGGGCCAGTGCGCGGAACCCGTCGAGGACGGCGCTGTCCCAGTCGCCGCGGCGGGCGGCGTCGTCCGCCGCCGCCCGGAGTGCAGCTGCGGTGCGGTGGTCGTCGTCGTCGAAGACGGCGCTCGCCGCAGAACGCTGCATTGCACGACGGCGGGGGAGTCCGTACACGAGCACCACGAGGACGAGCACGGCGAGCACGACGACGATCGCGATCACGAGGAGGGTCCGGTCGAAGCTGTCGTCGCCGCCGATGCGGAGCGAGCCCAGCCAGTCGATGAAGCCCTTCGAGAGACGGTCCCACCACGTCGGTCGCGCGGCGTCGTACGCACGGCCGGACAGCTCGTGACGGAGGAGTCGGCGTGCCTCGCCCGGATCGACCGCGGCGATCGCGAGCGCGGACGAGCCGATGCGCTCCGTGCCGAGGACTGCGGTGCCGAACGCGACGATCGACGCTCCGGTCGTCATCGGCCCGATCCGTGCGGGGGTCCGGGAGGACCGGACTGCTCGCCCGGACCTCGGGTCGGATCACCCCAGACGGGCGGCTGGGTGCGGGGACCCGGCTGCTGGCCGCCCCAGGTCGGCTGCTGGCCGCCCCAGGTCGGCTGCTGGCCGCCCCAGGTCGGCTGCTGGCCGCTCGAGCCGCCTGGCCCGTACCAGGCACCGGCTGCTCCCGACGGGGGTCCGGACCAGTGCGGCCGGCGTGCATCGGGGTCGACGGTGCTGAACGGATCCGCCGGGACCCCGATGTCGAGATGGGAGGCGACGCGGCCGTCGAGTCCCTCGGTGCGGAACCGTCGGTCGACGTAGAGCAACGTCGTCGTCCCTGCCGCGATCACGTCGGTGATCGCGGTCACGGCCACCGCGAGCGCACCGCCCAGGACGACCACGGCGATCGCGACCGGACCGGAGGCGGACCCGGTGCCGGACCCCGACCCGGCACCGAGCGGATCGAGCGTGCCGCCGGCGAACGCGACGACGAGCGACAGGGGGATGCTCGCGATGGTCACTGCGACGTTGAACATCACGCGGACGAGGAGCTCGATCCCGAACGTGCGCCAGAACGCGCCACGGACCAGCCGCCACGAGTTCCGCGCTGCGGCGACGACGCCGAGGCCCTCGAGTGCGATCCCGGGCACGGTCAGCGAGAACTTGGTGCCGAGCCAGGCCGCGAGCACACCGAACGCGAGCCCGATCCCGGTCAGCGCCCCGAACGCAGCGAAGAACCCACCGATGCCGCTCATCCCGGCGGCGATGGCGGCGAAGACGACCACGAGCACGGCTCCGCCCACGCCGATCGCGGCCGCGAGCAGGAGGCTCCACCACAGCACCCGCAGACGGCGTCCGGCGAGCAGTGCCATCACCCCGGCCACACTCGCCCGCCGACCGAGGATCTGCTGCCCGGTCTCCGCGGCGACGGGAGCCTGGAGGAGTCCGCGACCGACGATGCCGATCATCGCCGAGATCACGGACACGACGAGCGTCAGCGTGTACGAGCCGGCGAGCATCGTCGAGACGTCACTCGGATCGGCGGAGTCGATGCGGGCGGTGGAGTCAGCCGTGAACCCCCGTGACACGAGGAGCGAGATCGTCGTCGCGACACCGCTCAGCACGAGTCCGTACACGAGCAGTACACGCACGTTCCGACGGAACACCCCGAACGCCCCGCCCAGGACGTCGCCGAGTCCGAGCGGTCGGATCGGGATCGCGGGACGGCCGCGCAGCCCGGAGCCGGGGTCGGTCGCGCCACCTGCCGGCGGTGCGCCCGTCGACGCGGGCCACGGTGGGCCTCCGGTTGCGGGCTGGTCCGGATCATGAGACGGGGATTCATGCCCACCGGCCCCCGGCGCATCGGAACCCGGCGTCTGCCAGTGCTCGCCGTTCGACAATGCCGCCCCTCCCGCGATCACGGCCCCGATGTCGGAGCCGACCGCGCCCGGTCGAGCGCGTGGACTCCGATTCTGTCGGACTCGGACCCCCCTCGGCCAGCATCCGCACCGATCAGCGGTGTGCCGCACGCACCGACGAGCCCCGCGCGGAGCGGGATCCCGTGCACCGGCAGCGCGCTCGACTATGGTGTCCGGGACAGGCGCGTCCCAGCGCCCGTCCGGGCGGCGCGTCCCCGCGTGTCCCGTGAACTGCCGGAGAGAGACATGACCCCGCGCATCCTCGTCGTCGACGACGACCAGGCCCTCAGCGAGATGATCGGCATCGTGCTGCGCTCGGAGGGCTTCGAGCTCGACTTCAGCGCGGACGGGACCGGTGCGCTCGAGGCGTTCCAGGCGACGCGTCCGGACCTCGTCCTGCTCGACGTGATGCTCCCGGGGATCGACGGGATCGAGGTCTGTCGCCGGATCCGAGCCGAGAGCGGCACACCGATCATCATGCTGACGGCGCGCGGCGACACCTCGGACGTCGTGGTCGGTCTGGAGTCGGGCGCGGACGACTACGTGGTGAAGCCGTTCAACCCGAAGGAGCTCGTCGCCCGGATCCGTACCCGACTCCGCCCGGTCGCGAGCGACGCCGCGGTCCTCACCGTCGGCGACGTCACGGTGGACGTCCCCGGGCACGAGGTCCGTCGGGGCGACGCCCCGATCTCCCTGACACCGCTGGAGTTCGACCTGCTCCGCGCGCTCGCCGAGAAGCCGAACCAGGTGTTCACGCGCGAGATGCTGCTCGAACAGGTCTGGGGCTACCACTACAAGGCCGACACCCGGCTCGTGAACGTGCACGTGCAGCGGCTCCGCGCCAAGATCGAACACGACCCGGACAACCCGCGCATCGTGACGACCGTCCGTGGCGTCGGGTACCGAGCGGGCGCCGGGGCCTGACCCGCCGATGTCCTCGCAGACGGGCGGCACGAGCACCGTCGTACCGCGGCGCGAGCTGACGATCCGCGACGTGCGTCGGCGCATCCGCCGATGGACGCGTCGGGGCTGGCGGGGGACCGCGTTCCTCTGGCGACGCTCCCTGCTGTTCCGGGCCGTCGCGATCACGGTGCTCACGACCGGACTCGCCGTGACGGTCATCGGCACGGCGGTCACCCTGAGCATCTCGAACAACGTGTACGCCCAGCGCCGTGACCAGATCGAGGCGGAGTCGGAGCGCGCCACGATCCTCGCCCAGAACATCTTCGACGCGGCGACGGCGGCCGAGGACAACAACCAGGTCGAGCTCGAGACGCTCCAGAACGAGGCCCAGCGCTCGATCCTGTCGACCACGACCAGCCCCGGTGGGACCAGCATCGCGATCCTCCGGAGTCCCGACCAGAACACGACGCAGTCGCTCCAGAACATCGCGAGCCCGGACTTCCCGGATGCCGTGATCACCCCGGAGATGCGCAAGGCGGTCGCGAAGAACACCGGCGACCTCAACCTCCAGCCCGTCTCGCTGAGCGACGCCGGACGCAGCGAACCAGGGTTGGCCGTCGGGTCCACACTGCAGATCCCGAGCGCCGGGCAGTACGAGCTGTACCTCGTGTACGACCTGAGCGACGCGCAGAAGACGCTCGACTTCGTCTCCCAGACGCTCTCGATCGGCGGCGTCGCGCTCGTGGTGCTCATCGCCCTCGTCACGAGTCTCGTCGTCCGACTCGTCGTGGTCCCCGTCCGGGTGGCCGCTGCGACGAGTCGGAAGATCGCCGCCGGTCGGCTCGAGGAGCGGATCCCGGTGCGGGGCGAGGACGACATCGCCATCCTCGCGACCAGTTTCAACGGCATGGCGGACGTGATGAGCCGCCAGATCACCCAGCTCGCGGAACTCTCCCGCGTCCAGCAACGGTTCGTGTCGGACGTGTCGCACGAACTCCGCACCCCGCTCACGACGATCCGGCTCGCTGGGGACGTCCTGTTCGACGCGCGGCACGCGTTCGCGCCGGCGATCGCCCGGTCCAGCGAACTGCTCCACACCCAGATCGAACGGTTCGAGGTGCTCCTCGCCGACCTGCTCGAGATCTCCCGGTACGACGCGCAGGCCGTGACGCTCGAGAGCGAGACGGCCGTTCCGGCGTCGCTCGCGACCGACATCGTCGACGAGTTCCGCCCACTCGCCGAGTCGGCCGGCGTCGAACTGCAGCTCGCGACCCCCGGCGGCCACGTCGCGATGGAGATGGACGCGCGCCGCATCCGGAGGATCCTCCGGAACCTCGTCGGCAACGCGATCGAACACGGCGAGGCCAAGCCGGTGCTGGTCGTCGTGGACAGCAACGCCGAGACGGTCGCCATCGCGGTCCGGGATGCCGGCGTCGGGATGCCGCCGCAGGACGCCGAGCGCGTGTTCGACCGCTTCTGGCGGGCGGACCCGAGCCGGAAGCGCACCATCGGCGGCACCGGACTCGGGCTCGCGATCAGCCTCGAGGACGCCCACCTGCACGGCGGGCGGATCGACGTGTGGTCGCAGCGCGGGACCGGCTCGGTCTTCGTGCTGACGCTCCCGCGACGGCGCCAGGACGCCGTCGAACCCCGTTCGAGTGCGATCCCGCTCCCGCCGAGCGACGAACCGTACGACGGCCCGCGCCTGCCCGAGGGGTCCCGATGAACGCGGCTCGGACTGGAGGCCCGGTGCGCTCCAGCGGGCGTGCCCGGCCGTCGACGACCAGGGTCCGGCGCCTCGTGGTCGGCGTGCTGGCCGCGGTCGCCCTCGTCGCGCTGACCGCCTGCGCCGCGATCCCGACCACCGGACCGGTGCAGACGGCCGGCAAGGTGCAGGACGACACGTCGTCCGGCTTTGACTACCGCCCGGACGCCCCGGTGCCGGGGAGCGACCAGGAGACGATCCTCCGCAAGTTCATCGACGCCGCGACGGGCCCGCAGGACAACTACGCGATCGCACGGGAGTTCCTGGCCGACAAGTTCTCGCAGAAGTGGAACCCGCGGCAGGGCGTCACGGTCCGTCAAGGCGGCGGCGACGTCACACGGGCGACCGCCAAGTCGCTCGCGTACACGCTCACCGCGAGTGCGACGGTCGACGCAGCCGGTCAGTACACGCAGGCCGTCCGGCCGACGAGCTCCACGCTCACGTTCCAGTTCACGAAGGAGCACGGCCAGTGGCGCATCAGCTACGCGCCGGACGGGATCATCCTGAGCTCGGTCAGCTTCGAATCGGTGTTCCAGGCGCACGCGATCTACTTCTACGACCCGTCGTACAAGTTCCTGGTGCCGGATGAACGCTGGTTCCTCGCCCGGTCGTCGACGAGCACGAGGATCGTCAGCGCCCTGCTCGCCGGCCCGAGCGACTGGCTGAAGGGCGCCGTGGTGTCCGCGTTCCCCGAGGGCACCCAGCTGTCGCTCAACGCGGTGACGGTCGACAACGGGTCCGCGCAGGTCGACCTGACGTCGGACGCCCTCAAGGCGAACACGCTCGAGAAGGTCCGCATGCGCGAGCAGCTCACGGCGAGCCTGTCGACGGTGGCGTCGATCTCGTCGGTCAGCATCACCGTGGAGGGCACCGGGCTCGCCGTGCCGGAGTCGACCGGGACGACGGCCGAGCGCGACCCCGACGTGGACCCCCGGCCGCTCGTCGTGACGAACGACGCCGTCGGCAACGCCACGGGGACGTCCGTCGCACCGCTCAGCGGCATCGGGGACAAGGTCAAGGCGCTGCGACCGACGTCGATCGAACTCGCGGCGAACGGGTCCGACGCGGCGGTCGGCAACGCGGCCGGGAGCTGGATCGTGCGGAACGGGTCGGCGGCGTCGCTCCTGGTCGACGGACGTGGCGACGCGGTACCGCCGTCGATCGACGACCAGGGGTTCCTGTGGTCCGGGCAGCGGTCCGACCCACGCTCGATCACCGCGTACGGGTTCGGAGGCGACCCGCACACCGTGGCGTCGACGTTGCCCTCGGGCGAACTCGTCGCGTTCCGGGTGTCCCGCGACTCGACGCGCGCGCTCGCCCTGATCGACACCGACTCCGGTGCCGCGCTCTACGTCATGTCCATCATCCGCGACGCGCAGAAGGACCCCACCGCGTTCGGGACCCCGATCCGGGTGCAGTCGGCATCGGGCGATCCGGTCGACGCCACCTGGGCCAGCGACGTCGAGGTGGCGTCGCTCGGCACGACGTCGTCCGGGTCCGCCGTCACGACGTCGACGATCGGCGGACAGGCGACCACGCTCAGTCGGCCGAGCGGCATCGCGACGACGATCGTCGGCGGTGCGTCCGGCTCCCTGCTGCTCCGGATGAGTGACGGTCGCGTCCTCTCCGAGAGCGCGGGGGGATGGGACGACACCGGCGTCACCGCGGACGTGCTCGGAACGCAACGCTAGCGATCTCAAGCTTCCGGTCCGCGGCACCGGCGGCCGCCCGTCCATCGGCGCGCTCACGGCTCGACGCTCGCGGTCGCGACGCAGCGCACGACCGTCCCACCCGCAGCCCGGACGGCCCGGACGCCCTCGGCCATCGTCACGCCGGTCGTCACGACGTCGTCGACGAGGATCACCCGGCGTCCGGACACGCCCACTGCGCGGAGCGTGCCGACGGTCGCCGTCACGCGTTCCACGGCGCTGCGTGACTTCTGGCTCTGCGACACCTGGCTCCCTAGTGCCGAGCTCGCACCGCGCCCGACACCACCGTGTCGGCGGACCAGACGTCGCCGCACCCGCACCCCGCCGCGGCCGAGGAGGAGGACGACGGGGTCCCAGCCGCGGCGTCGCAGTCCGGCGGGGGACGGCGGGATCCGGACGACCACCGCGTCCGGAGCCGCGGCGCGGGCGCGGTCGAGCGTCCGCACCGTGGGTCGGCCGAGTGCCCACGCGACGTCGACGCGACCGTGCACCTTGAGCGCGAGGAGCAGCGTCCGCGCGACACCGGCGTACTCGAACGCCGCGTCGAGCCGTACGCCAGCCACCAGCCGCACGCAGCGGGCGGTCGCGGCGAGTTCGTCCCGGCAGGCGACGCACACGGCGCGGTCCGGTTCCCCGCACCCGGCGCACTCGACGGGCAGCAGGACCGCGAGGGCCTCCGCCGCGGCGTCGCGCCAAGCCTGCCCGGTCCGCGTCTCCTGCCCGGTCCGCGTCTGCCGCCCGGTCCGGGCCCGGCCGGTCCGCGTCCGCTGCCCGGTCGCGGTCGTCGTCGAGATGTCCATGACGACGACGATGCCGGCCGGCCGCCCGCGGTCGATCGGCGCTCGCCGGACTGTGGACGGGCCTCCAGACCGACGCCGCTGTGGAGGAACGGTGTGCGTTCTCTGGACATCCCGGCAACACGCCGACGCGGGATGCCCTCGTCGGACGAGGGGTCTACGGTTGCCGGAAAGGCGTTGGGAGTTCGCCGGATGGAGGCGACGCGCCGAGTCTGGATGGAGCCGCCATGGACATCGCGATCACGGGACGGAACGTCGGGATCACCGATCGATTCCGCGCGTACGCCGAGGAGAAGTCCGCCAAGATCGACGCGCTCGCCGACCGAGCCCTCGCGTTCGAGGTGCGGGTGAGTCGACACCACGAGAAGAGCTCCGGCGCGAGCGGGGACGATCGTGTCGAGCTCACGTTGATCGGTCCGGGACCGCTCGTCCGGGCCGAGTCCACCGCCTCCGACAAGTACGCCGCGTTCGACCTCGCGTACGCGAGGATCATGGAGCGTCTGCGCCGGGCGAAGGACCGCAAGAAGGTCCACCGTGGCCGCCACCGCCCGACGTCCGTGTCGCAGGCAGCCGGTGAGTCCTTCTCCGGGATGGACGTCACGCCGGCCGACGGCGGACTCCTCGAGGACGTCGCGACCGGTGTCGTCCCGGTCGTCACGGACGACCGGGAACCGGACCAGGCCGAGACCGAGGAGGCCTACTGCCCGGTCGTCATCCGCAAGAAGGTCTTCGCGTCCACTCCCATGACCGTGGACGACGCGCTGTACTACATGGAGCTCGTCGGGCACGACTTCTACCTGTTCATCGACGAGGAGACCGAGCGCCCGAGTGTCGTCTACCGCCGGAAGGGCTGGGACTACGGCGTCATCGGTCTCGACGGCGCCGCCTCGGAGCACCAGGAGATCCGGACCGTCGAACGCGCCGGTCTGATCGCCTGACGCACCGCGGCGACGAGGGCCCCGGTCGCGCAGTCCGACCGGGGCCCTCTCAGCCGCGGGGGGACCGGGGTTGCTAGCATTGACCGCTGATCGAACGCACGCGCCCGCCCGTCGGGCCGCCGTGCCGTCATAAGGAGTCGCAGAGTGACGAACGTCCTGGAGAAGGTCCTCCGCATCGGCGAAGGTCGTACCCTCCGCCGCCTCAAGGCCTACGCCGAGGCCGTGAACGACCTCGAAGACGACTTCGCGAGCCTCTCCGACGACGACCTGCACGACGAGACCAACGAGCTCCGCGAACGGTACGCGAACGGTGAGAGCCTCGACGACCTGCTCCCGGAGGCGTTCGCCGCGGTCCGTGAGGCAGCGAAGCGCACGCTCGGCATGCGCCACTTCGACGTGCAGATGATGGGTGGCGCCGCACTCCACCTCGGGAACATCGCCGAGATGAAGACCGGTGAAGGCAAGACCCTCGTCGCGACGACGGCCGCCTACCTGAACGCGATCGCGTCGCGCGGCGTCCACATCATCACGGTCAACGACTTCCTCGCGAGCTACCAGTCGGAGCTCATGGGCCGTGTCTTCCGCGCGCTCGGCATGACGACGGGGTGCATCCTCGCCGGACAGTCCCCGGCCGAACGTCGCGAGCAGTATGCCGCGGACGTCACGTACGGCACCAACAACGAGTTCGGCTTCGACTACCTGCGCGACAACATGGCGTGGCAGGCGTCGGACATGGTCCAGCGTGGGCACTACTTCGCCGTGGTCGACGAGGTCGACTCGATCCTCATCGACGAAGCCCGCACCCCGCTGATCATCTCCGGTCCGTCGTCGGGCGAGGCCAATCGGTGGTTCACCGAGTTCGCGAGCCTGTCGACCCGCCTCGTGGTCGGCGAGGACTACGAGGTCGACGAGAAGAAGCGCACCGTCGGCGTCCTCGAACCGGGCATCGAGAAGGTCGAGGACTACCTCGGCATCGACAACCTCTACGAGTCCGCGAACACCCCGCTCATCTCGTTCCTCAACAACGCGATCAAGGCCGACGCCCTCTTCAAGCGCGACAAGGACTACGTCGTGATGAACGGCGAGGTCCTGATCGTCGACGAGCACACCGGCCGCATCCTGATGGGTCGTCGCTACAACGAGGGCATCCACCAGGCAATCGAGGCGAAGGAGGGGGTCGAGGTCAAGGCCGAGAACCAGACCCTCGCGACCATCACGCTGCAGAACTACTTCCGCCTCTACAAGAAGCTCTCCGGGATGACCGGTACGGCGGAGACCGAAGCCGCCGAGTTCATGTCGACCTACAAGCTCGGCGTCGTCCCGATCCCGACGAACATGCCCGTCGTGCGCATCGACCAGACCGACCTCGTCTACAAGAACGAGGAGTCCAAGTTCGAGCAGGTCGCCGAGGACATCGAGCAGCGGCACGAGAAGGGGCAGCCGGTCCTCGTCGGGACGACCTCGGTCGAGAAGTCCGAGTACCTCTCCAAGCTGCTGGCGAAGCGCGGCGTCAAGCACGAGGTGCTGAACGCCAAGAACCACGCTCGAGAAGCCGCGATCGTCGCACAGGCGGGCCGGCTGGGAGCGGTGACGGTCGCGACGAACATGGCCGGTCGAGGGACCGACATCATGCTCGGGGGCAACGCGGAGTTCATCGCGGTCGCCGAGATGCACGCGAAGGGCCTGTCCCCGACGGAGACGCCGGAGGAGTACGAGGCCGAGTGGGATGCCGTCTTCGACCGCGTGAAGGACGAGCTCAAGTCCGAGGCCGACAAGGTGCGCGAGGCCGGCGGGCTGTACGTGCTCGGTACCGAGCGCCACGAGTCCCGTCGGATCGACAACCAGCTCCGCGGACGGTCCGGTCGCCAGGGTGACCCGGGTGAGAGCCGCTTCTACCTGTCGCTGACCGACGACCTGATGCGCCTGTTCAACTCCGGTGCCGCCGAGGCGCTGATGGGGCGTTCGAACGTCCCCGACGACCTGGCGATCGAGAACAAGCTCGTGGGCCGCGCGATCCGCTCCGCGCAGGCGCAGGTCGAGTCGCGGAACGCCGAGATCCGCAAGAACGTCCTCAAGTACGACGACGTCCTGAACCGTCAGCGCGAGGCGATCTACAGCGACCGTCGGCACATCCTCGAGGGCGACGACCTCCAGGACCGCGCCCAGGCGTTCCTCTCGAGCGTCGTCGACGACGTCATCGACACGCACACGAGCGAAGGCTCCCCGGACGACTGGGACCTCGACGCGATGTGGACCGAGCTCGGGACCCTCTACCCGATCTCGATCACCATCGACGAGGTCATCACCGAAGCCGGCTCGCGCGGCAAGGCCTCGCGGGAGTTCCTCGGTCGCGAGATCCTCTCCGACGCCAAGGTCGCGTACACATCACGCGAGGAGACCCTCGGCGACGAGGCCATGCGTGAACTGGAACGCCGTGTCGTGCTCTCCGTGATCGACCGCCGCTGGCGTGACCACCTCTACGAGATGGACTACCTGAAGGACGGCATCGGTCTCCGAGCGATGGCGCAACGTGACCCGCTGGTCGAGTACCAGCGGGAGGGCTACGCGCTGTTCCAGAGCATGATGGGACAGATCCGCGAAGAGTCCGTGGGGTTCCTGTTCAACCTCGAGGTGCAGGTGCAGTCCGACGGCGAGACCGCGACGATCGAGGCCCGCGGGCTCGACGAGCAGGGCGAGAACGACGGGCTCGAGTACTCGGCGCCGTCGATCGACGGCGAGGTCGAGGTTCGCGACGAACGGGGCCGCCTCGAGCAGGCGGCGACCGCACTCGCGCAGCGTCAGCAGGCCGAACAGGAACAGGAGCAGGTCCCGACGGGCCCGGAGCAGGGTTCGTCGTTCGGCAGCAAGGCGACCGCATCGGGCCAGAAGGGTGCCTTCGGTGCCGGAGCGGACGCACCGGTGAACCGAGCCGAGCGACGGGCCGCGAAGAAGGGCTGACGCCCCGGCCGGACCATACACACGGCGGTGACCCGAGTCCGGGTCGCCGCCGTCTGCGTCCCCGGTCGCCCGGACTGGAGGCACGGTGCGGCCCCGTCTCGTCGCCTCGCGGTCTCGGCGGCCCCGTTCGCGCTGTCGCGCTGGTCGCGCGGTCGCGCTGTCGCGCCGTCCCAGGCTCACAGCACGCTGATCGCCGTCGCCCGCCATCGGCCGTCGAGTCCCTCGAGGCGGATCGCCACCGCCCGTGTCCGGGCCTTCGCATGCACGATCACGGTCGCCTCGGCGACGCCGTTCGCCGGCTCGTCGACGAGCACCGACCCGATACGGAACACCGGCCGCTGCGGGGTCTGCCGCCGGACCGCCCGAGCTCGTGCCGCGATCGACACCCGTTGCTGCAGGTTCCGCTGGACGTCCTCGCTCAACCACCGGGCGATCTGGTCGAGCTCCCGGGCGCCGGCGAGGACCTCGACCACGCACCGAGCGAGGTCACGTGCGATCTGGGTCGGATCGGGGAGTTCGTGGCGCGGGGTCGTCTGGACCGCGAACACCGTCTCGACCGCCTTGAGGCTCTGCCGATCCCGGTGTCCTGGACGGGACCTCGTGGCGCTGTGCCCCGGCGCGCCGATCCGCGCCGGAGGGCCGACCCCGTCTCGCGACCCGTCCTCGACGCGCAGCGCGCCCCCCTCGTCCATGTGACCTCCCGCGATGTCGGCGTGTTGGCCTCTCAGCCGTGACCCCCGATGCTATGGAGCACATGAATGTGACATTTAATCCTGCCGGGCCCTGGGGATAATGCCTCGATCGGCCTCCTAGACTTGGGCGGTGTCGACTCTCAGTGACCTCGTTCTGCAGCAGGGCCGTTCCTCGGAGGCGGACGTCGAATGGCTCCACCTGCTGGTGGGGGACTGGCAGTTGCTCGCCGACCTGTCGTTCGCGGACATCGTCCTGTGGGTGCCGACCGCGGACGACGCGTTCATCGCGGTGGCGCATGCCCGTCCGTCGAGTGCGGCGACGCTCTTCTACCGCGACATCGTCGGACACGTCGCCCGGCCCGAGTGGGACGACCAGATCCGCCAGTCCTTCGGCCGGAGCGAGTTCGTCGACTCCGCCGAGCCCGACTGGTACGAGGACACCCCGACACGCGTCCGGGCCATCCCCGTCCTGCGTCGGCTCTCTGCCGCGAGTGCCGAGACCACAGCGGCGCCGATCGCGGTCGTGACGCGGCACTCCAACGTCGACGAGCAGCGGACCCCGAGTCGGCAGGAGCTCATCTTCAACACGAGCGCGAACGACCTGTTCGGCATGATCGCGACCGGCGACTTCCCGGACATCGGTGCTCCGTCGGGCCCGCGCCGTGGAGCGCCACGCGCCTCTGACGGGCTGCTCCGTCTCGGCGTGGACGGCGTCGTGACGTTCGCGAGTCCGAACGGCTTGAGCGCGTTCAACCGCATGGGGTTCGACGGGGAGCTCGAACGGCAGTCCCTCGCCGAGGTGACCACGGTCCTGCTCGGGGGGCAGCTCGTGGTGGACGAGTCACTCCCGCTCGTCGTCACCGGACGCGCTCCGTGGCGGACGGACATCGAGGCGAAAGGCGTCACCGTCACGCTCCGGTCGATCCCGCTCCGGGAGCACGGCAACCGGATCGGCGCGATCGTCCTGGTCCGGGACGTCTCCGAGATGCGGCATCAGGAGCGAGAGCTCATCACCAAGGACGCGACGATCCGCGAGATCCATCACCGCGTCAAGAACAACCTGCAGACCGTGGCGTCCCTGCTCCGCATCCAGGCACGCCGGGCGCACTCGGCCGAGGCGAGCGACGCGTTGCAGCAAGCGCAACGCCGAGTCGCGGCGATCGCCGTCGTCCACGACACGCTCTCGACCGGGCTCGAACAGAACGTCGACTTCGACGACGTGTTCGACCGCGTGCTCATGCTCGTCACCGAGGTCGCCGCGAGCCACAACACGACCGTGCGCCCGAAGAAGACCGGGAAGTTCGGGACCCTCCCGAGCGAGGCCGCCACACCGCTGGCGCTCGGACTGACCGAACTCGTGACGAACGCGGTCGAGCACGGACTGGACGGCCGCGACGGCGAGGTCGAGATCGTCGCCGACCGCTACGAGGACCACCTCGAGGTCCAGGTCCGCGACGACGGCGTCGGGCTCCCGGAGGGCAAGGTCGGCGCGGGACTCGGAACGCAGATCGTCCGGACGCTCATCCAGGGCGAGCTCGGCGGGACGATCGACTGGCACACGCTCGTCGGCAGCGGGACCGAGGTCACCATCGGCATCCCGTTCCGGTGGATGACCTAGCGGGCGGGTCGGAGCGCTCGTGTCCTGAACGGCGCGTGGCACGGGCAGCCCGGAACGCAGAACGGCGCCCGACCCGTCGAGGGTCGGACGCCGGACGTGGGTGCGGACGCTAGGAGGCGCGGCGGGCGCGGGCGGCGCGACGCTTGAGGGCGCGTCGCTCGTCCTCGCTCAGACCGCCCCAGACACCGGAGTCCTGAGAGTTCTCGAGCGCGTACTGCAGGCACATCTCGGTCACGGTGCATCGTGCGCACACGGACTTGGCCTTGTCGATCTGGTCGACGGCCGGACCGGTGTTCCCGACGGGGAAGAAGAGCTCCGGGTCTGCGGTGAGGCAAGCGGCCTTGTCACGCCAGTCCATGAATTGATGCTCCTTCTGTTGCGAATCGCACAGCTCGAGGCCGTGGTGGGGATGATTCTCGGCATGCTGACGCCCAGGTGGGTGTCGGCGGGCGGTTCCCTGTCGAGGACCCACCATCGGATGATCTGTTCTGGATGTCCGGTGGTGGAGGTCCTCGTGGAGAGAACAAGCTCGAGAGGTCGATTCCCGGGGTGACGCAGTTCGCATCGGCTCGAAACAGGATGTTCACGAGACCGTTACCCGAGAGACACGCACTTCATCGTGGCGTCCGAACGACCTCCAACATCGTTCCATACTGGTATGGCCAAATCAAGGGTTCTGAGCTGGAGGATGCCTGTGTCGGATGTGCCGCGTCGCGGATCAGAAGTGCCTGATCGGGGGCCGCTTCGTTCCCGAGCGCTGCTCGTCCTGGTCGTCATCGTCGGCCTCGAGTTCCTGGCGGTGGCCGCGGTCACGATCGTCCTGTTGGTCGATCTCCTCGTCACTCCGCCCGCCGTCGTCGCGAACGGCATCGCGATCGTCGTGCTGGCGGCCGTCGCCGCACTGTGGCTCGCGTTCATGGTGATCGGGCTCGTGCGCAGCCGTCCGTGGGTGCGGAGCGGCATCATCGTCTGGCAGTTCCTCCAGATCGCGATCGCCGTCGGTGCGTTCCAGGGCGTGTTCCGCGAACCGGCGATCGGATGGGCGTTGCTCGTACCGGCGCTCCTCGCGCTCGTCCTGGTGTTCTCCAAGTCCGTGACGGCACGGCTGGCGCGCCCGGATCGCTGAGCCCGGCGACTCGCCGCACCCGCGGGGACGGCGCGCCGCCACGGCGCCGCACCGGCCGGCCGGGCGGGCGGGCGGGCGGTCCTAGTCCAGACCGAGCTTCTTCCGGAGCGAGGCGACGTGCCCCGTCGCCTTGACGTTGTACAGGGGGAGTGCGACGCGGCCGTCCTCGTCCACGACGATCGTGGACCGGATCGTGCCGGTGACGACCTTGCCGTAGTTGTTCTTCTCCCCGTAGGCGCCGTACTCCTTGTGGACGACGAGGTCGGGGTCGCTGAGGAGGGGGAACGTGAGCGCCTGCTCCTCGTGGAACTGCTCGAGGGCGGGCAGCGTGTCCTTCGACACCCCGAGGACGATGTACCCCGCGGCCTGGAGCGAGGACATGTTGTCGCGGAAGTCGCAGGCCTCGGTCGTGCAGCCCGGGGTCGACGCCGCCGGGTAGAAGTACACGATGACCTTCCGGCCGCGGAGGTCGGCGAGGCTCGTCGCGGTACCCCGCTCGTCGGGGAGGGTGAAGGCGGGGGCGACGTCGCCGATGGCGAGACGGTCGGTCATGGGATGCTCCTTGCGGGATGCGATGGTCCTGGCGGGGTGGGCCGTGGTCGGTGGTGCTCGGATCTCATGCTATTGTTGTTCTCCGTTGCGGCTCGCCGTGGCGATGCACCTCTAGCTCAATTGGCAGAGCAACTGACTCTTAATCAGTGGGTTCTCGGTTCAAGTCCGAGGGGGTGCACCCCCGATCCCCGTCCTTCTGCGGAAGTACGGGGATCGTTGTATGTCGCAGGGTGCTCGAAGTGTCATTCATGTGACAAAGAGGATGCCCCCCTGGGGAACGTCGCGCAACCAGCGCACGACCCGCCCGGAACCCCCGGGTGGAACGTTGCGCACGCGTTGCATAGGTATCGGTGTGACCATCAAATCCCCAGCGGCCGCTGCCGCCACCCAGACGCCCATCACCCACCCCTCAACTTCCGTTGAGGTCCCGGCGTTCGCCACCTACGCCGACGACCAGCTGCTGACCATCGACGAACTCGCGGCCTACCTCCGCGTCCCCGTCGCCACCGTCCGCAATTGGCGGGAGAAGAGCCGTGGGCCTGCCGCACGGATGATCGGCCGGAGCCTCTGCTGACTCTTCGCCGACGTCAAGAACTGGTTCGATAGTCAGCCCGTCGCCTGATGCCACCATTCAAGCTCGCTCCCGGCACCTTCGGCTCGGCCCGGTTCGACGAGGGCGAGGGCTGCGTCGTCGCGCGCGTCCGCGTCTGGAGGATCGACGGCAGCTACGTTCACCGTCCGAGATCAACGCGACCGTTATCATCAGCCCCCGGGCTGCCGTGCACCACGACGGCATCACAACCGCTCGCCCGCACCTCTACCTCGCAAGTCCCTCGGACCCCGTGCTGAAGATCGCGTACGACGTGCCCGGAGCCTGGACGGAGCTGCTGCAGACGAGCGTGGGGCTGACGTGGAAGGAACTGCGGCGCCGCGTGACCGATGCCCTTCACACAAGGCTCATCCTACCGTCCCAATGTGTTCGACCGGATGACGCAAGACCAGATCAACCCCTGACCCGCCTCGGCGGTTTCGGAGATCATGGCGCAGCGCTCGAGGCTGTGCTCTCAAGGGTTCGCTGGGTCCGAGCGCTGGGGCGCTCGGGCGCAGCTCGGTGGCACACGCTCGCGGCACCACGCTGCTGCAGTGCTTCGTCGCTCTAGAAGGCGCGGTCCGCAGCCGGCGGCAGGGTCAGGACGATTCCGGGTCCGCAACGCAGATGCTCTCGAAGAACAGCTCGAGGCCGAACGGTCCCTGTCGGAGGTATGCCCTGCGGATGGGGCCGTCATGGGAGGTGAATCCGACCGAGGCGTAGTTCGCCGTGGCGGGCGAGGCTGCGTGCGCGGTGGGGGTGTACCCGAGGGTGCGCCAGTAGGCGGCGGCGGCCTGGAGGGCGGCATCATCGTCGTCCGCACCCCAGTAGACGTTGCCAAAGGAGGATAGGAGCTGGTACCCCGTGTGGGTGTTCCTGAGCTCGCACGATTCGCCGCGGGGGCCCACCCCGGCGGCGTCGTCGATGGGCTCGACTCGTGTGAGGTTGGCAGCACTGAGGGTCTCGTCCCAGAACAACGCCGACGATTCTCGGAGCTGTGCCGGAGTGGCGGAACGCTCTTTGGCTGTGGGTGGGCTCGTCTCGCGCTCATGCTCCGCGTTCGCGAGTCGGATGGTGTTCGGAATGTCCGCGCCCAGGCCCACGATCGACAGTGGCAGTAGGACGCAGGCGACGATGAACAGGCCGCGGTCTTGCCGGCGCGGGCCGATGACGACGACGGCGGCTGGGACGATCGCGGCGAGGACGAGCGATCCGACGATCTTCAGCAGGTGCTCGCTGGCGGGCGGCCTATCAATGCCGATGACCCATTGCAGCCAGGTCAGGAAGCTGCAAAACCCACCCACGAAGAAGAGCACGAGCATCGCGATGATCCCGACGTGGTCAAAGGTCGTGCCTGGTCGTGGCTGTTTCGCGACTGGGTGGGGGTCTTCTGGGGTCGAGGGCAGGTTGGGTGCAGAAGGCACGGCGGGTGAGTCTTTCGTGATGACGTGACGTGACGTGATGAGCTGGAATGGTGGGGTGGCATCTGCAGCCCGGGCAGGGCCTCGGCTCGGGCTGTCGATGTGGAGTGCCGGGGAGGGGTGGCCAGCCAGGGTGCTGCGTTGGCGGGCGCGTGGTCGAGATCGAGCCATATTCAACGGAACTGGTACAAGATATTTCAGCCCTGAAGCACCAAGTCGAACAGGGTGATCGACACGGTCACTGGTGGTCAGGCTCGATTTGACCGCGCCTCGAGGACAGCACCTCGATGACCAGGCGTCGGCGGTGGGAGAGAGGCTGAACGCTATGGCGTCTGCAAGCAGCTGGGGTTAGGGGATAGGTGGTACCCGGTTCGGGCGGATGTTCACACCCGAGTCCCTCGGGATCTCCGCGTCCATCGCCAAACTCTCACCGTCGCTCGCGGCGCAGATGGTTCCGCTTCAGCCGTGGATCGACCGTCTCGCGGCGAGCTCGGCCATGCAGCTCCAGTCCGTTACGGCTGCGAAGATCCCCGGCATCGCGGACCTCGTACCGGTCCCGACCGGGGCGATCGCGGCGGCGAAGCTGCTGAACTATGCACCTGCGTCGGGAATTTCGGAAGCCTTGAACCGGCTCGCGAGTGAACGTTGAGACGCAAGCTTCGGTCCGGCGTTCGCCGTGTCGGAGGCCCTGAACAGGTTCGCGAGCGAGCGCCTGAACGCAAGCTTCGGCCCGGTACAGTCCAGTCTCGGCGCCTACTTCCAGAACCTTTCGCTGGAGGGTATTGCGTTCGACGCGGGGGCATGGCCGCGGACGACAACGATGCTCGAAGCAGCGTTCCGGCGGCAGTCCGGGACGGACCTCGATTCACTCGGGGAACTGCGGAGCGTTCTCGGACACGACGACGATGCCTCTCGCGCGCTTGATCTCGCCGTCAGTTCTGTCGGCACGGCCGGTCCTCTTGGGGTCGATTTCACCGCCGTGCGAGATCGCACAGAGCAGCTATCCGTACAGATCGACAGGCTCGATCGCGACGTCCGGCGTGCACTCGACGCCGCACTCGACGCCGCAGGGGATGCGAGGCACACGAACACGGACGCCGCCCGAGAACACGCTGGGCTGCTCGGGCTTCAAGAGTTCGGCCGGCAGCACCGCCGCAGCGTGGGAATAATCCTGGCGTACACGTCAGGACTGGGATGGCTCGTCTGCGATCTCGCTGAGGGCCACCGACTCGTACCGACCACCGTCATCGCCGCGTTCGTCCTGGGTTCGCAGGCCTACGACTGGGTCATCAAACGGCTCGGTGACGACGAGACAGGCAGCTCTTCAAAGCGCCGATGATCGACCGTGTGTCAGTTCGTACGCTGGCGCATCCGTTCGAGCGGCGAGGGACGTGGTGACCTTGTCACCCGGGTGACCGACTCGCGTACCGACGCAATCGTCCGCGCCAATGAAAGCCGGCGTGGGTTCTGAAGTCGTCACGCGACTTTGGGCACTGTGGCAGGTACGTCGCAGGCCGATGACGATTCCAGCGTCCGGCTCGATGCGGTCTCCGACTGGTGGTTGACGCATCGGGACCGCCACGCAGCGGTCTTCCTCGACCCACGGACGGGCCCGTTCCGCAGTTGCGACTCCACCCTCGGCCATCTCCGCGAGACCTACGGCTGCGCAACACCTGCGATTGGCGCTCGATAGCCACCGTCCGACTTGCTGGTTACGCCGTGAGCGGCGAAGCGTCTCGCTGGAGCGAGGACTTCACACGGAGGGCGTACGGGTAGCGACTTTGGCGCCTCGTACCCGGTGTGTTCCTAGAACGCACTTAGAAGCCTCCTCCCGCGAAGGACCCGCTGTCTCGGACGGTGGTCAACTGGTTCGAGGACGGGATGCCCTGGACCACTGTTGGGTCGAGAACGTCCCCGGCGAAGAGGTCACCCATCGCGTTGTTGGACAGCGCGGAGCCCACCCAGAGATTGCCGGTGGCGGAGGTCTCGTTCGCGGGTGCCGCGTACGGCGCGATCTGCGAATCAGCCGCCGCGGTAGTTGACCCGTCAAGGAGCAGTCGCATCTGCTGGTTGGAGGCGTCGTACTCGGCGGTGACGAAACGCCAGTTCTGATCCGGGAAGGTTGTTGACAAGGAGATCGGGGCGCTGACGGCGCAGTTCGCCGCGTGTGGTTGTTGGGACTGCATGCAGAACTGGAACTGGCCGTTGTCGATCTTGACCCAGAATGCGGAGGTCGTCGGGCTGTTGATCGACAGGAACGTGTACGCGTTGTGCGCAGCGCTGATTTCGGAGGGGCGGACCCAGGCGGAGATGGCGAAACTCTTTGACGTGTCGATGACCTGGTGGGTCGTGTGGACGGTCGTCTGCTTCACGAAGTAGCCGAGAAGGGATTCGTAGTGTTGGTTCTCGCAGGTGCTGCTTCCGGAATCGAAGTGATCGCTCCCGGATGTGCATCGGTAGACCGGGACGGGCGTCAGCGTTGCAGGGACGGCGGAGGCGGTGTTCCAGACGTACCCGAGCGGAACGCCGGTGATGCCTTGGTTCTCGCAGCTCGATGATGCACTGGTCATGTCACCAGAGCCGAGAGCGCACGAGTACAGCATTCTCGAGTTCGCCGGCTGTGGGCCGCCGGGAGAGGCGAGGTCGCCGAGGTTGCTTTCGTAGTTGAAGCCGGCAGCTGCGTGGCCGTTGATGCCTGCGGAGTGTGTGCCTCCGCTGTACCGGTTGATCGAGGTCATCGCGGGGAACGTCAGCGCGTTGCCGGCCGGACCGTTGAAGTTCCCGGCTGGTGTCGATGCGCTGGTGTTCGAGCCCACCGATAGCGGCGCCCCCGAGGTCGTGGATGAGCCGCTCGTCGAATTGTTGTCTGCGACGGAAGTCGGGTTGCTCGTCCCGGCGTCGAGAAGCCACCCGTGACCTGTGTCGAAGCTGACGGCAGAATCGTCGGTAACGCCAGTGAACTCGAGGCCGGTGGAGGAGGAGCGGCCGGCAGCGTTGAGGGAAACGTTGCCCGCTTTGTCGTAGGTCGCAACCCAGAGGGTTGCTTTCGTGTCGATTGGGGCGGCCGTGATGGTTGTCGAGGTCGCTCCGGACGCGCAAGCTGTCGTGACGTTCCCGACGCGGAATGCGCAGTCACCGTTCGTGGCTGGGGTGATGGTGACGGGTGGGGTTGGTGCGTCGGCTGTTTTCAGCGCGGGGACCCACCAGTAAGCGATGCTCCGGATGGCGTCCGCGGCGGCGTAGCCGACCGTGACCGACGTCGGCTTCCCGACCGTCCAGGACGTCGACGCCGTCGTCACCGTTGGCAGCTGCGGACCGACGTTCTTGACGACGAAGTAGCACCACGACGACCATCCGCCGTAATCGCCCCCGTCGGTGGTGATTGCGTTCCACGCGTACTCGGACGCGGTGTCGCTGTTGAAGGTGCGGACGGGGATCTGGGTGCTCTGATCACCCTGCGCTCCGGGCTGGGAGTTCCAGCTGGTGCTGGTACTGCTGATGTGGCCTGTTCCGTCCACTGCGGCGACGGAGAACTGCGTCTGCACGTTCTGGGCGTCCGGGTCCGTGGCGTGGACCTGGAGAGTGAGCGCTTGTGCGCGGTTGTTGACGTAGGTCGGTGCGGACGCCGAAGAGGAGCATCCCCGTTGCGGTGACGTCATCGCGGGTGCGGTGGGGTTGTTCGGACGGCTGTTGTACGTGACGATCAGGCTGGCACCGTTGTTGAAGTGCTTGCGGGAGATGTTGTTTTCATCAACCGAGCGGAGACCGATCTGGAACCGGTTCCCGCCGCTCGCAGCCACATCGGCGAGACCCCGCGTGACGTTCCAACCCACTGCGGTAGGGGAGATGCCGCATCCGCCGGTGGAAGCAAAGTTCTGGGTATCGAGTGGACGATCGACCCACTGGTTCGGGTCAGAGTTCCAGGTGAAGCCCGGGCTCGCCGGACCGTATCTCCAAGCCTCGACGGCGACCGGGCTGCAGCTGTAGGTCGCGGTCGCGGAGAACTGGGCGCTGACGATGTGCTTCCCGACCAACGCTCCGGTCCCGAACTCCCAGAACGCGCGGGACATGTACGTCATACCGTCCTGCTGCGCGTATCCGACGCTCTGATAACCGGCGGGGGAGCCGTTCAGGTACGACTGGTTCGGGTAGGCACGGTCGGTGAACCAGAAGTTCTGCTGGCCTGCCGACCAGTCCGGGTCGACATACAGCGGGTACTGAACGTCCTCGTCAGTGATCTTGGCGACGTCGAGGGTGACCGAGGACGCCGTGGAGGAATGGGGGAGCGGTGTCGGAGCGGCGACACCGCCAGGACCGTCCGCGGAGCCGTTGTCGGACGAGTCCCACCACGTCGGCTTTGAGGAAGTGATCGTCGATCCGTCCGATGCGCGGGCGGTCGATTTGTTCTCCGATTCTGTGATCGTCGCGCCACTCAACTTCAACTCCACAGCTTCGACGTCGGGGTTCGCTGCCGCCGCCGCAGTCTTGACGACGAGGACCTCCGACATGCCCGAGGCGGTTGCGTTCAGCTTCAGGTCCACATCAGGTAGGACGTCCGGGTAGGTGGCGGTCGACCCGTCGACAGATGGTGCCGGGAGGCTGCCGCCATCGGGCCATGCCTCGGAGATCCACTTCCCGGTGTCGGTCTGCACCTGCGCGAGCACGTCGGAACCGCCGCGGGAGAACCGCACGGGAACGACCGTTGCTGCCGGTTCCAGCCATGACGCCGACGCCGGGTCGAGGGTCGTGTCGACAGGGATCCAGTCGTTCCCGTCCTGCACGCGGACCGGAACGGTGTCTTCCTGCAGCTTTGTCGATCCGTCCGGCTGGACGCTCACCAAGGCTGTCGGCGTCGTTTCGGATTCGACCGTGACGGGATGCCCGTACTTCTTCGCGATCGCGTACGCCGCCGCCTCATCCGTCGTCGACGTCACGTCAGCGCCGGCGGCGGGCGCCGCGGGAGAGACGGTCGCCGGGGCGGCCGTCGGCGTCGCGGCCGGGGACGGCTCGATCGACTCGTTCGCGGTCGGCTCGCCGGTCCCGGCCGGCGCAGTCGTCGTGTCGCTCGCGTTCGAGGCGGCGGTGGCGGCCTCCGAAGCAGACACCTGTGCCAGCGGCGCCGCAACCAGCGCGAGGACGGTCAGTGCGATGATTGTGAATGCGGAACGACGTGGCACTGATATTCCCCCTGGGAGCGACGCAGCGAAGCAGCATCTGTAAGAGAGTGCTGGAAGCTGTGATCACCCTCACCGCTGCGAGGCCACCGTATCCGTCATCGAGCAGCGCACAGGAACCCCCCGAATGGGTCACAATCACCGCCTCGAAACCCACCTCAATGGTGGTGCAATGCCCGAATTCCGCGGAAGACGTGACCTATCCGGAGCCCGGAAGCGCGGTGGTCTCGTGAGTATCACTCAATGAGAGTACGCTCAGCTTCGCACACGGGAAGCCCGGTTTTCCGGCAAATCGGACTGTTCACCCCCCATTCAGGGGGGACATGCGCGTGTGTGCCCTGTGGATACGATCAGCGCGCAGTGTGAGGAACTTCGCATTGACGGGACACATAGGGGACGCAATGCGCACACGTTGCACGCTGCTCGAGAACGCCGGCCGGATCACCACGACGGTGGTCTCGCGATGAGCCGGGGACGGCACCGTCGCGGTTCGAGCGCGATGACCATCTTCGCGCGCCGACTGCCCGTCGCCGGGCTCGGCATCGCGGCCCTGGTCGGCTCGCTGCTCACCGTGACCCCAGCGATCGCGGCGCCGATTCCGTTGCTGGCGTCACTCGGCAAGCCAGTACCGGGCCACAGCGCCCCGCGGACGCCGGTGACGGCAGCCCCGAAGTCATCGACCTCAACTGCCGTTCCCACCGCGGCAGCCCTGACACCCGGCAAGTACGACCTCCATCTGCCGGTCGGGCAGGAGCACGGCACCACCACTCGGAACACGGCGGGTGTGCGGGTTGCGACGGCGACCGGCTCGTGGGAGTCAGTCGGGTCCACTGGCATCACCGCAGCTCCCGCATCATCAGCCGCCGATGCGTCCCTGAAGCCTGTGACCGGCGTCTCGTTCGAGATCGTCGACAACGCAACGGCGCGAAAGCATCACCTCTCCGGCCTGGTGCTCAAGATCGCCCGAACTGACGGTGGCACAACGGCTGCGCCCGTCGCCGTTCGCGTTCCGAAGAATCTCCTGGCAAGCCTTTACGGGGCGGACTTCGCGGACCGGGTGCAGTGGGTTCAGGTCCCCGCCGACTCGACCGCGAAGACGGCGAAGGCGACTCCGGTCGCAGCGGATCAGAGCGCGACTAGTAGCACCGTGATGATGACCCCGAAGGTCAGCTCGAAGGCGGTCATGGTCGCCGCAGCGAGCTCAGCGGTGTCAAGCTCGGGTACCGGGTCTTTCGCCGCGACGTCGTTGAAGCCGGCGACGTCGTGGGACGTCTCGGCGCAGACCGGCGACTTCTCCTGGAAGTACCCGATGACCGCGCCACCGTCGGCCGCGGGGCCGGCTCCCGATCTGTCGTTCCAGTACGACTCGCAGTCCGTCGACGGCGAGACCGGGTCCACGAACAACCAGCCCTCAGCCATCGGCGAGGGCTGGGCGATGAGCGGTGCCGGCTTCATCGAGCGGCAGTACGTCTCCTGCTCCCAGGACGATGGCTCGTCGGGCGCTGTCACCTCATCCGGCGACCTGTGCTGGAAGAGCGACAACGCGGTTCTCTCCCTCGGCGGCCACAGCGCCCCGCTCGTCCGTGACGCGACGACCGGTGCATGGAAGATGGCGTCCGACGACGGCTCCCGCATCGACCACCTCACCGGCACCAGCCAGGGCTGCGCCGCGAACGGCACGTACGACACCGACTGCTGGCGTGTCACCACCACCGATGGCACCCAGTACTACTTCGGCCTGAACCAGCTCCCCGGCTACAGCTCCGGCAACGCCACTACGAACTCCACCTGGACCGTTCCAGTGTTCGGCAACGACGCCGGTGAGCCCTGCCACGCCAGCACGTTCGCAGCATCCGCGTGCGCGCAGGCGTGGCGGTGGAACCTCGATTACGTCGTCGACGTCCACAACAACGCGGAAGCGTTCTACTACAACGCCGAGACGAACAGCTACGCCAAGAACGGCGGCGCTGCGACCTCATACATCCGCGGCGGTCAGCTGAACCGCATCGAGTACGGCCTCACCGCATCGACCGTCTACACGGCCAACGCTGCCTCCGACAAGGTCACCTTCGGGTACAACGCCTACGGACGATGCAGCGACAGCAGCCACTCCTCGTGCACGGCCGAGAACATCATGAACGCCGCCACAAAGCCGGCAACACCGTCGGCATACCCGGACGTGCCGTTTGATCAGCTCTGCACCACAAGCTGCAGCACCAACCTCGTGCCGTCGTTCTGGACCGACGGGATGCTCGACACCGTCACCACCGCCGCACGCACCGCCTCGACCACCTATTCCACCGTCGACACCTGGACCCTCGGCCACTCGTTTCCAGCCCCCGGCGACGGCACGAACGCAGCCCTCTGGCTCACCCAGATCCAACACACCGGAACCAGCGGCAGCACGACACTTACTGAGCCCGCCACCACTTTCACCGGGACGACGATGCAGAACCGGGTGTGGGCGGTCGACGGGCTTGCACCGTTGGACAAGTGGCGCATCGCCTCGATCACCGGCGCCACCGGCGCGGTCACGTCGGTGAACTACTCCGGGCAGGACTGCCAGCCGTCGGAAGCGAAGACGATCGAGGCGAACGCCGCCACGAACACCCGCCGCTGCTATCCCGAATGGTGGGTTCCAGCCGTCACCCCCGCGCAGCCGGCGCAGCTGGACCTGTTCCACAAATACATGGTCACCAGCGTCGTCTCCGACCCCAAGACCGGTGGCGGCGCCGACCGCCCGCAGGTGTCGAACTACGTCTACACGGGCACCGCAGCGTGGAGGTACAACACTTCCCTCTTCACTCCCGCGAACCACCGCACCTGGGACCAGTTCGCCGGCTACAACACGGTTGAGGTGCGGGTCGGTGATCCCGCCACGCCGAGCGCGCAGCAGACCACCGCGTACACCTTCTACCAGGGCCTCGACGGAGATCGAGCGAGCACGACCGGGGGCACGAAATCGGTGTCCGTCACCGGTGCTCCCGGCGTCGCGGACTCTCCATGGTTCGCCGGACAGGTCCGCGAGACAAAGACGCTGAACGGCGTCGGCGGCGCAGTCGTCGACGACACCGTCACCGCACCGTGGGTGTCCGCTGTCGAAGCGAACGACGGAACCAACACCGCCCGCATGGTCGGTGAAGGCACCACGACCGTGGCACAGCCGACCGCTGCCGGCGGGAACCGCACCGTGACCACCACCACCACCCACGGCGACTACGGCAACCCCACATCGGTGAACACGACCACCTCGGATGCCGGAAGTAGCTGCACCACAACCACGTACGCACCGGCGAACACCACCGTCTGGTTGACGGCGGTGGTCCAAGAACAGCGCAGTGTTGGTGTCGCTTGCGGGCAGAACCCCTCACTGCCGGCCGACGCGATCTCCGACACCCGGACCGCCTACGACGGCACCGCGGTCGGAGCCACACCGACGAAGGGTGACGCGACCTCCGCCGAGGCCGTTGACTCCTACAGTGGGTCCGCGCCGCACTGGTCGACAACGTCCCAGGTCGCCTACGACACCCTCGGTCGGGCAGTCTCGACCAAGGATGCACTGAACCGCACCAGCACCACGGCGTACACACCCGCCACGAGCGGCCCCACGACGAAAACTGTCACCACCAACCCGTCTCCGTTCAACTGGACCGCCACGACGACGTTCGACCCGACCCGCGGATCGGTGCTGTCCCAGACAACGGCCGATGGCGGCATCACGAGCGCTGCCTATGATGCGCTCGGGCGACGGGTGAGCGTCTGGCGGCCGGAACGGCCACAGTCAGCGAACGCCACCTCACCGTCGATCGCATACGCCTACGTCGAGAGCCAGACCGCACCGCTGTCCGTCGCGACGACAACCGTCATGGCGCACGAGACGATGACGACCTACGCCCTCTACGACGGCCTCGGCCGCCCCGTGCAGACGCAGCGGCAGTCCGGCAGCGGCGGCACCGTCGTCACCGACACGCAGTACGACTCCGCCGGCAACGCCGTCCTGACGAACAACGACTACTGGACGAACTCGGTCAGCCCCTCCGCAACACTGTTCGTGCCCGAGAACCAGCAGCAGATCGCCTCGAGCATCGCATCCGTGTTCGACGGCGCCGGACGGCAGACAGCATCTATCACGAACTCGTTCGGCAAGGAACGCTTCCGCACCACGACGAGCTACAAGGGTGCCGACGAGATCGACACCACACCCCCGTCCGGCGGCACCGCGTCTGCGACTTTCTCGAACACGCTGGGGCAGAAGACCAAGCTCGTACAGTACCTCGGCTCGACGCCGTCCGCGGGCACCGCGCAGCAAGCCACCACCTACGGATACGACGCCGCCGGGAACATGACCAGCATGGCCGACCCAGCCGGGAACACCTGGACCTGGCAGTACGACCTCCACGGGAACAAGATCCAGGCAGTCGATCCCGATACCGGTACCTCGAGCTTCTCCTACGATGCGGTCGGGAACCTGCTCTCGTCCACGGACGGTCGCGGGCAGACTCTCTCCTACGCCTACGACGCCCTCGATCGGAAGACGGCGGAGTACTCCGGCACCACGTCCGGGAGCCTGTTGGACTCATGGACCTGGGACACCCTGAAGAAGGGACTCCTCACTTCCTCCAGCAGCTACACCGGGTCCACCCCCGGCACTCCTGGCACGGCGTACACCAGCGCTGTCACCGGCTACGACGGCGGGAACCGGCCGACGGGGACCACGGTCAGCATCCCCTCCTCTGCTCCTGCATTCGGCGGGACGACCTACACAACGTCGTCGACCTACAACCAGGACGAAAGCCTCAACAACCAGAGCCTTCCCGCAATCGGCGGCCTCGCAGCCGAAAAGACGACCTACAGCTGGGATGGGCTTGGTCAGCTCGGTTCCATTGGCGGAACGGCAAGCTACGCGTCCGTGGTGTACACCGCGATCGGCCAAGTCGCGCAGATCAACCGCAACGGGAACCTGACGAACTACTCCACCTACGGGTACGACCCCGCGACCGGCGCGATCAGCGAGATCATGGACTCCACCGGCACCGGAACCGCCTCCGCCACCCAAGCCGACCGGAACTACACCCGGAACGACGCAGGCGCCATTACCTCGGCGAAGGTCACCGGTGCGGCGGGCGCTGAGACGCAGTGCTACGCCTACGACGGACTCCAGGAGCTCACGGAAGCCTGGACACCGTCCTCGGGAGCTTGTTCGGACGCCCGCAGCAGCTCGACGCTCGGCGGACCGTCCCCGTACTGGAGCAGCTACACCTACGACACCGCGACCGGGAACCGTCTCACGACCACCAAGCACGCGGTCGGCAGCGGAACCGACGAGGTCGACTCCTACCAGTACCGTGCCGCCGGCGCAGCCAACCCTCACGGTGTGCAGGCTGTCATCAAAGCCACGGGTGCCTCATCGACGACCGACGCATACGGGTACGACGCTGCCGGTGACACCACCACACGTCCGAACCAGGCACTGTCGTACGACGCCGAGGGAAAGCTCTCCACAGTGTCGGTGAACGGCAAGACCCAGTCGAACATCTACGACGCTGACGGGAACCTGCTCCTCCAGACCGACCCAACATCCGGGTCCACGCTCTACCTCGGTATGACGGAGGTGCATCAGAACGCCGGCAGCACTTCAACCACCGCCACGCGCACGTACTCCATCAACGGCACCCCGGTCGATGAGCGCACGACCACTAGCGGCTCGAACAAAGTGTTCTCGATCGACACCGACATCGATGGCACAGCTGACCTCGAGGTGGGAGCCTCCGACAAGTCCATCACCCGGCGCTGGGTCGATCCGTTCGGCAACCAACGCGGCGGCTCCAACACTTGGAGCTCAACGCACGGCTTCCTGAACCAGACAACGTCGACCTTCTCGAACCTCACACAATTAGGGGCACGTGCGTACGACGCCACCCTGGGTCGGTTCCTTTCGGTGGATCCCGTGTTCTCGACCGACAACCCGCAGCAGGATAATGGATATTCCTACAGTGCGAACAGTCCGGTCACGCTCGCTGATCCATCTGGAGCTTGCTATGTAGGGTCATCCGATTCATTTAACTTCAACACGAATTGCGCCACTGGCAAGAATGCACCAGCTACGCATGGCAATGTAGCGGCGCCAGGTCCAGACCGCGCTCCCGCAGCGCATTCCGCCGCGTCAGGTAGCCGCGCAGGCACTCACGTCGCCACAACTCGGACCTCGAGGCCGAAGGGGACTAGCGGCACTGCGAAATCAAAAACAACGGGTGCACACAACTCTTCCCGAGCCCGCGACAATACCAATCCTTGGCAGCTCGGATTCCAGTGGCTAACCGGTCTTGGTCCGAGACAACATCATTTCAATCAGGAGGACCCATTTACGAAGCTCCTACGCAAAAGCAGCGGAGTGAAGGCTGGTATCAATTCAGAACGAACCCAGCTCGCCAATGGTATTACCGATGAGAACTCCGTCCCCTATCAGCTTGGCGGCATCGACGGCCCGGCGAAGTTTGTGCGTGACTACACGTCGATCCTCGATGGGGGTGCCACTGGTAACCTGGCACAGACTTATCTCGGATCTTACACAATGGATATAACTGTCAACTCGATTTCACCAGATTCGAGCACTGCAAGTGTGCACGTGCATATCGAGAACACATCCACCATCCAGTCGGCAACTCATCCACCTATCATCGGGTACACGCCGATATGGCAA
Organism: Curtobacterium phyllosphaerae; assembly: GCF_049341865.1. Lineage (NCBI taxonomy): Bacteria > Bacillati > Actinomycetota > Actinomycetes > Micrococcales > Microbacteriaceae > Curtobacterium > Curtobacterium phyllosphaerae. Next base: position 47,412 of record NZ_JBMPIU010000007.1, on the reverse strand, counting down.
AAGACAATCGGTGACCCTCTAAATTCACTGTTCTCCTCCGGGCCACTGTCGAAGACATCTCAGACGATAGACTGGGATCAGGAGGTCTCGTGGGACGACAAGTAGCCATCCGTGCGGCGATCGGCATGACTGTAGTGGTCGCATTCGCGCTGACTTCTTGTGCAGCAGGACCGTCTCCCATCACCAAGACGGAGGTGGTTGGTTCCTGGAGTGGAGACGGTGTGCGAGTCAAATTTCTGAGATCAGGCGTCGTTCGAGTTCGGAACATACCGGTGTCCGTCGTGAACCACGACATTCAAAGCAATTTGAGGGAAGATGCGTCGGGTAGGTGGTATATCGGGGAGGATGATCGGAGCTCCGTAGCATTGGCAATAGACGCCACCGGAAAAACAAGCGCCCGAGTGATCCACGCGTCCCATGTGAACGAGACTCTACAGTTTATCCAGGGCGACATTGATGACGGACGCACTATAGAAGTCAAAAAAAATTAGAGCTCAACCCCTTGCCCCGGGCATGATCTACACCGACTAAACGCAAGCTTGCCTGGGTCAATGAGTTCGCTCGCGGCCAGGCTCGCGCGAGTTCCTGCCTTGATGGCGTCCTGGAAGATCCAGCTCGGGTTGTAGCAAGGGAACGGGGACGCCATGGCTCGATCGTGCCACGAGCGACCGACGGCTAAGCGAGGTAGCAGAATCGTTCATACATCAGCGTCGTCGAGAAGTACTGACATAATCCATATTATCAGCACTATTGATGATTGTGGTCAGACACGCTGCGCCACCGCATTGGATGCCGGCGCGGGGTGACCGACGGGGAACGACTACCGGGCAGTTCTTCGCAGTGAAGTCGATCTCAGGTGCTGCCCCTTCCGCCAAGTTCGGAGAAATCGACAGTATGTGGCAGACAGAGCATGCCCATGCGCATGACCCGAAAGACGGCAGATGCGGCGGCTCCAACACCTGGAGCTCGACCCACGGCTTCCTGAACCAGACAACGTCGACCTTCTCGAGTCTCACGCAGCTGGGCGCGCGCGCTTACGACGCCACCTTGGGTCGGTTCCTTTCTGTAGATCCCGTGTTCTCGACCGATAACCCGCAGCAGGACAACGGGTACTCGTACAGCGCGAACAGCCCCATCACGTTCGCGGACCCTTCGGGCGCTTGCTATGTGGGGTCCTCAGACTCCTTCAACTTCAACACGAACTGTTCGAACGGCTCGAAGACCACGCACGGGAGCGCCACCGCCCCGGGCCCTGACCGCAGCCACTTCGTGGGAACCGGTAAGGCGGCGGCGCCGGGTCAGAGGCATTCTGCTCACAAGGCCGCGGGTGGCTCGACCCCGACGTGCATCTACGGGCTGGTGGACATGGCTGGCTTCCACCCCTCGAGACGTGGTCGTTCGTCGACGAGGCCGCGAGAGCTGCGGACAAGGCTGGAGACAAGAAGCTGTTCCAGAAGAGGGCTGGCCGATCGAAGCAGGAGGCCCGGCGGGTGCGGGCCGTACCCGTCCGAGAGTCCTTCCACGGCTTCAAGATCCGGGCCGATCGCCTGTACCGCTACGAGTCCTTGTCGTGGTTGCTTCGGGATGTGTCGGCCAGCGTCGACGTTGACCCCGCCACGCGGTCGGGCGTCACGCGTGTGGTCAGTGGGGCGGCAATCGGAACGGCCTTCGCGCCCGGACTCGGAACGGCCCTCGGCGCACTCATGGGCGCTTCGCTCCGGAAAGACGCATCGCGGCGGTTCCTGACGCTCTCGACACCGGCTGCGAGCTACGTGGTCCGCTTCGACTCCCACGAGGAGGTCGAGGTGCGCCGCTTCGCTGCGACGATCAACAACGGGTAGCGGGCACCGCTGCTGCGCTGGCGGGCGCTCGGTACGCTCGCGTCATGTTTCTCGACGCGCCCCGAGGCTTCCGCGACCCTGACCGCATCGCCGCGCGGGTGGAGATGCTCGCGAAGGCCGAGGACACGCTGCAGTTGGAAGCGTGGGCGCGCAGCGTCGAGGACAGACAGCGTCCGAAGATGCCCGACATCGTTCTCCCGCACTTCGACCCGGCGGAGGCCGGCGTCCGGGCACGGGCGCTGCTGCTGCTCGAGGCGCCCGGCCCGAAGACGGTGCCGGGGTGGGGCGGCTCAGGGTTCATCTCGGCCGACAACGACGACACGACCGCGCAGAACGTGTGGAACACCCGGAACGAGGTAGGCCTTCACGAGCATGTCCTCGCATGGAACATCGTTCCGTGGGTGCTCGGACGGGCGTCGGTCAAGCCGACGCCAGCTGAGCTCGCCCAGGGATCGGTGGAGCTGCGCGGACTCCTCGAACTGCTACCCCACCTTCGCGTCATCGTGCTCGCCGGCCAGAAGGCCCAGGACGGGTGGAGCGCTCACCTCGATGTCGCAGTCGGCGACAGGTACCGGGTGCTCCGGACCGTGCACCCATCGGGGCAGTCCTTCGCGCAGGCCGGCGCGAAGGAGCGGTTCACCGCGACGCTGGCGAAGGTCGTCGAGCTCACAGGGTGATCCAGCGCTCGCACCGGGGCGAGCCGGGAGATGTCATCTACTTGTCATGAACGACGCGCGAACACGGCGGGTCGGAACGACGCGCAGGCTACGATGGCCCTGTCGTCGAAATAGCCCGATCACAGCGGATCGACGGGTAACGATGCGGGGTGCCGCTCACCTTGAGTCTCCCTCAGTGGGGTCTCGGTTCAAGTCCGAGGGGGTGCACATCGATCCCCGTCCTGCACAGGGCGGGGATTTCCCATGTCCGGGAACCGAACACCACCGCTCCCGGCGCAGACCGCCCCGGACCCGGTTCGAACCGCACCGGCACACGGCCGGAGCCGCCCCCGCACCCAGCCACATCACGGTCGCGCGCCGGAGCCGAGCTGGACGAGTTCTCACCCTGCTGATGCAACCGATTGCGACACGGCGGCGCTCGGTGATTGACGGCGGTCACGGCCTGGTCTAGCTTCGCCCTGGAACCACGAGCACGAGGTTCGCATCTGAGACAACAACGGAGTCGTCGCATGCCTCACCCCACCACAGCACAGTTCAGCCGCCGAGGCCTCCTCAGCGGCATCGGCGCCGGAGCCATCGGGCTCCTGGTCGCCCCGACCCTCGCATCCTGCTCGACCGGAGGTGGTTCGAGCACCGGCGGGTCCGGCAAGACCGGGTCGCTGACCTTCGGCTCGAACGCCTCGGACCCGATCCCGAAGCAGGCCTACGCAGCCTTCGTGTCGGCGTTCGAGAAGAAGTCCAGCGACAAGGTCACGATCAACACGAGCGACCACAACGGCTTCCAGAACAAGATCACGAACTACCTCCAGGGCAGCCCGGACGACGCGTTCACCTGGTTCGCCGGGTACCGCATGCGCTACTACGCCAAGAAGGGCCTCGTCGCGGACGTCAGCGACGTCTGGGACAAGATCGGCGACAACTTCACCCCGGCGCTGAAGAAGGCGTCGACCGCGGACGACGGCAAGCAGTACTTCGTGCCGAACTACAACTACCCGTGGGGCTTCTTCTACCGGAAGTCGCTCTGGGCGGAGAAGGGCTACGAGATCCCGAAGACCTGGGACGCCCTGATCACGCTCGCGAAGAAGATGAAGTCGGACGGGCTCATCCCGGTCGGCTTCGCGGACAAGGACACCTGGCCCGCCTGCGGAACGTTCGACTACCTGAACATGCGCATCAACGGCTACCAGTTCCACGTCGACCTCTGCGCGCACAAGGAGTCGTGGAACTCCTCGAAGGTGAGCGACGTCTTCGACACCTGGAAGGAGCTGCTGCCCTACCAGGACCCGAACGCCGCGGGTCTGACGTGGCAGGAGGGGGCGCAGAAGCTCGGCAACAAGCAGTCCGGCATGATGCTGCTCGGGTCGTTCATCACCCAGCAGTTCACCGATGCGACCGTGTTGGCCGACATCGACTTCTTCCCGTTCCCCGAGGTGAAGGTCGAGGGCACCGACGCGGTCGAGGCACCGATCGACGGCCTCATGCTGTCGAAGAAGGGCGGGTCGTCCGACCCGGCGAAGGCGATGCTGCAGTTCATGGGCACCGGCAAGGGCCAGGAGGCGTACTACAGCGTCGACAAGTCGAACATCATGACCGCGAAGGACGCTGACACGTCCGGGTACTCGGACTTCACGAAGAAGCTCGCCGGTGTGATCTCGGACGCCAAGTACATCAGCCAGTTCTTCGACCGCGACGCGCTGCCCGCCATGGCCGGCAACGTGCTCGAGCCCGCGATGCTCGACTTCATCAAGGGCGGCTCGATCGACCTGAAGAACATCGAGTCGCAGGCGAAGACGCTCTACGCACAGCAGTGACGACACAGCTCGAGCGGCGCCGGGCCCCCCGGCGCCGCCTCAGTCAACTGACCGGGCGCGACAAGGGCGTGCTCGGCGTCATGATCGGCCTGCCGACGCTCATCCAGGCCGTCCTGGTGTGGCTGCCCCTCCTGGCGTCGATCGCGCTCTCCTTCATGAAGTGGGACGGCCTGTCGCTCGGCGGCTTCCACTTCAACGGACTGACCAACTACAAGTTCGCGCTCGAACAGTCGCCGCAGTTCTGGCCGGCCGTCCTGCACAACGTGATCTGGCTGCTGTTCCTGGCGGTCATCGGGACACCCCTCGGGTTGCTGCTCGCCGTGCTCCTGGATCAGAACATCCGTGGCAGCCGCATCTACCAGTCGATCTTCTTCCTGCCGGTGATGCTGTCGCTGGCGCTGATCGGGATCATCTGGGAGCTCATGTACTCCCAGGACAACGGCCTCATCAACAACGTGCTCGGGACCGCCGGGACGTCGAGAGCCGTGGACTGGTACGGCAACTCGAGCGTGAACCTCTGGGCGGCGATGGTGGCCGCGACGTGGCGCCATGCCGGGTACATCATGATCCTGTACCTGGCGGGTCTGAAGGGCGTCGACCCGAGCCTCCGTGAGGCGGCCTCGCTGGACGGCGCGAACGCCCGGCAGACGTTCTTCCGGGTGGTGTTCCCGGCGATGGCCCCGACGAACGTGATCATCGTGGTGATCACGATCATCGAGTCGCTCCGCGCGTTCGACATCGTCTACGTCATCAACGGCGGCACGAACGGCCTGGAGCTCCTGAGTGTCCTGGTCGTCAAGTACCTGGTCGGCGAGACGCAGGTGATCGGCATCGGCAGCGCGTTCGCGGTGGTGCTGCTCGTCATCTCGCTCGTGCCGATCGTTTTCTACCTGGTTCGCACCTTCCGGAAGGCAGAACGATGACCGCGAGCGGAACGACCGGGCGATCCCTCGCCCCGACACCGGCACGGGCCGCCCGAGCGGCCCGTGCCAGCCGGGCCGCGACGACCGGTCCGGTCGGGCGACCGAAGTACGGCACGCACGTGTTCCTCGTCGTGATGAGCGTGATGTGGCTCGTGCCGCTGCTCTGGGCGGTCTACACCGCGCTCCGGCCGAAGGCGGACACCGACAAGTTCGGCTACTTCTCGGTGGGCGGCACGTTCGGGTTCCAGAACTTCGTCGACGCGTGGAGCCAGGGCGGGTTCGCGCGGTACTTCGGGAACTCGGCGCTCATCACCATCCCCACGGTGCTGCTGACGCTGCTGTTCGCGTCGATGATGGCGTTCGCGGTGAGCCGGTTCTCGTGGCGGTTCAACGTGACCCTGCTCATCATGTTCACCGCGGGCAACCTGCTCCCTCCGCAGGTGCTCGCGGCGCCGATCTTCGAGCTGTTCAAGCTGATCCAGCTGCCGTACTCGATCTCCGACTCGGGGTCGTTGCTGAACCAGCTCACGGGCGTCGTCCTGGCGAACACGGGGTTCCAGATCGGGTTCTGCACGTTCGTCCTGTCGAACTACATGAAGGCGATCCCGATCGAGTTGTCCGAGGCGGCCCGCGTCGACGGAGCCGGCGTGTGGACGCAGTACTGGCGGGTGATCATGCCGCTGACCCGGCCGGCGCTCGCGGCACTCGGCACGCTCGAGATCATCTTCATCTACAACGACTACTTCTGGCCGTTGATCCTCATCCAGTCCGGTGACCGTCTGCCGGTGACGACCGCCATCAACAACCTGCAGGGGCAGTTCCTGTCGAACTACAACCTGCTCGCGGCCGGCGCCATCATCACGGTGATCCCGACGCTCGTCATCTACCTCGCGCTGCAACGGCAGTTCGTCGCGGGGTTGACACTCGGAGCGAGCAAGGGCTGATCGCCCGGACCAGCCCGGACAACCGGACCAGCCCGACCAACCGGACAGCCCGACCAACCGGACAGCCCGACCGCCGGACGCGACCGCGTCCGACGGTCGGGCTGTCCGTCGTCGCAGACCGAGCCGGGCACGCCGCGAGCACGGGACGAACCGATCCCGCTCAGCGCTCCGGCGCGAGCACCACCCGCGCCTCGTCGGTCGCACCCCCGTGCACCACGACCCGCAACGGCTGGCCGTCCCGCTCGAGTGCCGCAGACGCGGTCCACGTGATCGATTCCGGTCCCGTCCGGGACAGCACCGTCGTCGTCCGCATCGCCTGCACCTCGTCGAGCCGCAGGATCCCGTGCTCGACGAGCGAGGCGCCGAGCTTCTTGAGGCCCTCGCGCCGACGGATCGCTGCGGTCCCCCGGACGATGAACAGCGACAGGACCGTGAACAACGCGGCGACGAGCACGAGCGGGGCGCCGAGCCAGCGTTCCAGCGGGGACGCCATCGGCATCCGGAGCAGGAGCGCGACGAACACGATCGCGAACACGCCGAAGGTCACCCACTGGCGCACGTAGACGGACGGCAGCGGCGTGCCCCACACGAGGTCGCGGACGTCGCCGCCGCCGATGTCGACGTGCACGTCCATCCTCGAGCTGCCCATGCACAGCACGCTACGCGATCCGGCGATGCGTGTCGGACGGGAGGCGCGGTCCCGCTCCGACCCGCGCCTCCTGTCCGGCATGGCACGAGCCGGGAACCCGGGACCGGACGGTCCCGGCCCGCGATCAGCGCACCGTGCTGCGACCGCGGCTGCGGACCAGGGCGACGAGGTTCGCCACCGGCCAGAAGAGCAGCGCGCCGGCGAGGAACACCGATGCGACCAGGGACCCCCAGAGTCCGCCCCACCCGACGCCGGCGTCCGGGTGCCACGCGAGGATCACCATCGCCACGACGGTCAGCACGACCCGGACGAGCGCGGCCACGCCGAGGACACCGAGGAGGACCGAGAGCACGACACGCCACACAATCCCGCCCGTGCGGAGCGGTTCCGTCGCACGCTCGTGGTGCTGGACACGCTCCGGCGGCTGGTAGGGGACACCCCCGTAGTGCTGCGGGTCACCCCCGGCCGCTCGTCCGCGGTAGGGCTGCTGGTCCGTCATCCGGTTCCCCCTCGGTCCCGTTCGATGCCGCCCACACTACGCGCACACCGAGCGTCGGAGGGACGAAGCGCCTGGCTGTGTCGTGGTCCGTCCCCCGGACGCACCGCCCGCTACTCCGCGGTTCCGACCCCGGCGATCGGTTCCTGCACCGGGTCCGGCGCGGCGGGGTCGCCCGGGCGCCTCCCGCCCCTCTGCTGCTTGCGCGACAGCACGAACAGCCAGTCGAGGCGTGGTTCGACGAGCGGCCGGAACACCGTCTTGATGAACGGCAGCCCGAGGAACACGGCGATCCCGACGGACAGCAGCACGACGGCCGCGAGGACCCACACCGGGTGGTACCCGTCGAGCAGCCCGGACTCCCGGAGCGGGTAGAGGAGAAAGCTGTGCAGCAGGTACACGTACAGCGTCCGCTGCCCGAAGGCCGTCAGCGCGGTCTGGCGGCGCGGCATGAGCACCAGGAAGGCCGCACTCAGGAGCAGGGCCACGGCGATGGTCGCGACGCGGATCGCCCCGGCCCACCACTGGTCGTACCCGAAGCTCGTGTACGACTCGTCGTAGAGCAGGAACCGCCGGACGAGCACGTCCCGCCACGTGTCGATGAACACGCCGAGCACGACGGCGACGACGACGAAGAGCGCGACGGCCGTGAGTCGGATCCGCAGCACGGTGTCGGGGCGGAGGTCCATCCACCGGTCCGCGAGCTTCCACTGCTTGAGGCGCCACCCGATCACGAAGAACGGCAACAGACCGACGACCCGCGCCGCGGCGAACGCGTCGTCGATCGTCGAGACGTACCCGATGCCGATCGACAGCACGAGGCTGATCGTGATCGGGAACCGCAGGATCGCCAGGTAGGGGAGTGCGATCCGCCAGATGGCGAGGGCGACGAGGAACCACAGCGTCCACCACGCGCTCGAGTAGTCGAGCTCCAGTTCGCCGTCGAGGCCCCAGTGCACGAGGCTCCAGATCGTCTGGAACACCAGGTAGGGGATGATCACCGTCGTCATGGTCGCCCGGAGCTTCCGCACGCCCTGCTCGGCTCGCGCGAAGTACCCGCTGATGAGCACGAACACCGGGATGTGGAACGCGTACACGAAGAGGTACAGCGCGTACGACGGGTCCGAGCCGGAGATGAGCTTGAGGGTCGAGTGCCCGATCACGACGAGGATCACGGCGACGAACCGTGCCGTGTCCCAGAGCGGGACCCGGCGGCGCTGCTGTTCCGCGCGGGGGGCGATCGCGGCGGTCGTCAAGCCGGGGACTCCTCGGGGTCTGTGCGCCTGGGCACGGGGCATGGTCTCCACACGCTACCGGCCGCGCGTCGGGAGGTGGCGCAGGACGGCCACGATGGGGCTGCTGCCGGACCACGTGCGGACTGGAGGGACGGTGCGGGCTGGCACCGTCCCTCCAGTCCGGCCGTGGACGCGCGCATGCGGCGAGCCCGGATCGCAGGACACGCCGCGTCCATCTGCCGGACGCGGCGTGTCCTGCGACCTCGACGGAGCCGACGCGGCGTGTCCTGCGACCTCGACGGAGCCGACGCGGCGTGTCCCGCGCTGGAGCCGCGCGGACCCCGATCAGGCCTCGGTGACCTCGACCTCGACGACGGCCCAGGAGAGCGCGGGCAGCGTGACCTTGAGCTCGCCCTCGACCACGGCCGCCGCGTCGAGCGCCACGAGCCCGACGACGTCCTGCTCGTGCTCGGTGTTCGCGGTGAAGCGGTCACCGGACTCGGGGGCGGTGAGCACCTCGGCGCGGGTGACCCGGCCGGCCGTGAACCCACGGAGGCTCACCGTGACGTCCGCGGACTCGTCGAGACCGCGGTTCGCGAAGAACACCGCGACCCGGCCGCGCTCGGCGTCGTACGTGACGCTCGCGTCGACGAGGTCGGCGTCGCCGTACTCCTTCGACTCGAACTGGTCGCCGGAGGCCACGGTCCGGAGGATCTCGCCGCGGGCCAGCTCGGCCGTGCGCGCGAAGGGCCAGTAGATCGTCTGGCGCCAGGCCGGGCCGTTCGCCTCGCTCCGGATCGGGGCGATGACGTTGACGAGCTGCGCCTGGTTCGCGATCGTGACGCGGTCCCCGTGGCGGAGGAGCGAGTTGAGGTACGTGCCGACGACGACGGCATCGGTGACGTTGTAGGTGTCCTCGATGAGCCGCGGGTGCTCCTGCCACTGCGCCTTCGCCTCGATGACGTGCAGCTGGTCGTCCGCGTCGCCGCGCTGCTGGTACCAGACGTTCCACTCGTCGAACGACAGGTTGATCTGCTTCTTCGTCTGGCGCTTCGCCTTGACCGCGTCCACGGTGGAGATGACCGACTCGATGAAGTAGTCCATGTCGTTCGCGCTCGCGAGGAACGACTTGGCGTCGCCGTCGTGCTCCTGGTAGTAGGCGTGCAGCGAGATGTAGTCGACCTCGTCGTACGCGTGCGACAGGACGTCGTACTCCCACTCGCCGAAGGTCGGCATGTGCGCGCTCGAGGACCCCACGGCGATGAGCTCGATGCTCGGGTCGACGAGCTTCATGGCCTTGCCGGCCTCCTGCGCGATGCGGCCGTACTCGTCGGCGGTCTTGTGGCCGATCTGCCACGGGCCGTCGAGCTCGTTGCCGAGGTTCCACACCTTGATGCCGAAGGGGTCCTCGGCACCGTTCGCGCGGCGCTTGTCGCTCCACGCGGTGCCGCCGGGGTGGTTCGCGTACTCGACGATCGCGCGGGCCTCCTCGACGCCGGCGGTGCCGAGGTTGATCGCCTCCTGGATCTCGACGTTCGCCTGCTCGGCCCAGCCGGCGAACTCGTGGAGGCCGAACGCGTTCGTCTCGATCGTGTGCCAGGCGCCGTCGATGCGACGGGGGCGGTCGGGGACCGGGCCGATGCCGTCCTCCCACATGTAGCCGGAGACGAAGTTGCCGCCGGGGTAGCGGACGATCGAGACGCCCATGTCGCGGGTCAGGGCGAGGACGTCCTGGCGGTAGCCGTGCTCGTCGGCCTCGGGGTGGCCGGGTTCGTAGATGCCGGTGTAGACGCAGCGGCCCATGTGCTCCACGAAGGAGCCGAACAGACGACGGGGGACCGGGCCGACGGTGAACTCGCGGTCGACGGTGATGTGAGCGGTGGTCATGATGCTCCTGCTGGTTGAGACGGCACTGGCTCGTGTGAGCGGGTACATCGATCATTACATCGTTGTAACCGCGGCAGCAAGCGCAACGCGCCGATCAGGTCACGGTTCGTGTGAGCGATCACTCCGGGGTGTTGCGCGGTCATTCCATCGATGTAAAGTCAGCGCAACACATCGTGGTGCCGACCATCCCCCCGGCACCGCGACATCAACCTGTCACATCGACGAGGAGGTCGAAGATGGCGAGTTCATTGACGAGACGCGGATTCCTGGGCGCAGGGGTCGCGGCCGCGATCACGCTGCCGCTCGCAGGGTGCGCCACGAGTCCGATCGGAGCGGGACTCGTGGGCAGCCAGCTCAACCCGGACCAGCTGATCTTCTGGAACCTGTTCGGCGGCGGCGACGGCAGCCGCATGCAGACGATGGAGGCCGGCTACGAGAAGACCCACGGCGGCAGCGGGTCGCTCCAGGCCACGGTGTTCGCCTGGGGGAACCCGTACTACTCCAAGCTGACACTCGCGACCGTCGGGAACAAGCCGCCGGACGTCGCGATCGCGCACCTGACCCGCGCGAAGCCGCTCTACGACGGCAACGTCCTCGAGCCGATCACCACCGAGGACCTGGCATCGGTCGGCCTGTCGGCGGCGGACTTCAACCCGAAGTCCTGGGCGGCGCAGAAGACCGACGGCAAGAACATCGCGATCCCGCTCGACACGCACCCCCTCGTGATGTTCTACAACGAGGACGTCGTCAAGAAGGCCGGCCTGCTCGACAGCGACGGCAAGCTCAAGGACCTGACGGGCATGGAGACCTTCGAGGCCGCGCTCGCCGCGATCAGCAAGGTCACCGGCGGGACGGCGATCACCGTCGGCAACGTCAGCGAGAACGCCACCCCGTGGCGCGTGTTCACCACCTTCTACCACCAGATCAGCGGCGTCACGCCGTTCATCTCGGACAACGGCTCCAAGCTGACGGTCGACCAGGACGCCTTCACGAAGGTCGCCGACCGGCTGCAGACCTGGGTGAAGAACGGATGGCTCAACAAGGGCCTCGACTACGCCGGTGCCGAGACGGCGATGTTCACCGGCAAGAGCGGGTTCTACCTCGAGGGGGAGTGGGAGATCACCACCGCCCAGTCCGTCAAGGGGCTGAAGTTCGGCATGGTGCCGATCCCGAACATCTACGACAAGCCCGCCGCGCAGGCCGACTCGCACACGTTCGTGCTCCCGCGGAAGGACCGGAGCCCGGAGCAGCGCAAGCAGGCGATGGGGTTCATCAAGTCGATGCTCGACCAGAGCTACACCTGGGCGCAGGGCGGGCACATCCCGGCGTACCTGCCGACCCTCGACTCGGCGAAGTACAAGGCGCTCGAGCCGCAGGCCGACTACGCGTCGGCTGCCAAGTACGCGGTCTACGACGACCCGGCATGGTACGGCGGGTCCGGTTCGACGTTCGAGAACATCGTCGGCGCCCAGCTCGGTCTGGTGCAGCAGCTCGCGTCCACGCCCGCGCAGGCGTTCTCCGCGATCAAGGACCAGCTCGCGGTCTACCTCAGCACGCCGAGCCCCCTCTGATCCCCGTGTACGACCCCCACTCGCTCATCCCCCACACCGGAGGTACAACGTCGTGACCGCCGCACCAGCGCTGACCCGTCGCCCGACGACGGCTCGCCCGAAGGCTTCACCCATCCTGCGTCGATCGCCGCTCCGGCGGGGAGACTCGCGTCCCGCGTGGTTGTTCCTGTTGCCGTTCGGGATCTTCTACCTCGCGTTCCTCATCGGCCCGACGATCTGGATGCTCATCTCGAGCTTCTTCAACACGTCGACGGTGCGCACCGGGCTCGGCTCGTTCGCCGGGTTCGCGAACTACTCCGAGATGCTGACGCGTGCCGACTTCTGGAGCGCGATGTGGCACACGCTGCAGTTCACGCTCTACACGACCCCGCCGCTCGTCATCCTCGCGTTCGCGTTCGCGATCCTGACGAACCGGATCCGCCGCGGTCAGTGGTTCTTCCGACTGGCGTTCTTCCTGCCGTACATCCTGCCGTCCGCCACGATCTCGCTGATCTGGGTGTTCATCTTCACGCCCGGTTCCGGTCTCTGGGCCACCGCCCAGAGCGCCTTCGGGATCACGCCGGGTGCCGGGGTCCTCGCCGGGCCGAACACGGCGATGATCGGCATCGCGATCGCCACCGTCTGGTGGACGCTCGGCTTCAACTTCGTGCTCTACCTCGCGGGCCTCCAGGAGATCCCGCGGGAGCTGTACGAGGCCGCAGCCGTCGACGGGGCGTCGACGTGGTCCCAGATCCGGTACATCACGCTGCCGCTCCTCAGCCGGACGACGACCCTCGTGATCCTGCTGCAGATCATCGCGAGCCTCAAGATCTTCGACCAGGTCTACCTGATGACCCAGGGCGGCCCGGGGATCTCGACGCAGGTCGCGCTCGGCCTCGTCACGAACACCGGGTTCACCGACAACCGCCTCGGTGCGGCATCGGCGGCGTCGGTGCTCCTCTTCATCGTCATCCTGATCATCGCGATCATCCGTCAGCTCGTCGAGCGCGCCGCAGCGCGGAAGGAGGCCTGATCATGGCCGGTACGACCACGGCTCCGCGCCCCAGCATGAAGTCCCCGATCTCCGCCGCGGCACCACAGCGCCGGCAGACCGGGGCGTCGACCGGGGTGAGCGGGCGGAAGTTCAACGTCATCTCCGGGATCGTCCTGGTCGTGTTCGCGATCGTGTGGCTCATCCCGAGCCTGTTCGCGCTGAAGACCTCCCTCACCGACAACGGCACCGCGGCGCTCGGCGCGACGTCGATCCTGTCGAACTGGAACCCGACGCTGCACTCCTACGCGGCGCTGTTCCAGGCCGGCGACATCTGGAACTGGTACCTCGCGAGCGGCATCACGAGCGTCATCACCGCCGTCCTGACCGTGTTCTTCGCGTCGATGGCCGCGTACGCGCTGTCCCGGCTGCAGTTCCGTGGCCAGAACATCGTGTTCCTGCTCATCATCATCGGCCTGATGATCCCCGGGCAGGTGCTCATCATCCCGATCTTCCAGGAGCTCGGGGCGGTCAACCTGCTGAACACCTACTGGTCGGTCATCTTCCCGCAGGTGCCCGCCGTCATCGCGGTGTTCATCTTCAAGCAGTTCTTCGACGGGATCCCGAAGGAGCTCGAGGAGGCGGCCCGCATCGACGGCGCCGGCTACTGGAAGGTCTACTGGTCGGTCATCCTGCCGCTGTCCCGCCCGGTGATCGCGGCCGTGACGATCCTGACCTTCGTCGGGGTGTGGAACAACCTGCTCCTGCCGCTGTTCGTGCTGTCGAACCCGAACCTCATGACGATCCCGGTCGGGCTCGCCACGGTCCAGGGCTCGTTCGGTCAGCGCTACGCCGACATCCAGGCCGGTGCGATCCTCGCCGCGCTCCCGCTCATCATCCTGTACCTGGTCTTCCAGCGGCAGATCGTGGAGGGTGTGACCGGCAGCGGTCTGAAGGGCTGACGCCCGCCAGGCGGTCGAGACCGTCGAGACGGACTGGAGGGACGGTGCCAGCTGGCACCGTCCCTCCAGTCCGTCCGGGCGTCGGCGGGTGCGGGTGTCGTGCGGCGATCCGGCGACGTCAGGCGCGAGGGGCCGTGCTCGCCCGGGTCACGATGCGGTGCGGGATGACGACGACCTCGCGCTCGGCGGTCGCGTCCTCGATCCGTCGTTCGAGGGCGGTGAGGGCCGCGAGGGCGATCGCGCGCTTGTCGAAGCTCACACTCGTCAGGGCCGGGACGGCGAACGCGGCGTCCTGGATGTCGTCGAACCCGGCGACCGACACCCGGCCCGGGACGTCGACGCCCCGATCGGCGAGGACCGAGAGCACGCCGAGCGCCATCGAGTCGGTGAAGCAGAACACGGCGTCGGGCAGCTCGTGGTGGTCGAGGAACCGAGCGAAGAACGCTGCCCCGGCGCCGGACGACCACGACGTCGCGGTGATGGCGAGCGTCGGGTCGACCGGGATGCCGGCCGCGCGGAGCGCGTCCTCGTGGCCCGCCTGTCGCAGCTCGCTGGTGGCGCTCCGGAACGTGTCGTCCGAGGCGCCGACGATCGCGATCCGGCGGTGCCCGAGTCCGATCAGGTGCTCGGTCATCTCGCGTGCCGCACGCCGGCTGTCCACGTGCACCTGGTCGACGCCCTGCGGCTCGACCTCGCCGATCACGACGGTCGGCGGCAGGGGACCGTGGTCGCCCCGCACCCCGCTGCCCATCAGCGTCGTCGGGTTGAGCACGAGCCCGTCGACGAGGTGCGTCCGCGCGCGGGAGATCAGCTCCAGCTCACGTTCGGCGTTCTCGCCGGACTGCTCGATCTGCACCGCCCAGCCGCGGTCGTGCGCGGACTCGACGAACCACTTCGCGAGCTCCGCCGAGTACGCCGTCGCGAGGTCCGGGAGGGCCAGCGCGATGACGCCGGTCCGTCCGTTCCGGAGGCCGCGGGCGGACATGTTCGGCACGTAGTCGAGTTCGCGGAGCGCCGCCTCGACGCGTTCCCGGGTCGCCGGGCGCACCGGGACGACGCCGTTGATCACGTTGGAGACGGTCTTCGCGGACACCCCGGCGAGGGTGGCCACGTCCCGCACGGTGGCGCGCATGTCGGATCGAGCCTATCGGCGCTCGCACTCGTCGGCGGTGCGCGCTAGGGTCGAGATCGGGTGAGCGCTCACTCGGATCCCCGCGAGCGCGCCACGACCGCGAAGGAGCGGACATGACCACCACCGAGACGCCGGACACCGTCGGGACGAACTGGGCGGGCAACGTCGAGTACGCCGCACGCGAGCTGATCGCGCCGACGAGCATGGACGACCTCCGCGACGCCGTCACCGGCCACCCGCAGGTGACCGCCCTCGGGTCCCGGCACTCGTTCAACCGGATCGCCGACACGGACGCGGTCCAGATCTCGTTGCGGCACATGCCCGCGGTGGTGGACGTCGACACGGATCAGCGGGTCGCCCGGGTGTCCGCGGGACTGACGCACGCCGAGGTCGCCGCCGCCCTCGACGAGTCCGGGTGGGCCCTCGGGAACCTCGCCTCGTTGCCGCACATCTCGGTCGCGGGCGCCGTGCAGACCGGGACGCACGGCTCCGGGGTCCGGAACCCCTCCCTCGCCGCGAGCGTCGTCGGCGTCGAGCTCGTCCGGGCCTCCGGCGACGTCGAGGTCGTCGACGGCTCGGACCCGGACCTGCTCGACGCGCACCGTGTCGGCCTCGGCGCACTCGGTGTCGTCACCGCCCTGCACCTCGCGGTCGAGCCGCGGTACGAGGTCGCACAGACCGTGCACACCGGGCTCGGCTGGGCGCCGGCGCAGGACGCGTTCGAGTCGATCATGGCGGCCGGGTACAGCGTCAGCATGTTCACCGGGTTCGTCGACGACGGCATCCGGCAGGTGTGGACGAAGCGCCGGCTCGACCGGGACGACCCGGTGGTCGACCTCGAGGCCCTCGGCGCCGTCCCCACGACCGCCGCGATGCACCCCGTCCCCGGGTCGGAGACCGTCGGCGTCACCGAGCAGGGCGGGGTCCCGGGTCCCTGGCACGAACGCCTGCCGCACTTCCGGTCGTCGTTCACGCCGAGCGCGGGTGCAGAGATCCAGTGCGAGTACCTGTTGTCCGCCACCGATGCAGTGCCCGCCATCGAGGCGCTCCGGGCCGTCGGCGAGCAGCTCGCCCCGGTGCTGTTCGTGTCCGAGATCCGACGCATCGCCGCGGACACCGCGTGGCTCGCGCCGAGCGTCGGCCGCGACTCCGTGGCGTTCCACTTCACGTTCCGGCGCGACCAGGACGGCGTCGCGCGGGTGCTGCCGCTCGTCGACGCCGCGCTCGCACCGTTCGACGCCCGACCGCACTGGGGGAAGGTCACGTCGATGACGCCCGAGCGCCTGCACGAGGTGTACCCGCGACTGGGGGAGTTCGCCGCCCTCGCGGACCGGGTCGACCCGCACGGGCGCTTCCGGAACGGGTTCCTCCGCAGCGTCCTCGGTTGACGTGACCCGGACCGCGTGCTCCGGGGTGCGCCGACGCGCTACGGTGCAGCGGTGGGAGGAACCGTGAACGGGAGCACCGGACGAGCACCGACCATCTTCGACGTCGCGAAGCACGCCGGCGTCTCGCACCAGACCGTGTCGCGTGTGATCAACCGGGACCCGACGGTCCGGCCGCCGATGCGGGAGCGGGTCGACGCCGCCGTGGCGGCCCTCGGGTACCGCCCGAGCGCCGTGGCCCGGGCCCTCGCCTCACGGACGAACCGGGCGCTGGGGCTCGTCACCACCGGCGGGACGCTGCACGGTCCGATGAGCACCGGTCTCGGCTTCAACCAGGCCGCCCGACGCGCGGGGTACCACGTGGTGATGGCGGCGCTCGACGACCCGGAACCGGGTTCGATGCGCGAGGCGGTGGAGACGCTGCTCGGTCAGGACGTCGCCGCGATCGTGCTCGTCGCGGCGGACACGACCGCCATCGCCGCCCTCGCCGCGCTGCCCGTCCCGGTCCCCGTCCCGCTCCTCACCGCGAACGGCGTCCCGGGGATGCCCGGCGGGGGGACGGCGATCGCGATCGACCAGGTCGCCGGCGCCCGGTCCGCGGTGCAGCACCTGCTCGACCGCGGACGGCGCCGGATCGTGCACCTGTCCGGGCCGCTGCTCTCGCAGGAGGCCGCCCTGCGGCGTGACGGGTACGTCGACACGGTGCGGCGCGCGGGACTCGAGCCGGTCCTCGTCGAGGGCGACTGGACGCCGGAGAGCGGGTTCGCCGCTGCCAGGGCGCTCGACCCCGCCACGGTCGACGGGGTGTTCTGCGGGAACGACCAGATGGCGCTCGGCGTCCTGCACGCGTTCGCCGCGCGCGGGGTGTCCGTCCCGGGGGCCGTCGCCGTGGTCGGGTACGACGACATCCCGGAGGCGGCGTTCTTCCTCCCGCCCCTGACGACGGTGCGCCAGGACTTCGCCGCGCTCGGCAGCCACATCCTGGACGCCGTGGACCGGATGCTCGCCGGTGGTCCGGCGCGGGACGACGTGACGCTGCAGCCGTCGCTGGTGGTCCGGGAGTCGGCCTGACGCATCCGGCCGGCACGGCGACCGCGCGTCCGTCGTGGTTGCGGAAGTGAGCGCTCACATGGGACGATGAGCGCGCGCATCCGATGCCGGGTGACCGACCGCGACGACGAAGGAGTCCCCGTGAGCGACGACACCCAGCCGAGCGACGACACCGCGCGGGGCGACGACACCCAGCCGAGCGACGACACCGCGCGGGGCGACGACGCTCGTCGCTGCATCCTCGACGGTCAGGCGACGCTCGGCATCGAGCTCGGGTCCACCCGGATCAAGGCCTGCCTCGTCGACGAGCACCTCGCGCCCATCGCGACCGGCACTGCCGAGTGGGAGAACCAGCTCGTCGACGGCCGCTGGACCTACGACCTCGACGCCGTCCGGGACGGGCTCCGCACCGCCTACGCCGACCTCGTCCGCGATGCCCGGCACCGCCACGGCGTCGCGCCGTCCGACGTCCGCGCGATCGGCGTCTCCGCGATGATGCACGGGTACCTCGCGTTCGACGCCGCTGGCGAGCTCCTCGTCCCGTTCCGCACCTGGCGGAACACGAGCACGGGGCCGGCGTCCGCAGCGCTCGGCGCGGCCCTCGACTTCTCGGTCCCGCTCCGCTGGTCGATCGCACACCTGTACCAGGCCGTCCTCGACGACGAGCCCCACGTGGACCGGATCGCACGCGTCACGACGCTCGCCGGGTACGTCCACCACGTCCTGACGGGTCGCGACGTCCTGGGCGTCGGGGACGCCTCCGGGATGTTCCCGGTCGACCCCGAGACGCACGACTACGACGCCGACCGGCTCGCCCGGGCGCAGGCACTCGTCGCCGAGCGCGCGCCGGCCCTGACACTCACCGACCTGCTCCCCGAGGTGCTCGTCGCGGGGGAGGACGCCGGGACGCTCACCGAGACGGGCGCGGCCTGGCTCGACCCGAGCGGCGCGCTCCGGCCCGGAGCGCCGCTCTGCCCGCCGGAGGGCGACGCCGGCACGGGGATGGTCGCCACGAACGCGATCGCCCCGCGGACGGGCAACGTCAGCGTCGGCACGAGCATCTTCGCCATGGTCGTCCTCGAACGGCCGCTCGGCACCGTCCACCCGGAGCTCGACATCGTGGCGACGCCCGCGGGGGACACCGTGGCCATGGTGCACTGCAACAACGGCGCGAGCGAGCTCGGAGCGTGGGCGAAGGTCTTCGGACGGTTCGCCGAGGCCGCCGGCAGCCCGCTGGACGCCGACGCCGTGTACGCAACGCTCCTCGCCGAGGCCGCCGGTGCCGATGCCGACGCCGGTGGACTCGTGACCGCGAACTTCCTCTCCGGCGAACCCGTCGCGGGTGTCGAGGAGGGCCGTCCGCTCCTCGTCCGCCCGCCCGGGAGCCGGTTCAGCCTCGGCACCCTCGTCCGGGCCGAGACCTCGGCCGCGTTCGCGACCCTCGCCATCGGGATGGAGGTCCTCGCCGACGAGCGCGTCCGGGTCGACCGGATGCTCGCCCACGGCGGGCTGTTCCGGACCGCCGGCGTCGCCGAGCGCCTGCTCGCAGCGGCCCTCGACGTGCCCGTCGCGGTGTCCCACACCGCCGCCGAGGGCGGAGCCTGGGGGATCGCGGTCCTCGCGAGCTACCTGGAGCACGCGGACCGGCAGACCCTCCAGCAGTACCTCGCCGACGCGCTGCCGGGCGGCGACGACCTCACGACCGCCCACCCGGACGCGGACGACGTCGCCGGGTTCCGGACCTTCCTCGACCGGTTCCGTGCGGCGCTGCCGCTCCAGGACGCGGCCGTCGCCGTCACCCGCGGTCGCGGCGAGCCCGCCGGGGACGCCGACGGAGGGGAGGCGCGGGACGGTGCCGACCCGTCCCTCCAGTCCGCCGTCGCCACCACCCGCGCGACCGTCACCGCCCTGCACGCCGAGCTGACCCGCAACGGCCTCGTCGTCTGGACCGGCGGGAACGTGTCGCAGCGCGTCCCCGGGCACGACCTGTTCGTCATCAAGCCCTCGGGGCTGTCGTACGACGAACTGCGGCCGGAGAACCAGATCGTCTGCGACCTCGACGGCACGCCGGTGGACGGGTGGGGGAACGCGCACGCGCCGTCCTCCGACACCGCCGCCCACGCGTTCGTGTACCGGACCATGCCGGAGGTCGGCGGCGTCGTACACACGCACTCGACGTACGCGACCGCGTGGGCCGCCCGGGGCGAGGCGATCCCGTGCGTCATCACCGCGATGGCCGACGAGTTCGGCGGACCGATCCCGGTCGGACCGTTCGCGATCATCGGCGACGACTCGATCGGCCGCGGCATCGTCGAGACCCTCTCCGGGCACCGCTCCCGCGCCGTGCTCATGCAGAACCACGGCGTGTTCACCATCGGCAAGGACGGCAGGGACGCCGTCAAGGCCGCGGTGATGACCGAGGACGTCGCCCGCACCGTGCACGTCGCCCGCCAGCTCGGCGACCCCCTCCCGATCCCCCAGGCCGACGTCGACCGACTGTTCGACCGCTACCAGAACGTCTACGGACAAGACCCCACAGGAGCACTGCGATGAGCACGATCGACCCGACCACGACACTCGCGGGGTACGAGGTCTGGTTCCTCACCGGTTCCCAAGGCCTCTACGGCGAGGACACGCTGCGGCAGGTCGCGGCGCAGAGCCAGGAGGTGCACGCGGCGCTGGCCGGGTCGCTCGAGGCGAACGGCCTCCCGGTGCGCCTGGTGTGGAAGCCCGTGCTCACCGATCCCGACGGCATCCGGCGCGCCCTCGTCGAGGCGTCCGCGGACGACCGGGTCATCGGCGTCACGACGTGGATGCACACCTTCAGCCCGGCCAAGATGTGGATCGGGGGACTCCGGGCGCTCACGAAGCCCCTGCTCCACCTGCACACCCAGGCGAACGTGGCGCTGCCGTACGCCGACATCGACTTCGACTTCATGAACCTGAACCAGGCCGCGCACGGCGACCGGGAGTTCGGGTACGTCCTCGCGCGGCTCGGCGTCCCGCACGCGACGACGATCGGGCACGTCTCCGACTCGGCCGTCGTGTCGTCGGTCGAGGCCTGGGTACGTGCCGCAGCGGGTGCCGCCGCCGTCCGTTCGCTGCAGCTGGCGCGGTTCGGCGACAACATGCGCTACGTCGCCGTCACCGAGGGTGACAAGACCGAGGCGGAGATCGAGCTCGGCGTGCAGGTGAACACCTGGGGCGTCAACGAGCTCGCGGCGGCGGTGGACGCGGCGTCGACGGCGGCGGTCGACGCGCTCGTCGCCGAGTACGAGGAGTCCTACGACGTCGACCCGGTGCTCCGGCGCGGGGGCGGACGTCACCAGGCGCTCCGGGACGGGGCCGCGATCGAGGTCGGGCTCCGCTCGTTCCTCGAGTCCGGCGGGTTCGGCGCCTTCACCACGAACTTCGAGGACCTCGGGTCGCTGACGCAGCTCCCCGGCCTCGCGGTGCAGCGCCTGATGGCCGAGGGCTACGGGTTCGGGGCCGAGGGCGACTGGAAGACCGCGGTGCTCGTCCGGGCGATGAACGTCGCGGGGGCGGGCCTCCCGGGTGGCGCCTCGCTCATGGAGGACTACACGTACGACCTGACGCCCGGGCGCGAGAAGATCCTCGGCGCCCACATGCTCGAGGTCTCGCCCACGCTGACGGCGAGCCGCCCGACGCTCGAGATCCACCCGCTCGGCATCGGCGGCAAGGACGACCCGGTGCGTCTGGTGTTCACGGCCGACCCCGGCGAGGCCGTCGTCGTCGCGATGTCCGACGTGCGTGACGGGTTCCGCCTCACCGCGAACGTCGTCGACGTCGTCGCCCCGGACGCCCCGCTGCCGAAGCTCCCGGTCGGCCGGGCCGTGTGGGAACCCCGCCCGTCGTTCGCCGTCGCGGCCGAGGCCTGGCTCGCGGCCGGGGCAGCCCACCACACCGTGATGACCACGGCGGTCGGGCTCGACGTCGTGGAGCGGTTCGCGGCGATCCTCGGCACGGAGTTCCTGGTGATCGACGGCGAGACCACCAGCCGGGGGTTCCGCGACGAGGTCCGCGCCCAGCAGGTCTGGCACCGGGTGGCCCGCGGATTCTAGCCTCGAGAATGCACGAACCCGCGGTGGGGGACGACCTGCACCGCGTGTTCGTGCGTCCTCGACCCGGAGTCGTCGTACGCTTCCGCGGTGACGATCCCGACGAGTCGCCCGCGCACCGGCAGTCGCGCCGGGTCCCTCGGCCTCGCGGTCGGCCTCGTCGTCCTCCTGCTCGCGGTCCGCATCGTCCTGCCCGGGACCGGCAGCACGGGCCTGCCGAGCGTCCTGCAGGACTTCCTCACCCTTGCGATCAGCGTCGTGGTGGAGTCCGTCCCGTTCGTCGTCCTCGGCATCGTGCTCTCGATCGTCGTCGAGGTGTGGGTGCCGCCCGGCGTCCTCGAGCGCATCCTGCCCCGTCGTCCGATCCCACGACGCGCGGTGATCTCCCTCATCGGCATGCTCTTCCCGGTGTGCGAGTGCGGCAACGTGCCGCTCGCCCGCGGCCTCATGGTCCGGGGGTTCTCGCCGGCCGAGGCGACGACGTTCCTGGTCGCCGCCCCGATCCTCAACCCGCTCGTCATCGTCAGCACGGCGCAGGCCTTCGGGTGGACCGGGGCGATCCTGCCCGTCCGGGTGCTCGGTGGGTTCGTCGTCGCGAACCTCGTCGGGTGGATCGTGTCGGCGCACCGCGACCCGAGCGCACTGCTCGTCCCGGCGTTCCGGGCGCAGTGCGACGTCGGGGTCGACCCCGCCGAGCGTCGGGACCGCTGGCGGTCGAGCATCGTCCACTTCGGCGGCGAGACGCGGACCATGCTCCCCGCGCTCTTCGTCGGTGCGGCGCTCGCGGCGGCGATCCAGGTGGTCGTGCCGAGGAGCGCCCTCGTCGCGATCGGCAGCGACCCGGTGCTGTCCGTCGTCGCGATGATGGTCCTCGCGATGACGATCTCGCTGTGCTCGAACGTCGACGCCTTCTTCGCCCTGTCGTTCGCGTCGACGTTCCTGCCCGGGTCGATCACCGCGTTCCTGCTCATCGGTCCGATCATCGACGTCAAGATGATCGCGCTCCTCCGGACGACGTTCCGCGTGCGGTTCCTCGGGGTGCTCGCCGTCGTGTGCGTCCTGTTCGCGGCCGCCGTGGGATGGGGGATGAACGTCGTTGTCTGACCACGAGCACCACGAGCACCACGAGCACGACCACGCGCCGGCGGGCTCGGGTCCTCCGGGGACGCTCCTGTCGCTCGGTACGCTGACCGTCGTCGCCGCGTGCACGATGTGGCTCGGGGCCACCGGGCGACTCGACCTCTACATCAACCCGCGGTACGTCGTCTTCACGATCGTGCTCGCCGGGATCGCCGTGGTGCTCGCGACGGCGGGGACCGCGGCCGTCGTGCGGTCGGTCTGGAGCGCTCGCCGCGCCCATGGGGCGGACGCGACCCCGGGCCTCCCGTCCGGTACGTCGTCCGCCGGACCGCGGACCGTCGACCGGACGGGAGGCGCTGCGAGCCCGCGGCGCGCACGTCGCGTCGTCGGGACGGTCGCCGGCGCCCTCGGCACGGTCGTCGTGGTCGGGCTGGCACTGTCGATGCTCGTGCTGCCGCCCGCGACCCTGTCCGCGCGGACCGCGGTGCAGCGGTCGGTCGACGCCGGCTCGCTGTCCGACGCGACCGGGTCGTCCGGCGCGGTGTCGCTGCTCGGTGCGACCACGGACACGAGCGCGTTCGGGGTGAAGGACTGGGCGGCGGCGATCCGGACCACGACGGACGCCTCGTCGCTCGTCGGTCAGCGCGTCGACCTGACCGGGTTCGTCGTGCACCGCGCCGACGGGTTCACGCTCACCCGGTTCGTGATCAGCTGCTGCGCCGTGGACGCGCAGCCCGTCGGGGTCGGGGTGGTCGAGCCGGCCGGCGCCGACGTCCCGGCCGATGACGCCTGGGTCCGGGTGCGCGGGACGATCACGGCGAACCCCGACCCGGCCGCGTCGGACCGACTCGTGATCGGCGCGACCACGGTCCGTCGCGTGCCCGAACCGGGGGACCCGTATGAGTACTGAGGCGCCGTCCCGAGGCCGTCCCCGCAGCGCTCGGCGGTTCCGGGCCCGACTCGTCGGCACGGTCCTCGTCCTGGCGCTCGTCGCGGCCGTGTCGGCCGTCGTCGGGGCCGGTCAGGGTCCGCGGCTGTCCAGGGTGTCGTACTCGGCGACGGACCTCGTCACGAAGGCCGCCCAGCGGGTGATCCTCTCCGCGAACCAGCGCGTCGCACCCGTCCGGGCTCGGGACGTCAGCGTCACCCCCCGTGCCGCGTTCTCGGTGTCGACGAGCGGCAACGCGATCGCTCTCGAGTTCGCCGGCCCGCTCCGGTACGACGCGTCCTACCGGGTGGTCGTCCGCGGTGTCACCGCCGCCGGCCGGAGCGTCCCGGCGACGCTCCGGACGTCCGTCCGGACCGGGACGACGTCCGTGCTGTCGCTCCTGCCGGCCCGGACGAGCGGTGCGCCGGACCGCATCGTGCGGCGGCCGCTCGACGGTGCCGGGAACACGGTGCTCGACGCGGCATCGGACATCGCGGAGTTCCAGCGGCTCGGTCGGTACCTCGTCGTGCTCCGCACCGACACGGACCGGCAGTCGTCGATCGACCTCGTGCCCGCGAGCGGGACGGGTGCCGTCGAGCACATCCAGATGCCGACCCGGTCCGGACGGGCCTCGTCGCTGCACGTCGCGGACGACGGCGCCGCGTTCGGGTTCGTGTTCGACGCGACGTCCGGAGGGCGCACGGTGTCGTCCGGGCTCTACCTGGTCCCGCTGTCCGGGACGCACCTGCCGATGCCCGTCCGCCCGGACGGGACGATCGCGGACCGCACCACGGCGTCGCCGGTGGGCGTCGGGCAGTGGGCCTTCGTCCCGCGCACCGAGTCGGCCCTCGTCCGCACGGACGACGACGACCTGCTCCTGGTCGACACGACCGGCACGGCGAAGCCCGTGCGGCTCGGTGCCGCGACCTCCCTGCACGGCTTCGTCGGCACCGGCACCACCGCGATCGTCGAGACGGGGACCGGGATCGAGCGACTCGACCTCGCGACGGGTCGGACGAGCGCGCTGAACGTGCCGGCCGACGTGCCGACGGACGGGTACCTCGGTCGGATCGCGGCGCTCACCCCGTCGACGTACCTGCGCGTCGTCGGCGACCTCCGCGCGGACGGCACCGTCGCGGCGCACGTCGAGCGGGTCGCCGGCGCGACGGCGACCACCCTGCCGATCGTCGTCGCAGCGGACGCCGCCGTCACCGGGTTGTGCCCGTCGCCGAACGCGCAGCTCGTCGCGGTGCTGACGCGGAGTCCGGCCGGCGAGAGCGTCCTCGTCGCGGACGCGTCGAGCGGGGCGATCGAGGCGACCATCGAGGCATCGACCGTCGACTGGTGCGGCGCGGTGCCGAGCGGACCGGACGACACCGCGGGCTGAGACACCGATCGGGACCATGGCACGGGTCTCGTCCCCGGAGTGGGGGTCCGCGCCGCTGGACGACCGAGCGACCCGCCCCGTAGCGTTGCTGCACGGTGTGCAACGGACCCGACCACTCCGGAGCCACCGTGTCGGCGGAGACAGCGACCCGCCCCGGGGAAGGACCAGGACCCATGCAGGAGATCGAACGCGACCGCAGCGCGGCTCGTCGGGCCGCGATCGTCGGCGCGCTCGGCATCGTCGGCGGCCCACCGCAGGAACGTTTCGACCGGATCACGCGGATGGCGAGGGACCTCTTCGACGTCCCGTGGTCGTACCTCAACGTCGCCGACGCCGCCGAACTCCACATGGTGTCGCCGACCGACGGGCCCGTGCGGTCGATGCCGCTCAACGGGTCCTTCTGCCAGGCGACCGTGTCCGGCACCGATCCGGTCGTGGTGCCCGACACCCGGACGGACGAACGGTTCCGGGCGCTCCCGCTCGTCGTCGGCGACCCGAACGTCCGGTTCTACGCCGGTGCTCCGATCGGCACCCCCGGCGGCACCACCGTCGGCAGCCTGTGCATCATGGACACCGTGCCGCGGAGCTTCGACGAGCGCGAGACCGAGCTGCTCCAGGACCTGGCGCGGT
This sequence comes from Curtobacterium phyllosphaerae, assembly GCF_049341865.1. Lineage (NCBI taxonomy): Bacteria > Bacillati > Actinomycetota > Actinomycetes > Micrococcales > Microbacteriaceae > Curtobacterium > Curtobacterium phyllosphaerae. Next base: position 21,775 of record NZ_JBMPIU010000007.1, on the reverse strand, counting down.
GGGCCGAGCGGATCCTCGCCGAGGGCCGCCGGGCCGACGACGTGCGCGCGGTGGCCGGTGCGTTCCGACCGACGCCCCTCACCGTGCCCGGATGGTCGATCGACGGCGCCTCGACGACCCCGGACGCCGTCGCGGGCGGGTTCCACGACTGGCAGTTCAGCGAGGGCGGCCCGTCCGTCACGGTGGCCGGGGTGAGCGGGTCCTCGGCCGGCGCGACCGTCCTGGCCGCGAGCCTCCGGAGTGCGATCCGCGCCCGGACGAGCCTGCCGCTCGGCGACGCGTTCCGCGACGTCGCCGCACAGGTGGTCCCGGAGCTCGCCGCGACGGATGCGCACGCCAGGACGTTCACGGCCCGGGTCGACACGGCGACCGGACGGATCGAGTTCGTCGACGCCGGGCTCGGGCTCGTGGTGCACGTCCGGGCCGACGGGTCCCCGGAGGTCCTGACGAGCCGCAACCTGCCGATCGGGCTGCAGCCGCCCGGTGAGGCCTACGTGCTCGGCGAGGTCGTCCTCGCGCCGGGCGAGTCGCTCCTGATCGGCAGCGACGGTCTGCTCCGGCTCCACGACGACTCGATCGAGACGCTCGCACTCGCCGGACGTCGGCTGCACGCGCTCGGGGACTTCGGACTGTTCTTCCGCCAGGTGGCGGACCAGGCGGTACGGCGCGAACTCGCGCAGGACGTCACCGTCGTCGCCATCACCCGACGCGTCGGCCGGCACGCCTGAGCCGTCCGTCCACCGGTGTCGCCGTCCACGGGGTGTGCCGATCCGGCAGGATGGCGGCATGCTCCTCGATGACGCGCAGCCGCTCGGACCGCTGACCGACCACTACCCGGACAGCAGGGTCCACGTCCACGATGACCGGTTCGCGGCCATCCGCCTGTCGAACGCGGCGGTCGAACGGCTCGCGACGGGGTGCCGCTGGGCGGAGGGGCCCGTCTGGTTCGGCGACCACCGCCAGCTGGTCTGGAGCGACATCCCGAACGACCGCATGCTCCGGTGGGACGAGCAGACCGGCGGGACGACCGTGTTCCGGCAGCCCGCCGGATTCGCGAACGGCAGCGTGCGCGACCCGCAGGGCCGCCTGGTCACCTGCGAACACGGCGGTCGTCGCGTCGTCCGGACCGAGCACGACGGCCAGATCACGGTGCTCGCCGACCGCGCTCCGAACGGTGCCCGTCTGAACTCACCGAACGACGTGACGATCGCCCCGGACGGTGCGGTCTGGTTCACCGACCCGCGGTTCGGGATCAGCAGTGACCACGAGGGCCACCGCGCCGTGTCCGAGACGCATCCGGACGTGTACCGGATCGATCCGCGCTCGGGGACCGTCGCCGTGGTGTCGACCGAGTTCGCCGACCCGAACGGGCTGGCGTTCTCGCCCGACGGTCAGCACCTGTACGTGGTCGAGTCGACCGGTGACCCGAACCCGGGGATCTGGGTCCTCGACGTGGTCGCGAACGGCACGGGGCTCGGGCGTCGGCGGCTCCTCGTCGACGGCGTCGACGGCGGTCCGGACGGCATGGCGATCGACGAGCTCGGGAACCTCTGGTGCGGGTGGGCCGGACGCGAGCGGGCGGCGCACGGGGTCCGGGTGTTCACGCCGGCGGGGGAGCGCATCGGGACGATCGACCTGCCCGAGCCATGTGCGAACGTGGCGTTCGGCGGGCGGGCGGGGAACCGGCTGTTCATGACGGCGGGCATGTCCCTGTACGCGCTCTACGTCGGCGTCCGCGGGGTCTGACGACCGCGCTCCGTCCGCCCCCGCCGTCCCGTCCGACCGGCCCGTCCTGTCCCGTCCCGTCCCCGGAACCGTGTCGAGGACGCACCGAACCGGGGTCGGCGCCCCGAGTACCCCGGATTCCTGCATCCTCGACGGGCGCCGGCCCGGGGACTAGGACTGACGGGGGAGCGGCGCGCCGAGGACCCGGGTCAGGGCGTGGTGGGTGACGCCCTCGTCCGCGGTGTCGAGCAGCACGCGGTAGGTGTCCTCCGACGTCTCGAACTCCACGCACACCGCGTCGAAGTCGCACGGCTCGATGCGCCATCCGGTGACCTGCTCCATCGGCACCACGGTCCGTTCCGGGCGCTCGAAGCTCGTCTCGGCGAGCACGGAGTCCGTGAACACCCGGACGCGGCCGAAGGTGCCGCGCCAGGTGAGTTGCAGGTCGAGCGTGGGGTCTGGCACGACGCGATCATATGGGGGACCCGGAACGACGAACGCACCCCACGGTCGGTGGAGTGCGTTCGTCGGACACCGCGTGCCTACTCGCGGTCGTCGCCGTCGCCGTCGCCGCGACGGACCTGGTTCGCGGGGTCGCGGCCGGTCACCGGGAACGGCCCGGTGACGCCCTCGCGAAGGGACGCGATGCGGAGGATCCGGTCACGCTGCAGGAACCAGCCGACCACGAGCAGCGGGATGATGACCACGAGCGACGCGATGGTGAGCGTGCCGATCGGCCAGTCGATCGCCATGAGCACGAGGACCGACACGAGGAACGCGATCGTCAGCCACGACGTGACCGGGGCACCGGGGAGCTTGAAGGTCGGCTCCTTCGCGAGGCCCTTCTTCGCCCAGGCCCGGAGCCGCATCTGGCAGAGCATGATCGTGCCCCACGCGGTCACGATGCCGAGCGCGGCGACGTTCAGGACGATCTCGAACGCCTGCGCCGGCACGAACAGGTTGAGCACGACCCCGAGGAGCGTGAAGCACGCCGTGAGCAGGATGCCCATGAACGGCACACCACCCTTGGACATCCTCGTGGTCCACTTCGGTGCCGAGCCGTTCATGCCCATCGAGTGCAGCGCGCGCCCCGTGGAGTAGAGCCCGGCGTTCAGCGAGGAGAGCGCCGCCGTGAGCACGACGAAGTTCATCACCGACCCCATGACCTGGCCGACCGCGGGGTTCCCGATCGACGAGAAGAACGTCACGAACGGGCTGACACCCTCCTTGTACGACGTGTACGGGAGCAGCAGGGACAGCAGGACGACGCTGCCGACGTAGAACACCGCGATGCGGAGGACGACCGAGTTGATCGCACGGGGGATGACCTTCTCGGCGTTCTGCGTCTCGCCGGACGCCGTGCCGACGAGTTCGATCGCGGCGTAGGCGAACACGACGCCCTGCACCACGAGGACCGCGGGCAGGATGCCGGTCGGCAGGATCCCCCCGTTGTCCGCCCAGATCCGGAACCCGGTCTGCACGCTCTGTCCGCCGGACTCGACCGGGAACGCGAAGAACAGCCAGAGGAGCGCCACGACGAGGAACCCGACGAGCGCCGCGACCTTGATGATCGCGAACCAGAACTCGAGCTCGCCGAAGACCTTCACCGCGACGAGGTTCGCCGCGAGGACGACGAGGAGCGCCGCGAGCGCCAGGGCCCACTGCGGGACCGGCCGGGTGCCCGACCAGTAGTGCAGGTAGAGCGCGACGGCGGTGGTGTCCACGATCGACGTCATCGCCCAGTTGAGGAAGTACATCCAGCCGGCGGCGTACGCGAACTTCTCACCGTAGAACTCCCGGGCGTAGGAGATGAACGACCCGGACGACGGACGGTGCAGCACGAGCTCGCCGAGCGCCCGGAGGATGAAGAACGCGAACACACCGGCGATCAGGTAGATGACGGCCAGCGCGGGTCCTGCGGAGTGCAGACGACCACCGGCACCGAGGAACAGACCGGTCCCGATCGCACCGCCGATCGCGATCATCTGGAGCTGTCGGGGCTTCAGTCCGTGCTGGAACCCCTCCTGCTCGTGGGAGAAGTCGTTCGCCGGTCTCGTCTCCACACCGGTCTCGTCCTGGGCTGTCATTCGCGACACGCTACATGTGTGGACGCGCAGGCGGGGTGTCCCCCGGATGCAGGATGCGATCTGTCACGAGATGGTCACACGGGCCGGATGCGGCGATGCGGACGCGACCACGGACTGGAGGGACGGTGCAGGATCACCTGCACCGTCCCTCCAGTCCGTCCGGTCGCGTGTCGCGACGTCCCTACTGCTTGGCCTTGATGTGCCGGTCGTCCTCGACGACCGTGCCGATCGCGACGATGGTCGTCGCGAGCCACGCCACCCAGGTCAGGGCCAGCCGCCAGTCGCGCGGACCCTTCCGGGTGGTCTGCAGGACGCTGTACCCGCTGAAGATGGAGCTCAACACCGAACCGTTGAACAAGAACTTGCGCACTGTGCCTCCTGGAGTCGTTCGTCCGCAAGGCTACCCGCGGGTACATTGGAGCGCCGGTCGCAGCGCGCACCGTCGTGTCGAGTGTTGGTGTGTGCCGAGGAGGACCGTTGCGTCAAGCCGCCGTGGGAGCAGCCCTGCTCGTGATCGGGGCGATCTGCGTCGTCCTCGGGTTCCTGCCGGTGTCCACCCTGGTCGAGCTCGCCGACCGCGTCGTCCCGGTGCTCGCGTTCGTCCTCGGCCTGACGATCGTCGCCGAGCTCGCGGCCGACGCCGGGGTCTTCGACCGGCTCGCCGACCTGGCAGCGCGGGTGGGCGGCGGGCGGACGATCGGACTGTGGGGCGCGGTGGTCGTCCTCGCCGTGCTCTGCACCGTGTTCCTCTCGATCGACACGACGGCCGTGCTGCTCACCCCGATCGTCATCACGCTCGCCCGTCGGGTCGGGCTGCCGGCGATGCCGTTCGCGCTGACGACGGTGTGGCTCGCGAACACCGCGTCGCTCCTGCTGCCGGTGTCGAACCTCACGAACCTGCTCGCCGTCACCCGGATCGGACTCGACGGTCCGCTGCCGTTCGCGGCTCTGATGGCGTGGTCGGCGGTCGCGGGCGTGCTCGTGCCGTGTGCCGTGCTCGTGGTCGTGTTCCGACGCCAGCTGTTCGGGCGGTACACGCCCCCGGCCGTGCGTCAGCCGACCGACCGGGTGTTCTTCGCCGCCGCCGCCGCGGTCCTCGTCGCGCTCGTCGTCGCCCTGACCGCCGGTGTCACGGTGTGGATCGCCGCGATCGCGGCCGCCGTCGTGCTCGTCGTCGTCGCCGCGGTCCGGCAGCCGTCGTCACTCCGTGCGTCGCGCATCCCGTGGCAGCCGTTGCTCCTCGCCGCCGGGCTGTTCGTGGTCGTGGAGACCCTGCACGCGACGGGCGTCACGGACCCGCTCGTGGACGCGCTGCGCGGCGGCGGCCACGGCACGTCGCTCGGGGACCTGCTGCTGCTCGGCGGTGCCGGCGGGGTGGCTGCGAACGCGATCGACAACCTCCCGGCCTACCTGGTGCTCGAGCCGGCCGCAGCGGGGGAGCCCCTTCGGTACGCCGCCCTGCTCATCGGGGTGAACGCGGGGTGTCTCATCACGCCGTGGGCCTCGCTCGCGACGCTGCTCTGGCACGCCCGGCTCCGCGCCGAGGGCGTCGAGCTCTCCTGGGGCCGGTACATGCTCCTCGGCTGCGTCGTGGCCCCGCTCACGGTCGTGGCCGGCGTCCTCGCCCTGGCGCTGTAGCCCGACGGTCCCGCCCGGCGGTTCCGTGCCGTCTCCGACGCGAACGAGGCCCCGGGCGCCCGCGACGCCCGCGTTCCTACAACCAGTCCTTGCGCTTGAACACGCCGTACAGGGTCACGCTCGTGCCGATGATGAGCACGAGGGAGATCACCAGGCCGCTCCACGAACTCTCCCCGGGGAACGTGACGTTCTGACCGAAGAACCCGGTGATCGCGGTCGGGATCGCGATGATCGCCGCCCAGCTCGTCACCTTCTTCATCACGAGGTTCTGCCGGTTCGACGCGAGGTTCAGGTTGGTGTCGAGGACGCTCGCGACCGTGTCCCGCAGTGAGTCGGTCTCGTCGGCGACGCTCGCCACGTGGTCGGCGACGTCGCGGAAGTACGGGCGGATGCCGTCGGTGAGCCGGTCGGCGTCCCCGTGCAGGATCGACTGGATCACGTCGTGCATCGGGACGACCAGCCTCCGGATCGTCCCGAGCGACTTCCGGAGCCCGAACGACCGCCGCTGGATCCCGGCCGTCCGGGCATCGGTGTCGAACAGGTCGCTCTCCAGCCGGTCGACCATCTCGTCCATCTGCTCGACGGCGGTCGTCGCGTGGTCGACCACCCCGTCGAGGAGCCCCCAGACGAGGAACGGCACACCGTGCGTCGCGAGGTCGGCGTTCGCGTCCCATCGGCGGACGATCTCGTCCATGTCGAAGTCGGCACCGTGCATCGTGACGAGGGCGCGGGGCGTGATGAACGCCTTCACCTCGCGCGAGACCAGCGTGGCGTCGTCCGGGTCGACCGATCGCGGACGGGTGATGTCGTGCACGACGAGGAACAGGCCGCCGCGGTAGCGGTCGAGCTTGGTGCGCTGCCCGGGTTCCAATGCGTCCTCGCTCGCGAGCTCGTGGACGCCGAGCTCCTCCTCGACCTGGGCGAGGTCGTCGGCCGACGGGTCGGTGAAGTCGATCCAGACCATGCCGTCGTCGTGCTCGAGGTGGTCCGACGTGTCGGCGACGGGGAAGCCCTCCGCCTCGACGGAACCGTCCCGCCAGGCCCTGGTGCGTGTCATGCGGACGACGCTACGCGACGACCGTCCGACTGCACCGCACGCACCGCCGCCCCGCCGGACGGTCACCCCCGCTGGTAGCCTGGACCGGCCCTCCGGCGCGCACTCGACCCCGACCGGGACCACCGCTGCCTGGGGAGCGTCGAACGGAGAACCGCCAGAACATGCCCCCAGTCGAGCAGGACGCCGCCGAGCAGGACGCCGCCGAGCAGGACCCGACCACCTACGGCTTCGTGGTGGTCTCGAACCGGCTCCCCGTCGACCGGGTGGTCGACGACGACGGCACCGAGGGCTGGCGGCACTCGCCCGGCGGACTCGTCACGGCGCTCGAGCCGGTGATGCGTGCCAACGACGGTGCCTGGGTCGGCTGGGCCGGCCACGCGGAGATCAGCGTCGACCCGTTCGACAACGACGGCATCCACATCGTCCCCGTCCCGCTGTCCGAGGACGAGATCCGGGACTACTACGAGGGCTTCAGCAACGACACGCTCTGGCCGCTGTACCACGACGTCATCGAGCAGCCGACCTACCATCGCGACTGGTGGAACGCGTACAAGCGCGTCAACGAGCGGTTCGCCGAGGCCGCCGCCGCCGTCACCGAGCAGGACGGCGTCGTCTGGGTGCAGGACTACCAGCTGCAGCTCGTCCCGCGGATGATCCGCGAGCTCCGTCCGGACGTCACGATCGGCTTCTTCAACCACATCCCGTTCCCGCCGGTCGGCATCTACGCGCAGCTCCCGTGGCGCGCCCAGATCATCGACGGGCTGCTCGGCGCGGACGTCATCGGCTTCCAGCGCCAGGACGACGCCTCGAACTTCCTCCGGGCCGTCCGGCACATCAAGGGCTACACGACCAAGGGCACCCTCGTGGACGTGCCGGTGGACGACCCCGACGCGCCGAGGAGCCGTCGCGGCATCACCGTCCGGCACGTCGAGGCGCGGCACTTCCCGATCTCGATCGACGCCGACAGCTACGAGGAGATCGCGCGCCGCCCCGAGGTCCAGGCGCGTGCCGCGGAGATCCGCGCGGGGCTCGGCAACCCGACGACCGTGCTGCTCGGCGTCGACCGCCTCGACTACACCAAGGGCATCCGGCACCGCATCAAGGCGTTCGGCGAGCTCATCGAGGACGGCCGCGTCGCGGTCGAGGACGCCACCCTCGTCCAGGTCGCGAGCCCGAGCCGCGAGCGTGTCGACACGTACATCACGCTCCGCGACGACATCGAGCTGATGGTCGGGCGGATCAACGGCGACCTCGGCACCATCAGCCACCAGCCGATCGCGTACCTGCACCACGGCTACCCGCGCGAGGAGATGGTGGCGCTCTACCTCGCCGCCGACATCATGCTCGTGACGGCGCTCCGCGACGGCATGAACCTCGTCGCGAAGGAGTACGTCGCGAGCCGCTTCGACAACGACGGCGTCCTCGTGCTCTCCGAGTTCGCCGGTGCCGCGGACGAGCTCCGCCAGGCACTCCTCATCAACCCGCACGACATCGAGGCGCTGAAGGACACCGTCACCCGGGCGATGGAGATGCCGCGCCGGGAGCGCTCGACCCGGATGCGTGCGCTCCGCAAGCGCGTCAAGGACAACGACGTCGCCCGGTGGTCGCGGCTGTTCATCGAGGCGCTCGACCGCCACACGCGGGGCCCCGGCATCGACCCGGACTCGGTGGACGCCGGCGACGAGCGTGCGGTCGAGCATGCGGACACGGTCGCGGTCGAGGGCCGCGACAACGCCTGACCCGCGGACACCCGCTCCACAGCCCGGCGGCACGACCCACGCAGCCCGGCGGCACGACCCGCGCACCATCCGCTTCGCACTGGAGGAACGACATGGCCGAGCAGACCGGCACCGGCACCGACGCGGTCGGCGTCACGACGGACGACGCGACCCGCATCCGCGCGGCGGTGGAACGCACCGCGGCAGCCGGGACGCTCCTCGTCGCCCTCGACTTCGACGGCACGCTCGCACCCTTCGCCGACGAGCCCGCCCAGGTCGGCGCGCTCCCCGGCTCCTGGGCCGCCGTCCTGACGCTCGACCGCGCCAGGGACACACACGTCGTGCTCGTCTCCGGCCGTTCACTCGGCAGCCTCGAGCGCGTCACACACGCACCGTCGAGCATGTCGCTCATCGGCTCGCACGGCGTCGAGTGGCGCGTGGCCGGCGAGTCGTCCGAGGCCCTCACCCCGGACGAGCGGGCCGCCGTCGCCGACGTCGGCGCCGTCCTCGACGAGGTCGGCGCCCGGCACCCCGGGGTCGTCATCGAGCACAAGCCGGCCGGGCACGGCGTGCACACCCGTCGGGTCTCGCCGGACGAGGCCCGTGCCGCCGACGACGACGCGCGGGCGGCCGTGGCCGCCGTCCACCCGGACGTGCACGTCCGCGCCGGCAAGGACATCCTGGAGTTCTCGATCCGACACGTCACGAAGGGCGACGCGATCGCCCGACTGCGGACGATCCTCCAGGCCGACGCGGTGGTGTTCGCCGGGGACGACGTGACCGACGAGGACGGCTTCGGCGTCCTCGACCAGGACGACGCGGACCTCGGCGTCAAGGTCGGACCGGGCGACACCGCCGCCCGGTACCGGGTCGCCGACCCGGCCGCGCTGACGGACGTGCTGAAGGCGCTCGCGCGGCTCCGCGCGACGCGGTGACCGGGCGCCGGTCCCGACGTGCGCGGGTGGTATCCCACTTCGTCGTAGACTCGCTCCATGCCTGATATCGACGTCAAGCCCCGGTCACGAGTCGTCACCGACGGGATAGAAGCCACCACGTCCCGAGGGATGCTCCGTGCCGTCGGCATGGGCGACGCGGACTGGGACAAGCCCCAGATCGGCATCGCCTCGTCGTGGAACGAGATCACGCCGTGCAACCTGTCGCTCGACCGCCTCGCGCAGGGAGCGAAGGAAGGCGTGCACTCGGGCGGGGGCTACCCGCTGCAGTTCGGCACGATCTCGGTGTCCGACGGCATCTCGATGGGCCACGAGGGCATGCACTTCTCGCTCGTCTCCCGTGAGGTCATCGCGGACAGCGTCGAGACCGTGATGAACGCCGAGCGCCTCGACGGGTCGGTGCTCCTCGCCGGCTGCGACAAGTCGCTCCCGGGGATGCTCATGGCGGCCGCCCGGCTCGACCTCGCGAGCGTGTTCCTCTACGCGGGCTCGGTGATGCCGGGCTACGTGAAGCAGGCCGACGGCACGGAGAAGCAGGTCACGATCATCGACTCGTTCGAGGGCGTCGGCGCGTGCAAGGCCGGCACCATGACCGAGGAGGAGCTGAAGAAGATCGAGTGCGCGATCGTCCCGGGCGAAGGCGCCTGTGGCGGGATGTACACCGCGAACACGATGGCGTCCCTGGCCGAGGCACTCGGCATGAGCCTCCCGGGGTCGGCCGCCCCGCCGTCGGCCGACCGTCGCCGCGACTACTACGCGCACCGCTCCGGCGAGGCCGTCGTGAACATGCTGCGGCTCGGCATCACCGCGCGGCAGATCCTGACGCGCGAGGCCTTCGAGAACGCGATCACCGTCCTCATGGCCCTCGGCGGCTCGACGAACGCCGTGCTCCACCTGCTCGCGATCGCGCACGAGGCCGAGGTCGAGCTCACCCTCGACGACTTCAACCGCATCGGGTCGAAGGTCCCGCACATCGCCGACATGAAGCCGTTCGGGCAGTACGTCATGGTCGACGTCGACCGGAACGGAGGCATCCCCGTCGTGATGAAGGCCCTGCTCGACGCCGGGCTCCTGCACGGCGACTGCCTCACGGTCACCGGCAGGACCCTCGCCGAGAACCTCGCCGAGATCGACCCGCCGGCGCTCGACGGCAAGGTGATGCGGAAGCTCGACGACCCGATCCACGCCACCGGCGGCCTGACGATCCTGCAGGGGACGTTCGCGCCGGAGGGCGCCGTCGTCAAGACCGCCGGCTTCGACGCCGAGGTCTTCCAGGGTCCGGCCCGCGTGTTCGACCGCGAGCGCGCGGCGATGGACGCCCTGACCGAGGGGACCGTGCAGAAGGGCGACGTCGTCGTCATCCGGTACGAGGGCCCCAAGGGCGGACCCGGGATGCGCGAGATGCTCGCCATCACGGCGGCCATCAAGGGCGCTGGCCTCGGCAAGGATGTACTACTCTTGACCGACGGACGATTCTCGGGCGGCACAACCGGCCTGTGCATCGGCCACATAGCACCGGAGGCAGTGGACGCAGGTCCTGTGGCCTTCGTGCGCGATGGTGACCAGATTCGGGTCGACATCGCAGCTCGCACGCTCGACCTACTGGTCGACCCGGCCGAGCTGGAGTCCCGCCGTGACGGCTGGGCTCCGCTGCCCCCGCGGTACACCCGCGGAGTCCTCGCGAAGTACTCCAAGCTCGTCCAGTCCGCAGCCAGGGGCGCGGTCACCGGCTGAGCCGAGTCCGACCCGCGCCCGTGCGGGTCGTCCGATCCACCATCTACGGCAAGGACCCCCATGCCCACGGAAGCAACTCCGCTGTCCGCCGCGGGAGCCCGTCGCAGCCCCGAGATCCTCACCGGATCCGGTGCCGTGCTGCGCTCGCTCGAACACCTCGGGATCACCGACGTCTTCGGGCTCCCGGGCGGCGCGATCATCCCGTTCTACGACGAGCTCATGGCCTCGACCGCGATCCGACACATCCTCGTCCGGCACGAGCAGGGCGCCGGACACGCTGCCGAGGGCTACGCCGCGGCTTCCGGTCGCGTCGGCGTCGCCATCGCCACGTCCGGACCGGGCGCGACGAACCTCGTCACCGCCATCGCGGACGCCTACATGGACTCCGTCCCGTTCATCGCGATCACCGGGCAGGTGTTCTCGACGCTGATGGGCACCGACGCGTTCCAGGAGGCCGACATCGTCGGCATCACGATGCCGATCACGAAGCACTCGTTCCTCGTGACGAAGCCGGAGGACGTCCCGGCGACGATCGCGGCGGCGTACCAGATCGCCACCACCGGGCGCCCCGGCCCGGTGCTCGTCGACATCACCAAGGACGCCCAGCAGAACTCGGCGCCGTACGTGTGGCCGCCGAAGGTCGACCTGCCCGGCTACCGTCCCGTCACGAAGGCGCACGGCAAGCAGATCACCGCGGCCGCCCAGCTCCTCGCCGAGGCCACCCGCCCGGTGTTCTACGTCGGCGGCGGCGTCATCCGCTCGGGCGCCTCGGCCGAGCTGCTCCGACTCGCGGACGCCACCGGGGTCCCGGTCGTGACGACCCTGATGGCCCGCGGCGCCTTTCCGGACTCGCATCCGCAGCACCTCGGCATGCCGGGCATGCACGGCACGGTGCCCGCCGTCCTCGGGCTGCAGGAGAGCGACCTGATCGTCGCGCTCGGCGCACGCTTCGACGACCGTGTCACCGGCAAGGCCGACGAGTTCGCCCCGGACGCCAAGGTCGTGCACGTCGACATCGACCCCGCCGAGATCTCGAAGATCCGGTTCGCGGACGTCCCGATCGTCGGTGACGCCCGCGAGGTCATCGTCGACCTGCTCGCCGCGTGGGGCGAGATCCCCGCCGACGACCGCGCCGACACCACCGCGTGGTGGGAGCGCCTGCAGTCCCTGAAGCGCGACTTCCCCCTCGGGTACGCCGAGCCCGAGGACGGCCTGCTCGCCCCGCAGAAGGTGATCCAGCGCATCGGTGAGATGACCGGGCCGGAGGGCGTGTTCGCGTCCGGCGTCGGACAGCACCAGATGTGGTCGGCGCAGTTCATCCGGTACGAACGGCCGAACGCCTGGCTGAACTCCGGCGGCGCCGGGACCATGGGCTACTCGGTCCCCGCCGCGATGGGCGCCAAGGTCGGACAGCCGGACCGTGTGGTCTGGGCGATCGACGGCGACGGCTGCTTCCAGATGACGAACCAGGAACTCGCGACCTGCGTCATCAACGACATCCCGATCAAGGTCGCGATCATCAACAACTCCTCGCTCGGCATGGTGCGCCAGTGGCAGACGCTGTTCTACGACGGCCGGCACTCGTTCACCGACCTCGACACCGGGCACGGTTCCCGGATGGTCCCGGACTTCGTCAAGCTCGCCGACGCATACGGCGCACTCGGCATCCGGGTGACCGAGGAGTCCGAGATCGACGCCGCGATCCAGCTGGCGCTCGACACGAACGACCGGCCGGTCGTCATCGACTTCGTGGTCAGCCGCGACTCGATGGTCTGGCCGATGGTGCCCCAGGGCGTCAGCAACTCCGCGATCCAGCACGCCCGCGAACTCGCCCCGAGCTGGGACGACGAGGACGCCGACATGACCGGGAGGCCCGCATGAGCCACGTCCTGTCCCTCCTGGTGGAGGACAAACCGGGTCTGCTGACCCGCGTCGCCGGGCTGTTCGCCCGGCGTGGGTTCAACATCGAGTCGCTCGCCGTCGGCACGACGGAGGTCCCGGGGCTGTCCCGGATCACGGTCGTCGTCGACGTCGAGGACCTCCCGCTCGAGCAGGTCACGAAGCAGCTCAACAAGCTCATCAACGTGATCAAGATCGTCGAGCTCGAGTTCTCGCAGTCCGTGCAGCGCGAGCACATGCTCATCAAGGTGCGCGTCGACAACCAGACCCGGTCGCAGGTGCTCGAGGCGGTGAACCTGTTCCGCGCGAGCGTCGTCGACGTCGCCACGGACTCGCTCGTCGTCGAGGTCACCGGCGACCCCGGCAAGATCCAGGCCATCATGCGGGTCCTCGAGCCGTACGGCATCAAGGAACTCGCACGGGCGGGGCTCCTCGGCATGGGGCGCGGCCCGAAGAGCATCACCGACCGCGTGCCGCGCTGACCCGGCGCGAGCGCTCGCGGACGACAACGACAACGAACACCAACAAGGAGAACCATCACCGTGACTGACATCGTGTACGACGCCGACGCCGACCTGTCGATCATCCAGGGCAAGAAGGTCGCCGTCATCGGCTACGGCTCGCAGGGCCACGCGCACGCGCTGAACCTCCGCGACTCCGGCGTCGAGGTCGTCGTGGGCCTGCAGGAGGGCTCGAAGAGCCGCAGCAAGGCCGAGGAGGCCGGGTTCACCGTCCAGACGCCGGCCGAGGCCACCAAGTGGGCCGACGTCGTCGTCATCCTCGCGCCGGACCAGGTCCAGCGTCACGTCTACAAGGACGAGATCCAGCCGAACCTCACCGACGGCGCGGCGCTCGTCTTCGGACACGGCTTCAACATCCGCTTCGGCTACATCGAGGCACCGGAGGGCGTCGACGTCCTGCTCGTTGCCCCGAAGGGCCCCGGTCACACCGTCCGCCGCGAGTACGAGGCCGGCCGGGGCGTCCCCGTCATCGTCGCGGTCGAGGTCGATGCCTCGGGTGCCGCCTGGGACCTCGCGTGGAGCTACAGCAAGGCGATCGGCGGGCTCCGGTCCGGCGGCATCAAGACCACCTTCACCGAGGAGACCGAGACCGACCTGTTCGGCGAGCAGGCCGTCCTCTGCGGTGGCACGTCGCAGCTCATCCAGTACGGCTTCGAGACCCTGGTCGAGGCCGGCTACCAGCCGCAGATCGCCTACTTCGAGGTCCTCCACGAACTCAAGCTGATCGTCGACCTGATCTGGGAGGGCGGCCTCACCAAGCAGCGCTGGTCGGTCTCCGACACCGCCGAGTTCGGCGACTACGTCTCCGGCCCGCGCGTCATCGACCCGCACGTCAAGGACAACATGAAGGCCGTCCTCGACGACATCCAGTCCGGCGCCTTCGCGAAGCGCTTCATCGACGACCAGGACGCCGGCGCACCGGAGTTCACGGCGCTCCGCGAGCAGGGCGAGGGCCACCCGATCGAGGCGACGGGGCGCGAGCTGCGCAAGCTGTTCGCGTGGAAGCAGACCGACTCCGACTACGTCGACGGTTCGGCGGCCCGCTAGAGTCGCAGGCATCCCCTCGACGACGAGGCGGCGGTGCACCCGCACCGCCGCCTCGCGATGTGACCCGAACGTTATGCAGCAGACCGAAGCCCCGACTCCCGCCGTCATCCCGGTGTCCGCGGTCGTTCCGTCGACCGTTCCTCGACCCTCGTGGACGGTCCGTGCCCGCATCGACCGGTCTGCGCGTCCGAACCGGTCCCCGGCCCGTGGGAGGATCGCAGGATGGCGGTGACGAGACGAGCGGTCCACATCGGCGCCGGCAAGATCGGCCGCGGATTCGTGGGTCAGTTCCTCGCAGCGAGCGGCTACGACCTCACCTTCGTCGACGTCGACGACCGCGTCGTGACGGCCCTGAACGACACCGGCCGCTTCGTGGTCCACGAGGTCGGCGACGTCCCGGTCGACCACGTCGTCACCGGGTTCCGCGCCCGCAACAGCAAGACCGACCGCGCGAACGTCGTCGCTGCGATCGCAGCGGCCGACGTCGTCACGACCGCGGTCGGTGCGCGGACGCTCCCGCTCGTCGCACCGGTGATCGCCGAGGGCCTCGCCGCCCGCGCCGCCGAGGCCGGTCCGGTGGCGATCGTCGCGTGCGAGAACGCGCTGAACGCCACCGATGCCCTGCACGCGAGCATCCGGCGTGCACCGGTGCTCGAGGACCGCGACATCGACGCCGTGTTCGCGAACTGCGCGATCGACCGCATCGTCCCGGAGCAGGTCGGCGTGGTGGGCGAGGCGAACGGCCTCGACGTCGTGCTCGAGCCGTTCTACGAGTGGGTCATCGAGCGCGGACCGTTCGAACGGGCGGGGACGCAGCACCCGGAGATCGACGGCGTCACCTGGGTCGACGACATCCAGCCGTTCGTCGAGCGGAAGCTCTACACGGTGAACACCGCGCACGCGACGGCGGCCTACCACGGGTTCGTCCGGGGCATCCGGCTCATCCGCGAAGCGCTCGAGGACCGTGACGTCCGCCCGGAGGTCGACGGTGTCCTCGCCGAGACCACCGCCCTCCTCGTCGCCAAGCACGGGTTCGACCCGGCGGAGCACGCTCGGTACGTCGAGGCGAACCTCGCCCGCATCGCGAACCCGCTCCTGCCGGACACGACCGCCCGCGTCGGGCGGAACCCGCTCCGGAAGCTCGGTCGACGCGAGCGGTTCATCGGCCCCGCGGCACAGCTCGCCGAACGCGGGCTCCCGGTCGACCACCTGCTCGGAGCCGTCCGCGTCGCCCTCGAGTTCGACGACCAGGACGATCCCGAGTCCATCGAGCTGCACGCGCTGCTGCGCTCCGGCGCGACGGCCCACGCGCTCACCGAGATCCTCACCGGACTCATGGAGAGCCACCCGCTGTTCCCGGCGGTGCGCGAGGTCGTCGCTTCTACACTGGACGCATGAGCACTCCCCGGGACGCCGCCTCCCCGACGGACGCCGCCTCCCCGGCGGACGCCGCCTCCCCGGCCGGTCCGGCCGACCACGCGCCGCACGAGGCCCCGCCCGCGGGCGAGCACGACGACGACGCGCTCTCCTGGGGCGACGACCGCGACGCCACGTACGTCGACGCCCCGGACAACGTCGTCCGGACGAAGCAACGTCGGGAACACGACCCGGACGCGCCGACGGGGTCCGGCAGCCTGGTCGGCATGGGCGTCGTCGGTGCGGTCTACCTGCTGTACACGGTCGCCTGGCTGATCACCGCGTCGACGCAGTACGTGTCCGGTGCCGACGCGCTCCTGACGATCGCGGTCGAGGTGCTCCGGGTCCTCGCGATCGTCGCGCCGGCGGCGTGGTTCACGGTGACGCTGTGGGTCGGTGCCGCCGCCAGGACGCGCACCCGGTTCCTCTGGCTGCTGCTCGGGCTCGTCGTCCTCGTCCCGTGGCCGTTCGTGATGACGAGGAGCTTCGGGTGAGCGCCGTCGAACCACTGGCGACCACGGACGGCAACCGCTCCGGGACCACCGGTCGCATCGTGGTCCGGGTCGTCTTCGGCCTGCTCTCGGCCTACGTGCTCTGGCAGAGCATCGGCAACCTCGTGACCGTGGTGCAGAACGTGCACGCGTTCAACGCGTTCGTGACCGGCAACGGGGGAGCGACCCTCGCGCGGAGCGTGCCCTGGACCTGGCTCGTCGTCGACGTCCTGGTGGCGCCCGTCGCGTACGTCGTGGCCTGGTTCGTCACACGGCGGACGACGCTCGCGCGGATGGTCGGCGTCTTCTTCGTCGCGTTCGCCGCGGCCGGGGTCGTCTGGCTCGACCTGCAGCTCTACGTGCCGAGTCTCCTCAACCTGTGATCCGTCGGACGGGAGGCCCGTGGCGGGGCCGCCCCCGAGCCTCCCGTCCGGCGCCTGGTCGCGGCGCGTAACGCGACGTCGGCGTCGATAGCATGGATCCGCATCCGACCCCTCTCGTTAGGAACCCCGTGGCCAAGCCGGTCGTCCTGATCGCCGAAGAACTCTCGCCCGCGACCGTCGAGGCCCTCGGGCCCGACTTCGACGTCCGCACGGTGGACGGCACCGACCGTCCGGCGCTGCTCTCCGCCCTCGCCGACGCGAACGCGATCCTGGTCCGCTCGGCGACCAAGGTCGACGCGGAGGCCATCGCGGCGGCGCCGGACCTGCAGGTCATCGCCCGCGCCGGCGTCGGCCTCGACAACGTCGACATCAAGGCCGCGACCACGGCCGGCGTCATGGTCGTGAACGCACCGACGTCGAACATCATCTCCGCGGCGGAGCTCACCGTCGGGCACATCCTGAGCCTCGCACGACACATCCCGGCGGCGCACGCCTCGCTCGCCGGCGGGGCCTGGAAGCGGTCGCAGTACACCGGTGTCGAGCTCTACGAGAAGACCGTCGGCATCATCGGACTCGGGCGGATCGGGGCGCTCATCACGGCGCGGCTGCAGGCGTTCGGCGTCAGCGTCATCGCGTACGACCCGTACGTCACCCCCGCCCGTGCCCAGCAGCTCGGGGTCGAACTCGTCTCCCTCGACGACCTGCTCCGGCGCTCGGACTTCGTGACCATCCACATGCCGAAGACGCCGGAGACGCTCGGCATGGTCTCGGACGACCAGTTCGCCCTCATGAAGCCGTCGTCGTTCATCGTCAACGTGGCGCGCGGCGGGCTCGTCGATGAGGACGCCCTCGCGCGGGCGCTCCGCGCCGGGACCATCGCCGGCGCAGGACTCGACGTCTTCGTGACCGAGCCGCCGACGGACGACGCGCTCACGAGCCTGCCGAACGTCGTCGTGACGCCGCACCTCGGCGCCTCGACCGACGAGGCGCAGGAGAAAGCGGGCGTGTCGGTCGCCAAGTCGGTCCGTCTCGCACTCGGCGGGGAGCTCGTGCCGGACGCGGTGAACGTCGCCGGCGGCGTCATCGATCCCTACGTCCGCCCCGGCATCCCGCTGATGGAGAAGCTCGGGCAGGTGTTCGCGAGCCTCGCCGACACGTCGGTCACGAACGTCGACGTCGAGGTCCACGGCGAGCTCAGTCGCTACGACGTCTCGGTGCTGGAGCTCGCGGCGCTCAAGGGCCTCTTCACCGACGTCGTCAGCGAGCAGGTGAGCTACGTGAACGCGCCGCTCCTCGCCGAGCAGCGCGGTGTCACCGTGCGGCTCATCACGGACGACCAGAGCCCGGAGTACCGCAACGTCCTGACGATCCGCGGCGCGCAGTCCGACGGCCCGACCATCAGCGTCTCCGGGACCCTGACCGGCCCGAAGCAGATCGAGAAGATCGTCGAGATCAACGGCTACGACGTCGAGGTGCCCCTCGGGCGCCACCACGTCGTCATGGTCTACACGGACCGGCCCGGGATCGTCGCGGTGTACGGCAAGGAGTTCGGCGACGCGGGCATCAACATCGCCGCCATGCAGATCGCTCGGCGCGAGGCCGGCGGACAGGCGCTCAGCGTCCTCACCATCGACTCGCCGGCGCCGTCGGGACTCCTCGAGACGGTGCGCGACGCGATCGCGGCCGAGTCGCTCCGCGAGATCGACATCACGCTGTGACCGCCGACATCGACCTGGCCGTCATCCGCGGCGACGGCATCGGACCGGAGGTCGTCGAGGAGGCCCTCAAGGTGCTCCGCGTCGCGGTCGGCGGCACCGTCCGGGTCACGGAGACCGACTACCCGCTCGGCGCGACCCGGTACCTCGAGACCGGGGAGATCCTGACCGACGACGACCTGGCGGCCCTCGCCCGGCACGACGCCATCCTCCTCGGCGCGGTCGGCGGTGACCCGAGGGACCCCCGGCTCGCCGGCGGCATCATCGAGCGCGGGCTGCTGCTGAAGCTCCGGTTCGCGTTCGACCACTACGTGAACCTGCGGCCGACGACCATCCACCCGGGCGTCGTGTCGCCGCTCGCGGACCCCGGCGAGGTCGACTTCGTGGTGGTCCGCGAGGGCACCGAGGGGCCCTACGTCGGGAACGGCGGCGTGATCCGGAAGGGCACACCGCACGAGATCGCGACCGAGGTGTCGCTGAACACCGCGTACGGGGTCGAGCGGGTCGTCCGGTACGCGTTCGACCTCGCGGAGCGCCGTCCGCGTCGCCGGTTGACGCTCGTGCACAAGAGCAACGTGCTCGTGCACGCGGGCGACCTCTGGCAGCGGACCGTGGCGGCGGTCGGGGCGGAGCACCCCGAGGTCGCGGTCGACTACCAGCACGTCGACGCGGTGACCATCCACATGGTCCGGGAGCCCGGCATGTTCGACGTCATCGTCACGGACAACCTCTTCGGCGACATCATCACCGACCTGGCCGGCGCGATCAGCGGCGGCATCGGTCTGGCGGCCTCGGGGAACGTCAACCCGGACGGCACCTTCCCGAGCATGTTCGAGCCGGTGCACGGTTCCGCACCGGACATCGCGGGTCAGCAGCGAGCGGACCCCACGGCCGCCATCCTGTCCGTCGCACTGCTCCTCGACCACCTCGGCCACGGCGCAGAGTCGGCGGCCGTCACGCGGGCCGTCGAGGCCGACCTCACCGGCCGGGGGGACACGCAGCGCAGCACGGCCGAGATCGGCGACGCGATCGCCGCGGCGGTGCGCGCCGTCCCGACGTCGTAGTCTGCTCGGAGACCGATCCGCTCGTCCCCGTCCGGGTCGCGGTCCCCACCGAGACCGACCCGACCGTCGTCGTCCGACAGGAGTCCAGCAATGACCAACACCGACACGACCGTGTTCGCGACGTCGTTCACGACGACCCCGTCCCGGGGACTCCGCGCCGAGGCCGAGCGCGAGACGATCCTCAGCGACCCGGGCTTCGGCAAGCACTTCACCGACCACATGGCGACCATCGAGTGGTCCGTGGACGCCGGATGGCACGACGCGTCGATCCACCCGTACGGTCCGATCACGCTCGACCCGAGCGCGAGCGTGCTGCACTACGGCCAGGAGATCTTCGAGGGACTGAAGGCCTACCGCCACGAGGACGGCTCGGTCTGGACGTTCCGACCGACGTCGAACGCCGGCCGGTTCCAGCGCTCCGCCCGGCGGCTCGCGCTGCCCGAACTCCCGACGGAGCTGTTCGTCGAGGCGATCACCCGACTCGTCGCGACCGACGTCCGGTGGGTGCCGAACGCGGCGGAGACGAGCCTGTACCTCCGCCCGTTCATGATCGCGACCGAGTCGTTCCTCGGGGTCCGCGCCGCACACGAGGCCGCCTTCCACGTCATCGCCAGTCCGGCCGGCGCGTACTTCTCCTCGGGCCCGGAGCCGGTGTCGATCTGGCTCTCGACCGAGTACGGCCGCGCCGGCAAGGGCGGGACGGGGGCGGCGAAGACCGGCGGGAACTACGCCGCGTCGCTCCTCCCACAGCAGGAGGCCTACGAGCACGGCTGCCAGCAGGTCATGTTCCTCGACCCCGTCGAGGGCCGCTACCTCGAGGAACTCGGCGGGATGAACGTGGTGCTCGTCCGGGACGACGGCACCCTGATCACGCCGGACTCCGAGAGCATCCTCGAGGGGATCACCCGCGACTCGATCCTGCAGCTCGCGGAGGACCGCGGCCTGCGCGTCGAGAAGCGTCCCGTGACGCTCGACGAGTGGCGCGACGGCGTGGCGGACGGGTCGATCGTCGAGGCGTTCGCGTGCGGGACCGCCGCGGTCGTGACGCCGATCGCGGAGCTGCGGGGGGACGGGTTCACGATCGGGTCGCCGACCGACGGTCCGGGCGAGCTGACGATGTCCCTCCGCGACGAACTGACGGACATCCAGTACGGTCGGCGTGCCGACCCGCACGGGTGGATGCTGCAGCTGACCGACGGGATGCCTGCGCCGGGTCACTAGGCTCGTCCCGTGAAGATCGCACGGTTCAGCACCCAGGGTGAAGACCCCCGCTACGGCATCCTCGACGAGCAGGCCATCGTGGTCCTCGCCGGCGATCCGCTCTTCCAGGGCTTCGAGCCGACGGGGGAGCGCGTGGACCGGAAGGCCGCGACGCTCCTCGCGCCGGTGATCCCGCGGTCGAAGGTGGTCGGCATCGGACTCAACTACTCGGACCACGTCGCGGAGCTCGACTTCGACGCCCCCGACGACCCGCTGGTGTTCCTCAAGCCGAACACCGCCGTCGTCGGTCCTGGCGACCCGATCCGGATCCCGGAGTCGGCCGGGCGGGTGCGGTTCGAGGGTGAGCTCGCGATCGTCATCGGGTCGGTCGCCAAGAACGTCCGCCGCGAGGACTTCGCCGACGTCATCCTCGGGTACACGATCGCCAACGACGTCACCGCGTTCGACCTCGCCGCACGGGACGGGCAGTGGACGCGCGCGAAGGGGTTCGACACCTTCTGCCCGCTCGGCCCGGTGATCGAGACGGACCTCGACCCGTCCGACGTCCGGATCGAGACCCGCGTGGACGGTGACCTCCGACAAGCGGCGTCGACGTCCGAGATGGTGCACGACATCCCGACGATCGTCGAGTTCGTCTCGTCGATCTGGACGCTGCTGCCGGGCGACGTGATCCTCACCGGCACGCCCGCCGGGGTGGGGGAGGTCCACGACGGCGAGGTCGTCGAGGTGACGATCTCCGGCATCGGCTCGCTCACGAACCCGGCGCTCGCCCGCCGCTGACGCGGCCGCCGGCCTGTGTCGACCGGGAGGCCCGGGGGATGCCCGCAGCACCGCGACACGCCCGGCGGGCGGCTGGTTTGGCACGTCAGGCGAGGTCTGCGTAAAGTAATCCCTCGTCACCCCACAGGGCGGCGGAGCGGCTGAGACGATCTCGATGAACATCGGGATGCAGTACGGCCCCCGACGATCCTCAAGCGGGACCACTCCACAACACTGACCCGGATGACGGGGCTCTGCGGAGTGAACGGAACACAGCCTCGGTGCTGAAGCCTGCGGGTGGATGGTCGAGTGCGTCTGGTCCTTGAGAACTCAACAGCGTGCACATT